>JADCEX010000396.1 GCA_020249825.1 Roseomonas sp.
GGCCCCATTCGAGCCTTGACCGGCAGACGCCGGACGAGGCCTATTTCACCGCGCTGCCATCAATCCCGATGGCGGCATAACCAAGGCAGAGACCCACTTAGGAAACGCACCAGAACTGTTCAAACAAACCGAGCCAGTTCTAGAATGCCGATGCCTCTGCCCACCCTTCCAACCATAGGGTGAAGCCCATCTGTTCCTGGTTTTTGTCGAGCGCTTGACGCTGCCTGAGTGGAGCGCACAGACCCTCAGGCAGACAACCCAGCCCCTATCCTAAGGAATGGGGCAAGCGATACAGCGCGGCAAAATGGATCAGACAGACGCGCGTACCCAGCGAAGCTTGTACGCGTTAGAGACCGGGTGCTGTCATCTGAAACCTGGCCCCCTCCGCATGGACCAAATTGGCCATATGTCCAAGCTCTTTTCTGGTGTGCGGGGGGCTAAGTCTCGGCTCACTGGCCTGCGGGGCTGCTTGAAAGCCAACGAACATATAGCCGATCAGGCGGATGGATCGCAGCGCTTCTGGTTGTCTCGGGTCCAGTTCAAGCTTGCGGCGAAGCCGTACAATCAGGTTATCCACCGATCGATCCTCAGCGCGACAACTGCGCCGATAGACTGCCTGCGATATCTGCTCGCGGCTGACAGGCACACCGGGCTGCCTTACAAGGCAGGCGAGAAGGTCAAATTCTGCCGTGGTTGCCGAGCAGCTTGTACCATCCGGGCGATAGATCTCACGGCGCGTCAGGCACAGCTTCCAGCCAAGCCCCAATTCGACCATGCGTGAAGGCAAGCCTGATGCTGATTGGTAGGTTTGCGTCTCCGGTTGTGGGGAGCGTCCCAAACGCGAATCAGGAAGCCCGCGGCGCAGCGTAGCGCGAATACGCGCCAGGATTTCCCTTGGGCCCGTTGGGATCACCATGCATGCATCGCATCCCGCTTCAAGCAGCGCTACCCTGGCTGCTTCATCATAATCCATGCCAAGCACGATGCAGAACACATCAGACCGCCCGCGTATCTGGTGCAGGTAGCCCAGCGCGCTGTTCAGCATGCTCCCCACCTGCAGGATCACAATATCAGGTCGCAGTGAATATTCATGTGCTTCAAGGCCTGAAAGCAATTCGCCGAACGTGGCACAATGGCTAACCGCCAGATGGTGCTGTTCAAGATAAGACCCCAAATCCGCGACCAGGGCGCGTTGCTCGCCAAGAATGGAAATCCGCAACGAACGGCTTTGCGGCAAAAAAGTGAAGATTGGGGCTTCCGGTAACAGATGCCTCGCCTTCCTCCCGTTGCAATATACGCATCAAGACACCTCCCGCGGCCAAAAAACGTCACCGAAACTCGGCGGGTCCACACCCGTCAGGAGGTTTTCAGCACAACTGGGGCAAGAACTCTGTGATGTTTGGTACAAAGCAGCGGCCAAATCTGCCGTTTCGCGTTCAGCTGCCCCGTTTTTTTCGGGGGCTATGCAGCCCCGGCAATGAATACCTTTTCGGGGGCGCGGGAATTGATCCGCCCTGGGGTCATGATGGAAGGCGGTTTTGACTGTTTTGCTGTCCTGCGCCTTTCTGTTGGGACAAGGCCAGAAAGCATTTGGCGGCATCCGGACGGACTGGAGCATATTGCATTCACGTAGGTTCCCGCAACAGGCTTTACGTCGTTGTTTTGCGAGCATCTTCACCCGTTCAGATGATTCCATCTGAACGCGATCTGCTCCACTCACCAGTCGGCGCCACGCTTTATGTCCGTGGCCTCAACATCGTCGGCTCGGTTTTGCCCAGCGGCTATGAAGGCCTGCTGGGAAACTCACGCAATCATCCGACGCCGGGCGGGATTGGCAATCGCTATTCGCCGCCGGAACCCATCAGGGGCAATCGAAAAGCGCCTGATGGAAACCCTCGCCTTGCACTGAGCGGCCGCCGCCAAGCACTGCCAGCGCAGGGATTAGCCCCTCAAACCGCCTTCCGCCCCGCAATCAGCGCCACACCCTGTGGGCCGACCTTCTCAGCATGCGGGTAATTCGCCGGCACGGCGCAGATATCACCCTGGCGAAAGGTCTCCGCCTTGCCATCGCGCGTGATGGTGATTTCACCGCCAATCACCATCAGCCTTGCATCCCAATCATGGCCATGTTCGGGGTTTTCTTCATTGGCGCGGAAACCACCGTAAAACACGCCATAGCCATCGCGTTTCAGCTCGGCTTCAAACTCGTCACGGGTCATTGCGCCCTTCCTCCCCTATCCCGTTCACCCCAGGCCGAGCGCCGCAAACAACCGCGCCGCCGGCGGCCAGGCTTCCATCACCGCATCGCGCTGAATAATGGCGGTAAGCCCGCCGCCGATCAGCAGCGCAATGGAAGCCGCCCAGGCCGCACGCAGCCCGCGCGATAATGCCCTTTGCGCCGCCTCGGCCGGGGGATCCGGCGGCGCCATAGGCTCGGGTCGTGGCTCCTCGGCGAGCGGCGTTGGCGCGCGGCGTGGTTCCTCCACCATCGGTAAAGGCGGCGGCGGTTCAGGCGTGCGGAAGGTCGCAGGCTCCTCCGCGGGCCGGGGCGGTTCCGGGATGGGGAACACCGTCCCGCATTGGCCGCAGCGCAGCGGGCGCGAGCGGTCGCGCAACAGACGCGGGGGCATCTGATACCCGGCAGCGCAATTCGGACATTCGATCAACATGCGCCTATTTTCCGTCACGGAAGGCTTCTCGGCAAGCGAAAGATTGAGCCCGAAGCCCCTGCCATGCGAAACAAGCCCCATGGTGAGATTCGGGCGCGTCGGGCTGGCCTATCCAACACCCCAGGGCGGCCCGGGGCAGGAGGCCTTGCGCGATATCTCCTTCGCCCTGGGGGAAGGCAGCTTTACCTGGCTGCTGGGGCCTTCGGGGGCGGGGAAAAGTTCTATCCTCAGGCTGATGCAGGCCGCCATTCGCCCCTCAAGAGGCGTGGTTTCGGTGCTGGGGACCGATATCGGGCAGGCGGAACGCGCCGCACTCCCGCCCCTTCGGCGCAAGATCGGCGTGGTGCATCAGGAATTTCGCCTGCTGCCGCATTTATCCGCCTGGGATAATGTGGCGCTGCCGCTGCGGCTGGCTGGCCGGGCAGAAGCCGCCGTCAGGCAAGATGTCAATGAAATCCTTGATTGGCTCGGCCTTGCGGCAAAGGCAGGGCGTGCGCCGGCTGAGCTTTCCGGCGGCGAACAGCAGCGCATCGCCATTGCGCGCGCCATCATCACGCGCCCCGCCTTGCTGATCGCCGATGAACCGACCTCGGAGCTGGATGTGTTCGAAGCCCGCCGGCTGATTGCGCTGTTTGTGGAAATGAACAGGCTTGGCACCGCGATTGTGGTTGCGACGCATTCCGAGGATTTGCCCGCGCGCCACCCGGCACGCGTGATCACCCTGTCAGAAGGCCGCGTCATTGATGCGCCGTGACGCAGGCGGCAGGGGGGACCCGATTGGCCTGCGCGGCGCGCTGGCGGACCGGCTGCTGGTGGCGCTGATTGCCGCCATGGCGCTTTTCGCCACCTGTGCGCTGGCCGGGCATGAGGCTGTCAGCCAATTGGCCAAGCGCTGGCAGCAAGGCGCCAATGCGGCCGTCACGGTGCAAATTCCAAACCCGACGCCAGCGCGTATGGAAGCGGCGCTTGGGGCGTTGCGCGCCCTGCCGGCGGTGCGCGAAGCGCAGGCGGTGGACCCTGGCCGGATGGCGGAATTGCTGCGCCCCTGGCTGGGGGATGTCGCCGGGCTGCCGCTGCCCGGCGTGATTGAATTGCGCCTGGCCGATCTGGCCGCTGACCCGGTGCTGATTGGCGATAGGGTGGCCGAAGCCGTGCCCGGAGCGGTGACGGAAGCGCATGGGGTGTTTGTCGCGCGGCTTGCCGCGGTGGCGCGCGCTGTTTCAGCCGCTGCCTTGGCGGTGCTGACGCTGGTAGCGCTGGTGGGGGCTTCGGTGGTGGTGCTTGCGGTGCGCGCGGGCATCGCGGCGCGGCGGGATTCCGTAATGGTGCTGCATATGCTGGGCGCGGCGGATCGCGATATCGCCGGGCGTTTCGCGCGCCGAACCGCCTGGCTTGCGCTGCTGGGGGCGATTCTGGGGGTGGGCTTAGCGGTCGGCGTGGTTTGGGCGCTGTTGCAGCTTGCCGGGCCCATGCTGCCCGAGATTACCGCGCAGGACCTGCCACTTTTGGGCCTTGCCGCCATCCCGCTCTCGGCCGCGCTGATTGCCTGGGCCGCGACGATAGCGAGCATTCTATTGTGGCTGCGGCGCCTGCCATGAAGCTGCGGCGGCTTTGGTTCCTGGCTTTGGTGCCGCTGCTGCTTTGGCTTGGTGGCTTCATCTGGTTCCTGCGCGCCGTGCAGGAACCCGCCACGCATAGCAGCGCGGCGGACGCCATTGTGGTGCTGACCGGGGGGACAGAGCGTGTGGAGACCGGCTTTCGCTTGCTCGATGAAGGCTTGGCGCTGCGGCTTTTTGTCTCCGGCGTGCATCCAGAATCGCGACTTGCCGATCTGGCGCGCGGGGCGGGGCTTGATCCCGCGAAGCTGCAAGGGCGGGTGGAGCTTGGCCATGCCGCGGCGTCCACCCGCGGCAATGCGGTGGAAATCGCCGCCTGGGCAAGCCTGCGCGGCATAAAAACGATCACCCTGGTAACGGCGGGCTACCACATGCCGCGCGCGCGTGCGGAATTGCGCCGCGCCATGCCGGGCTTGCGCGTGCAGGCGCATCCCGTCACACCCGCCAGGCTGCGCGCGGAAGGTGCCTTTTGGCAGCCGCGCAATTGGGGGTTGCTGCTTGGCGAATACATGAAGTTCCTGGGCGCCGAGCTTGGGCTTTCGGCGATATTCGGTGGAAGGCGAATATGATCTGGCTGCGTTCCTTCATCTTCAATGCGCTTTTCATAACCATCACGGCCCTTGGCGCGATTGTCGCGATGGTGTTGCTGCCCTTCCATCCGCGCTTCATCCGCCGCTTCATCCAGCTTTGGTCGCGCCTCATCATCTGGTTGCTGCGCGTCATTTGCAACATTCGCGTTGAAGTGACCGGCTTGGAGAATATCGCGCCGGGGGCGGCGATCATTGCCTCAAAACACCAATCGGCCTTTGATACCTTTGTCTGGCTCGCGCTGTTGGAACAGCCGAATTACGTGCTGAAGCGCGAATTGCTGAACCTGCCCTTTTGGGGGCGCGTGGCGCGCCATAGCGGGGCGGTCGCGGTGGATCGCGATGGCGGGGGCACGGCGCTGCGCGCCATGGTGCGCGATGCCAAGCGCGTGTTGGATGAAGGCCGGCCCTTGGTGATTTTTCCAGAAGGCACGCGTTCAGCACCCGGCGAAAGGGTAACCTATCAACCCGGCGTAGCCGCGCTGGTCATGGGTAGCGGCGTGCCCTGCTATCCGGTGGCGACCAATAGCGGGCGACATTGGGGAAGGCGCGCCTTTCACAAGACGCCGGGGGTGATTGCGATCTCAATCCTGCCAGCCCTGCCGGCAGGGCTGGCACGCAAGCCATTGATGGAAACGCTGGAGGCGCAGATTGAGGCCGAGACGGCGCGGCTGATGGCGCGAGGATAGTCACACAACAAAAAGGGCGGTCCAAACCGCCCCTTTTCGATGTGTCATGTGCCAGGCGTCAGACCAGGAAAATCGCCATCAGCACCAGCACCACAATGATGGCGCCGGTGGACCAGGTGACAAAGCGCGTGAAATCTTCCCAGCCGCCACGGCGATCCGCGAGAATATCGGCGGAGGTCACTTCGACGAAATCATAATGTTCTTTCTCAGCCATGGCTTTCCCCAAATCTTGGCGCTTGAGTTAGTGTGTAGAAAGCAATGCCGCGCGGGGCAAGGGGTTCAGCAGGGAATCGGGCGCAGATTCCGCCGCCGTGATCACGGCGCGCCCC
>JADCEX010000397.1 GCA_020249825.1 Roseomonas sp.
GCAAGGGCCAGCAGGGCAGAAAACCGCATCGGATACTCCGGGCGGCAGGGGCCGCTTTCGTCTGATATAGCCGATTTCGGCCGATCAGAATTGATCTTTCACAATAAAATTTCCGGGCGACGGATCAGCCCGGCTTGCTACCCTTCACCGGCGGCAGATCCAACTTGATATGCAATTCCTTGAGCCGTTCCGGCGGCACGCGGGCCGGCGCGCCCATCATCAAATCTTCCGCCTGCTGGTTCATGGGGAACAGGATCACCTCACGAATCGCGGGTTCATCGGCGATCAGCATCACAATTCGGTCAATGCCGGGGGCCGAGCCACCATGCGGCGGTGCGCCATAGCGGAAGGCATTCAGCATGCCGCCGAAGCGGTGTTCCACTTCTTCCGCCGGATAGCCCGCAATTTCAAAGGCGCGGATCATGATATCCGGGCGATGGTTGCGGATGGCACCGGATGAAAGCTCAATCCCGTTGCAGACGATGTCGTATTGGAAGGCCTTGATGTCCAAGGGGTCCATGGAATTCAGCGCTTCAAGCCCGCCTTGCGGCATGGAGAAAGGGTTGTGGCTGAATTCGATCTGGCCAGTGTCTTCATTCCGTTCATACATGGGGAAATCCGTGACCCAGCAGAAGCGGTAGGCATTTTCTTCCAGAAGGCCGAGTTGTTCACCAAGCCGATTACGCGCCTTGCCAGCCAGCTTTGCAGCATCATCGGGCTTGCCTGCGGCGAAGAACACCGCGTCACCGGCCTGAAGGCCACATTCCAAACGGATATGTTCTACGGCAGAAGGATCAAGATTTTTTGCAATCGGGCCTTTGCCAACAATTAGCCCTGCAGCGTGGTCCGGTGCCTGGAACATACGATCATCGTAGGCGTGGGTCTGGTATTCTCGTTCACTAGCTTCGCGAGACTTTGGATCTAGTCGCTCGAAGATGATGTAACCCAAGCCAGGCGCCCCTTGCTCCTTGGCCCAATCATTCATGCCATCAAAGAAGCTCCTTGGCTTTTCACCCGCGCCAGGCGCCGGAATGGCCCGCACGACACCACCCGAAGCGGTAACCTTGGCAAACAAGCCAAAGCCGCCACCCGCGAAATATGTGCTGACATCGGTGATCTTGATCGGATTACGCAAATCCGGCTTGTCCGATCCATATTCCAACATCGCCTGCTGATAGGGAATGCGCGGGAAGGGCGCCGGCGTCACGGCGCGCTTCGTGCCGGTCCAATCCGAAAATTCCTCAAACACGCCGGCCAGCACGGGCTCAATCGCGGCGAAGACATCTTCCTGCGTCACAAAGGACATTTCGAAATCAAGCTGGTAGAATTCGCCGGGGCTTCGATCCGCGCGCGAAGCCTCATCACGGAAGCAGGGCGCGATTTGGAAGTAGCGATCAAACCCCGCCACCATGCAAAGCTGCTTGAATTGCTGCGGCGCCTGCGGCAGCGCATAGAACTTGCCCGGATGCAGCCGTGCCGGCACCAAGAAGTCCCGCGCGCCTTCAGGGCTGGATGCGGTGAGGATCGGGGTTTGGAATTCCGTAAAGCCCTGATCAATCATCCGCCGGCGGATGGAAGAAATCACCTGGCTGCGCAGCATCAGATTGCGATGCTGCCGCTCCCGCCGCAAATCCAAAAAGCGATAGCGCAAGCGAAGTTCCTCGGGGAATTCAGCATCACCCGCCACTTGAATGGGCAGCACTTCGGCGGAGGATTGCACTTCCACGTCGCGCACGCGAAGTTCAATCGCGCCCGTCGGCAGCTTGGCATTCACCGTGCCGGCTTCGCGCGGCACCACATCGCCTGTCACCGTAATCACGCTTTCGGGGCGGAGTTCTTCCAGCAGCTTCAGCACGGGCGAACCCTGCGCCACCACGCATTGCGTCATGCCGTAATGATCGCGCAAATCAACGAACAGCAAGCTGCCATGGTCGCGCTTGCGGTGCACCCAGCCGGAAAGCCGCGCGGTGGAGCCGGCATCGGTAGCGCGAAGCGCGCCGCAATGATGGGTACGATAGGCATGCATGGCGAAAATTCATCCTAAATGACGGGAAAGGCGGGGGAAAGCGCCCCAGGGCGTGGCTTCTGTCAACCCCACCGCTTTCCCAGGCGCCGCTGCCCCTGTAAGAAACCGGTATGAATCGCCGCCATGCCGCCCCGGCAGCCGACCAAAGCCCCACCCTGATCACGGATACCGGCAGCCTCGCCGCGCTATGTGACCGGCTGAAGCATGAGCCCTTCGTGACCGTGGACACGGAATTCATGCGCGAACGCACCTATTGGCCGGAGCTCTGCCTGGTGCAATTGGCCGGCCAGCATGAGGTAGCCGAGGTTGATGCCCTGGCGCCGGGGCTCGATCTCGGCCCGCTCGGCGAATTGATGGCCAATCCCCATGTCGTGAAGGTGTTTCACGCCGCCCGGCAGGATGTGGAAATTTTTCTGCTGAAATTCGGCGCCGTGCCCTATCCGATTTTCGATACCCAAATCGCCGCCATGGTGGCCGGTTTCGGCGATCAGGCTTCCTATGATTCGCTTTGCCGGTCCCTCGCCGGGGTGCAGATAGATAAGGCGCATCGCTTCAGTGATTGGTCGGCCCGGCCCCTTTCCGATAGCCAATTGGCCTATGCGGCGGCGGATGTGACGCATTTGCGGAAGATTTTCGTCTCCCTCACGCTGCGGCTCGAACGGGAAGGCCGGATTGATTGGGTGGGGCAGGAAATGGCAGCACTCGCCGATCCCGCGACCTATTTGACCGACCCGGACACGGCCTGGGAAAAGCTTCGCCCGCGCACGTCAAACCGGCGGTTTCTCGGCGTTTTGCGCGCCATCGCCGCCTGGCGGGAGCGTGAGGCCCAGCGCATCAATATCCCGCGCCAGCGGCTGGTGAAGGATGATACGCTGCTGGAAATCGCGGCCACCATGCCCGATAGCCCGGCGGAGCTCACCCGCGCGCGGGGCATTTCGGAGAATTTCGCCAAGGGCAAATCCGGCGAGGGGCTGCTCGCCGCCATCCGCCAGGCGCGTGCCTTGCGGGAAGAAGAATTGCCGCAATTGCAGAAGGACAAGCCCGGCCCGCCGCCCTCCCCCGCGCTGGTTGCCTTGCTCAAGGTGCTTCTATCGGCGAAGTCTGAGGAGCATGACGTAGCGCCGCGGCTGCTTGCTTCGGGTGATGATCTGGAAAAGCTCGCGACCGGGCAGGATGATGTGCCGGCGCTCCATGGCTGGCGGCGGGAAGTCTTTGGGGAAGCCGCTTTGGCGCTACGTTCCGGCAAATTGGCGCTTGGGGTGGATGGCCGGCGGGTGAAGCTGATCCCGGCGGGTTAACCCGGCGGCTCCCAGGCGAATAGAATAATCGCGGCCGCCGCCAGCCCCAACCCGCTGAAAACCATGGACAGCAAAGGCCAGGCGTTGCGCGGGCCGCGCATGGCGATCACCGCATTGCCCACCAAGGACACCATCACCGCCGCCACTGGCTGGGACCAATGCAATTCGCGGAAGCCCCAGACAATCAGCGCAATCCAGGTCACGAAGGCCGCGCGCGACAGCCAAAGCCAAAAGCTGGACGCGGCCTCGGATTCCGGGCGCATTTCCGGCGCCGGGCTTTTGGAATGGATGAAGGCGCCGATAGAAAGCAGCACCATGGCGGCGTAATAGAGGGTCACGGCGCCTTCATTGCCGCCCCTCCTGCCCGCCCGCAAGGGGTTTTGTCGCGGGCGATGGTCGCCCTTGGCGCCATTCCGCGCTAACGCTACGCGATGCTCGCCCAACCGCCCGCCCTGCTGCAGGTGCTGCCCGCGCTCCGCTCCGGGGGCGTGGAACGCGGCACGCTTGAGATTGCCGAGGCACAAATCGCCGCAGGGTTTCGCGCCATAGTCGCCTCGGCGGGCGGGGAGATGGTGCCGGCCCTGGAAGCGCTGGGCGCCAGGCACATCACCCTGCCGCTGACGGCCAAATCCCCCTGCGCCCTTTGGCGCAATGCTGCGGCACTCACGGCGCTGGCGCGGGCGGAAGGGGTGGCGCTGATCCATGCGCGTTCGCGTGCGCCGGCCTGGTCAGCGCTACTGGCGGCACGGCGCGAAAGGCTGCCCTTCGTCACCACCTATCACGGCGCCTATAATGAAGGCTTCCCCGGCAAGCGCTTCTATAATTCCGTCATGGCGCGCGGTGATCGCGTGATTGCCATCAGCCATTTTATCGCTGATCTGATCCGCGCCCGGCATGGGATGGAGGAGGCGAGGCTGCGCGTGATCCCGCGCGGCGTTGACCCTCGGCGCTTTGACCCTGATCTGGTGAGCCCCGAAAGGCTGGCGGCGCTACGCACCGCTTGGGGCCTGCCCGAAGGACCGCCCATCATCATGCTGCCGGCGCGCGTGACGCGCTGGAAGGGGCAGATGGTGCTGGTGGAAGCCATGGCGCGGCTGCCCGACGATTCGCTTGCCCTGCTGGTGGGCGATGCGGAAGAACGCCCGGCTTTCAAGGCAGAACTGCTGGCCCGCATTGAAAGCCTGGGGCTCACGGATCGCGTGCGGCTTGTAGGCCACGCCAATGACATGCCGGCGGCGCTGATGCTGGCGGATGTCGTTATCCATGCCTCTACCGATGCGGAAGCCTTTGGCCGCACCGTGATCGAAGCCCAAGCCATGGCGCGACCCGTAATCGCGAGTGACCTTGGCGCGCCCCGCGAAACAGTGGCCGAGGGCGTGACAGGCTGGCGTACCCCGCCCGGCGATGCCGCGGCACTGGCAGACGCCATCGGCAAGGCGCTTGCCCTGCCTTCAGAGGAACGCGCGGCGCTTGGTGCGCGGGCGCGGGCGGCAGTGCTTTCCGGCTATACGACAGCCGCCATGCAGGCAGCGACCATCGCCGTCTATCGGGAAGTGCTGCGATGAAGCCACTTATCCTGGTGATCAAGCTGGGTGCATTGGGGGATTTCGCCCAAGCCTTCGGGCCGTTTGCCGCGATTCGCGCCCATCACCCGGGGGCAGAGATTACGCTGCTGACGACGCCGCCCTTCGCGCCCCTGGCGCGGCAGGCACCCTGGTTTGACCAGGTTTGGGAAAATGGCCGACCGCGGGGCCTCGCCGGGCTTTGGGCCTTAGGCCGGCAATTGCGCGGCGCTCGGTTTGATCGGGTTTATGATTTGCAGACCTCTGACCGGTCATCGCGCTATCGCTGGCTGGTCGGGCGCGGCGTGGAATGGTCCGGCATCGCCCCCGGCGCTTCCCACCCGCATGCCAATCCGCGCCGGGATTTCATGCACACGGTCGAACGCCAGCGGGAACAATTGGAAATGGTCGGGATCAGCCATTTCCCAACCCCCACGCTTGATTGGCTGGATGCCGATATCGGGCGCTTCAGCTTGCCGGATCGCTTTGCGCTGCTGATCCCGGGCGCTTCCCCCGGCAGGCCGGCCAAGCGTTGGCCTGTCGCGCATTTCGCGGCCTTGGCGGCGGCGCTGGATATCCCGGCCGTGATCCTGGGCGGCCCGACTGAGGCCAGCCTGGGCGCGGCCATCACGCAAACCGTCCCCGGCACGCATGACCTGACAGGCATGACAAGCTTCGCCGATATCGCCGCCCTTGCCCGCCGCGCAGCCTTTTGCATCGGCAATGACACCGGCCCGACCCATCTGGCCGCCGTGGCTGGCTGCCCGACGCTTGCCCTGTTTGGTGAGGATAGCGATCCCGCCCTTTGTGCCCCGCGCGGCCCGCTTGTGGCGGTGCTGCGGCGCCAGCCCTTGGCCAGCCTGCCGGTCGCCGATGTGCAGGCCGCCCTTCAGGATTTGATCAACCAAACCGCCGTAACGGCTTGACCGGGAAGGGGCCTCTGCCCATGGTCCGGCCTCTCTTCAACCAATAGGACGCTGTTCATGCCCGCGATTACCCTGCCCGATGGTTCCATCCGCCAATTTGACGGCGCGGTGACGGGCACGACTATCGCGGCCGCCATTGGCCCGGGCCTGGCCAAGGCGGCGCTGGCCATGGAAGTGGATGGCAAGCTGCGCGATCTTTCGGCCAGCATTACCCAGGACGCCAAGCTGCGCTTCATCACGCGCCGCGATCCCGAAGCGCTTGAGATGATCCGCCATGATTGCGCCCATGTGCTGGCCGAAGCAGTGCAGGAACTTTATCCGGGCACGCAAGTCACCATCGGCCCTTCGATTGAGAACGGCTTCTATTACGATTTCGCACGCAATGAGCCATTCAAGCCGGAAGACTTCGCCGCGATTGAAGCCAAAATGCGTGAAATCATCGCGCGCAATGATGCCTTTATGCGTGAAGAATGGGACCGCGAAGATGCGATTCGCTTCTTCACCGACAAGGGCGAACGCTACAAGGCCGAATTGATCCAGGATTTGCCGAAATCCGAGATCATCAGCATCTACAAGCAAGGTGCCTGGACCGATTTGTGCCGCGGCCCGCATATGCGCGGCACGGGCGATATCGGCACTGCCTTCAAGCTGATGAAGGTGGCCGGCGCCTATTGGCGCGGCGATCACCGCAACGCCATGTTGAGCCGGATTTACGGCACCGCCTGGCGCGACCAGAAGGAACTCGATGCCTATCTGTTGCAGTTAGAAGAAGCGGAAAAGCGCGACCACCGCAAGATCGCAAAGGAAATGGGCCTGTTCCACTTGCAGGATGAGGCGGTGGGCTCGGTCTTCTGGCACCCCAAGGGCTGGCGGCTTTATCGCACCGTGGAAGCCTATATGCGCCGGCGGTTGGATATTGCCGATTATCAGGAAGTGAAGACGCCGCAATTGGTGGATCGGAAGCTCTGGGAAGCTTCCGGGCATTGGGAAAAATTCCGCGAAAACATGTTCGTCGCCCGGGTGGAAGATGAAGACGAAAAGGATCGCGTGCTGGCGTTAAAGCCGATGAATTGCCCCTGCCATGTGCAGATTTTCAATCAGGGCTTGCGTTCCTATCGCGAATTGCCTTTGCGCATGGCGGAATTCGGCGCTTGCCATCGCTATGAACCCTCGGGCGCCCTGCATGGCATTATGCGCGTGCGCAGCTTCGTCCAAGATGATGCGCATATCTTCTGCGCCGAGGAACAGATCGCGGATGAGACGGTGCGGTTTGTGGCGCTGCTGTCTTCCATTTACCGCGATTTCGGCTTCACCGAATTCCGCGTGAAATTTTCTGACCGCCCGGCGCGGCGCGCGGGGACGGATTCGGTCTGGGATCAGGCGGAAGGCGCGCTGAAGGATGCCTGCCGCATCGCGGGCGTTGAATATGAATTGAATCCCGGTGAGGGCGCCTTCTACGGCCCCAAGCTGGAATTCGTGCTGCGCGATGCCATTGGCCGGGATTGGCAATGCGGCACGCTGCAAGTGGATTTCGTGCTGCCGGAGCGGTTGGATGCGGAATATGTCGCGGAAGATGGCTCCCGCCGTCGCCCCGTCATGCTGCACCGCGCCATCCTTGGGTCTTTTGAACGCTTCCTTGGCATCTTGATCGAAGAACATGCCGGGCGCTTCCCGCTTTGGCTTGCCCCCGTGCAGGTGGTGGTGGCGACCATTGTGGATGAAGCGGCACCCTTTGCCCGTCAGGCTGCCGCCGCTTTGCAAAAGGCCGGCGTCGCGGTTGCCCTTGACCTCCGCAATGAGAAAATCAACCGCAAGGTGGTGGATCATATTGACCAGCGCGTGCCCATCCTGGCCGTGATTGGCCGGCGAGAGGCTGAAGAAGGCACCATCGTGCTCCGCCGCCTACCGGGGCGGGATCAGGAAACGCTGAAGCTGGCTGATGCCGTGGCGCTACTGGCCGCGGAGGCAACGCCGCCGGATTTGCGGTAGCAAAGTCACAATCAGGCGCGATTTCCATCGCCTGGGCGGCCAAAACCCCGGGCGAAACTTGCAGACAGCGCCGCAAAAGCCCATAAATGTGCCGTTCTGACAACCTCGACAGGAGACTACCATAGCTCGTCCCCCTATGCCCGCCGCCCCGCAGGCCCCCGCGCGTGAAGGCCCGCGTATCAATGATGAAATCCGCGTCCCGCAGGTGCGCTTGATTGATGATGCGGGAGAGATGATCGGCGTCATGTCCGCCCGCGAAGCGCTGATCCGCGCTTATGATGTGGGGCTTGATCTGGTGGAAATCTCGCCCAATGCGGTGCCGCCTGTCTGCAAGATCCTGGATTACGGGAAATACAAATACGAGCAGCAGAAAAAGGCCAATGAGGCGCGCAAGAAGCAGAAGGTCGTCGAAATCAAGGAAATCAAGGTTCGCCCGAATATTGATGACCATGATTACGATGTGAAAATGAAGCAGATGAAGAACTTCATCGGCGAAGGCGACAAGGTGAAGGTGACTTTGCGCTTCCGGGGCCGCGAAATGGCGCACCAGGAATTGGGCGTGAAGGTGCTGGAACGCATCCGAAATGACCTGACCGAATTGGTGAAGGTCGAACAAATGCCCAAGCTGGAAAACCGCCAGATGGTCATGGTGGTGGCGCCGAAATAGGCGCTGCCCTTCCCTGCGTGATCCGGGCGACGGGTCACGCTTGACACCGTTATCATTCCCTTGCCGCGCTGGGCCGCACAGCCCATAAGGCTTGCGCCTGCGCCGCATCCGAAGCAAGCCATGCCTGAAAGCGCCCTTGCCAGTCTGGAAAACGCCGCCATCCGCAACCCAGCGGGGGCGATGGAGCTATTGCTTGTAACGATACGGCGAATTGCGGCCGGAACCAGCCTTGAAGAACTCGCCACGCCAGAAGCGCCACAACCGACCGAGGTGCTGGCGACACGGCTCGCCGCAGCCGTGGCGCGCATCCTGACCGATCCTGCTTTTGCGTTTAATGACAGCGTCGCGCTGCGCCTGGCTGCCTATGGGCGCGTTTTGGATCATGTGCTTGCCATCAGCGGCTTTGGCAACTCGGACCACATCCTGCGCATGCTGGGCGCCAGCGATACTGACGGGCTCAGGCGCCTTTTCCAGGAAGACAGGCGGGCTTTTTCGAAGGCTTGGCTGCTGTTTTCCGTGGATTCGGCGCTGCCTATTGATGTCCGCGCCCTGTTGGAAGCCCCCGCGCCGCTCGCGCTGTTGGTGGCGATGGGGCTGGTTTCGCAAAAGCCCATCCTCACCGAAGCCGGGCACCGCCGGCGCGAAGAATTGGTGAGCCTCGCCGGGCGGCTCAAACCCGTGCCGCTGCCGCTTTCGGTGGATCATTTGGTCTTGCTCTCGGCGGCCTGGATGCTGTGTTCCTATGCCGGCGCGCGCGACAAGCACGCCATCAAGCCGGTGCTGAACCGCGTGCTACGCCAGTGGGCTGAGAGTATCGGCCTCAGCGACGCGGCGCTGCCCGCCAGTCGCGCCTTGAAGACCCGCCCGACCTTGCTGATCGCTGCCGAGATCATGCATTCCAACCACGTGCAGTATCGCTATTTCGGGCAATATCTGCGCCAGTTGCGCCAGCGTTTTCGCCTGGTACTGGTGACCGAGGGATCGGCACCCGATAGCCATGTGGAGGCCTTGTTCGACGAGGTCCAGACCTTCAAGCGCGAAGGCGGTACCGGGTACTTCAACAAGCTTGCCGATCAGATCAAGGCAATCGCCCCCGATATGATCTTCTGGCTGAGCGTGGGCATGCGGCATTGGGGGCCGGTACTCGCCAATTTCCGGCTGGCACCAGTACAGATCGTGGGACTTGGGCATTGTGCTTCCACTTTCTGCGACACGATTGATTACTATTTCACCGAGCAGGGGTTTGTCGGGGACCCGGAATTGCTCTCCGAACAATTGGTGCTGCTGCCGGATGAGAGCCTGATTTTTGAGAGATCACCGCATTACACGCCGCTGCCGCCCATCATCCGCGAAATCGCAAACCCCTTGCGCGTGGCGCTGCCTTCAAATCTGCTGAAGCTCAATCCGCATTTCCTTGGCGTCTTGCGCAAGATCAGGGAGAAGGCACGCCGACCGGTGGAATTCCATGTCTTTCCGAATGTCGGCGGCCTGGAATTGCTTTCAACGCGGCGCCTGTTCAACCGGTACTTGCCGGGCAGCATCATCTATCCGATCAAGCGCTACAATGATTACCTCGCGGATGTTAATGCGTGTGATATCAATCTCAGCCCCTTTCCCTTTGGCGGTCTGAATGGCGTTGTTGATTCATTCCGTCAGGGCATACCGCTGATCACGCTTGAAGGGCCTGATTTGCCCGCGCGTCTCGATTCCATGATGCTGCGCCGGCTTGGCATGCCGGAATGGATGATTGCCCAGAACGAGGATGAGTATATCGCCGCGGCGCTGCGCGTGATTGACAATGACGCGGAACGGGTTGCGCTCAGCCGCCAAATCCTGGCGCTGGATGTGGAAAGCGTGATTTCGGGTGATGCGACCACGCCGCTCCGCCGCGATGTGGTGGATGCGATGTGGTGGATTTACCAGCACCATGAGGCGATCAAGGCATCCGGCCGCAAGGTTTTTCGCGCCGCGGATCGGCAGCGCCCACCCGCATAACGCAACCGGGTGCTTTCCGCCGGGCTGGGCAGGCATTACATGCGGGCCATGCCCAAGCCTGCCCTTCTTTGGTTCCGCCAGGACCTGCGCCTTGCCGATAACCCGGCGCTGCATGCCGTGGCCGATCGCCCGATCCTACCGGTCTTTATTCTGGACGCCGAGGCCGCCGGCGCCTGGACAGAGGGCGGCGCTTCGCGCTGGTGGCTGCATCACAGCCTGGAAGCGCTTTCGCGCGACCTGAAGGCCCTTGGCGCGCCGCTGCTGGTGCTGCGTGGCGCGGCACTTGACCTGCTGCCCAAGCTTGCCGCCGAGATCGGCGCCGATGAAATCCATGCCGGGCGGCTGACCGAGCCCTGGGCGCGGGCGCGCGATGCCAAAATCGCCGAGGCTTTGCAGGGTGCCGGACGGAAACTGGTGCTACATCGGTCTGCCCTGCTGCATGAACCGCATCTGGTGCGTACGGGGGCGGGCAAGCCCTATGCGGTCTATACGCCCTTTTCCCGCACGCTTTTCGGCTTTGGCGACCCCGCCGCGCCGATCCCGGTGCCTGAGCGCTTGCGTCCCGCGCCCGGCGCCCCGGCAGGGCTGGATATCCCAGCCCTTGGCCTGTTGCCGCGCCCGCCTGAACCCGATTGGGCGGCGGGCTTCGGCGCGGTTTGGCAACCTGGAGAAGCCGGGGCTGCACGGCGATTGGCCGATTTTCTCGCCTCGGGCGTCAATGGCTATGCGGATCGGCGGAATGAACCGGCGGCCAAGGGGGGCACCTCTGGCCTCTCGCCCCATTTGCATTTTGGGGAAATCTCACCCCGCCAGGTTTGGGTCGCGGGGCGGGGGGCGGTGCCCAAGGGTGGGGCGGGGCTTGAGACCTTCCTCAAGGAAGTGCTGTGGCGGGAGTTTTCGCATCATTTGTTATGGCACCGTCCGGAAATGCCCGAGGCTCCCTTGCGGGCAGAATTCGCGGCCTTTCCCTGGGCGCCGGATGCGACGTTGCTGCGCGCCTGGCAGCGCGGGCAGACGGGCTACCCCATTGTGGATGCCGGGATGCGCCAGCTTTGGCGGATTGGCTGGATGCATAACCGCGTGCGCATGATCACGGCTTCGTTTCTCGTGAAACATTTGCTGCAACCCTGGCAGGCAGGTGAGGCATGGTTTTGGGATACGCTGGTGGATGCGGACCTCGCGGCCAATAGCGCTTCCTGGCAATGGGTTGCGGGCTGCGGGGCGGATGCCGCGCCCTATTTCCGCATCTTCAACCCGGTCTTGCAGGGCGAGAAATTCGACCTCGACGGCGAGTATATCCGCGCCTGGTGCCCGGAATTGGCCAAGCTGCCGGCGCGCTTCATCCATAAACCCTTTGAAGCGCCGGAGATGATCCTGCGCGGTGCCGGCGTGACGCTTGGGCAGACTTACCCAAAGCCGGTGATTGGCTTGGCGGAAGGCCGCGCCCGGGCGCTGGCTGCCTTTGCGGGGCTCCGCCGCGGATGATCTCAGCGCGGAAGCTGCGTGACGCCGGCTTTTCCGGGCTGCGCGTGGTGGGCGACGTGCATGGAGAGGCTGAGGCCTTTGAGGCCGCGCTTGCGGGTGCTGAATCCCTTGGTCTTTTTATCATCCAGCTTGGCGATCTGGTGGATTACGGGCCGGATAGCCCCGGTGTCTTGCGGCGCGCTTTCGACATGCTGGATGCCAAGCGCGGCATTTTCCTGCTGGGCAATCACGAACATAAGCTGAGGCGCGCGCTGATCGGCCATGCCAGTGCCAAGCTTTTCGTCGCACCCGAGGGGCTTGGCAAAACGCTTGAGCAATTGCAGGCAGCGCCAGATGGCACGGCGCTGACGGCGCGCGCGGTGGCCGAGATTGCCCGCGCGCCCGCCTGGCTGCGCCTCGGCCAGGCCATGTTCATCCATGCAGCATATCATGATGCCATGCTGCATCGCGCACCGCCCGAAGATGCCGGTCAGCGCCGGCCGGATGGCCCGCTATCCCGCGCGCTTTACGGCGAGGTGACAGGCCAGCGTGGGCCGGATGGCTTCCCGATGCGCGCGACCCGCTGGGTGGGACGCATTCCGCATGGCATGACGGCCTATGTCGGGCATGATAATCGCTCCACCAATGGGCGCCCGCATGAAATGCGCGGCGCCTTGGGCGGGCGGGCGATTTTTCTTGACACTGGCGCGGGCAAGGGCGGCGCGCTGGCCTGGATTGATGTGCCGTTTGAGGCGCTGGAGCTGGTTAGTTCAACTCCATAGCTTCGGATTCGCCAAATCTCGCGCAATGCGCTCAGCTGCGGCTTCCAACAGCGCTTCACCCTTCGCGGCCGTTGCACTGCGGGCATCGCCGATCACGCCATTGGCGCTGAGTTCCTTAAAGGAACGCCGCCGCGCCAAAGCCGCCGGTTGGCCCTCAACCCGCGTGCTATGCGGGCCATGCTGTTCGGCAAGCCGCGCGGGACGCACCGCTTCGGGCATCAGCGTCATGACCATGGAAGCCTCAGCCTCACACGCATGCAGCACATTGGATTGGCGTTCCAGAATGGGCGCGAAGGCATCGCCCGCCATGTGCCAATAGGTTGCGGCGGCGACTGGAATGCCGCTTTCAGCCTGCGCATCCACGGCAGCGACGGTGACGGCTTCCGCATTGCCGCCATGGCCATTCAGCAGCATGGCGCGCTTGAAGCCGGCCCGCGCGGCAGAGCGCACAATGCCGCGCAGCACGCCCCCAAAGGCCGCGTAATCCAGCGTGACCGTGCCACCAAAGGGCACGTGATGCTCCGCCAAGCCGGTCCAGACGCAGGGGGTCACCACCACCTGTTCGCCGGCTGCCACCATGCGCCGTGCGACGCGATGCGCAACACCGGTTGCGCAGATGATGTCAACGCCGGTCGCGAGTGCGGGGCCGTGTTGTTCCAAGGACGCGACAGGGATGATCACCAAAGCCCCCGCCGCCGCGCGGGCATTGAGTTCTTCGGAGGTCATTTTCATCCATTCGATTTCGGTCGTCATGAGCATTACTCCGCGGTTGCGCCGGATTGTTGCACAAGGTCGCGCCAGATAGGTTCTTGCGCGCGCCAGAATTCGCCAAAAGCGGCGGGCGTGGCATCGGTGGTCGGCTGGAAGCTCATGGGCCTTAGCCTTGCCGCCAGGGCCTCATCGGCCATCACGCGCGTCAGCGCGGCGTGCAGCGTATTGATCGCCCCGGCGGGTGTGCCGGCGGGGGCGACGACAGACCACCAATTCAGCGCATCAAAGCCCTTGCCGGGGAGCGCTTCATTCATGCCGGGGACATTGGCGATTTCCGGCACATAGGTGATGCGCTCCGCACTGCCCACCACCAGCGGGCGGAAGCGGCCTTCGCGAATATGCGGCAGCAGCGCGGGAATGGCATCGAACATCATATCAATGGTGCCGGAGGCCAAATCCTGAATCGCAAGCGACCCGCCACGATAAGGCACATGGGTAATCTGAATGCCGGCGGCGCGGTTCAACTTTTCCAGGAACAAATGGCTGATCGTGCCCGTGCCGGAAGACCCCATGGTGACGCGGCCCGGATTGGCGCGGGCGAAGTCAATCAATTCACCGAGCGTGCGATAGGGGCGCTGGCTATTCACCACCAATAGGATGCTGCCCACCGCAACGCGCGTAATGGGCGCCAGATCGCGCATCGGATCAAGCGGCATTTGCGTGCGATATAAATACTTGTTTGCCACCAGCACATTGGCGGAGGTGAACAGCAGCGTATGCCCATCCTTCTCGGCCTGCGCGACGGCCAAAGCACCCAGATTACCGCCAGCGCCGGGGCGGTTTTCCACCACCACGGGCTGACCCAAAACGGGGGCCAGGCGCTCGGCAATCATGCGCGCGATAATGTCATTGGCGCCACCAGGCGCAATCGGCACAATCAGCCGCACCGGGCGGGTTGGGAAATTTTGCGCCAGCGCGGCGCTGGCGGCGAAGATGGCGCTGGTGCCGATCAGGGCAGCGCGACGGGACAAGTTCATGGGGGGACCTCCGGCTTGGGACAGGGAAGGCTAAGCCGGAAAGGGGCTGGAAGAAAACAGGCGCCTCAGCCCCGCATCGCCGACCCATCCAGAAATTCCCGCGCCTTGGCGCGCATCGCGGCAAGCTTTTCAGGCCTCAGCTTACGCAAACCCATCACCGGCATGGCCATGCGCGGATTGCGTGCAAAATCCTCCGCATGGCGCGCAATGAAATCCCAATAGAGGAAATTGAACGGGCAGGCGCGCGGTCCCACCGCATCCTTCGCATCATGCGCGCAGCCGCGGCAATAATCGCCCAGGCGATTGATATAGGCCGCTGACGCCGCATAGGGCTTGGACGC
>JADCEX010000398.1 GCA_020249825.1 Roseomonas sp.
GCTTCAGACCGGGTCCCAGCAGAAGACATCGCCGGAACGCTCAAGCGGCGAAAAGGCCTGCTTCAGCGCGGGCAGCGCATATTCTTCGATCATCTCAGGGGTCCAGCCTTCGCTGCGGTGAATGCCGCGGATCGGGCGGGATTGGCTATAGACGAAGATCTCATTCATGCGCGGCGAGAAGATCTGCCCCGTCACATCCTTCGCCGCATCGGAAGCGAGGAACACCGCAAGCGGCGCGTTCTTGTCCGGCGTCATGCGCATGATGCGTTCCACGCGGCGCTTTTGTTCCGGCGTCTCGGCGGGGATCGAACCGGTCATGCGGCTCCAGGCGAAGGGGGCGATGCAATTGGACCGCACATTGAAGCGCGCCATATCAAGCGCGATGGATTTTGATAGCGCCACAATGCCAAGCTTGGCCGCCGAGTAGTTCGCCTGGCCGAAATTGCCGATCAGGCCAGAGGTGGACGACATATGCACATAAGCGCCCGATTGCTGGGCGCGGAAATGCGTCGCCGCCGCGCGGGAGACATAAAAGGACCCGGAAAGATGCACGGCAATAACCGAATCCCATTCTTCCGGCGTCATGCGATGGAAAATCTGGTCGCGCAGAATGCCGGCATTATTCACAACGATATCAATGCGGCCGAAGTGATCCATGGCCGATTGCACAATCTTCTGCGCGCTGACCCAGGTGGCCACGCTATCGGTGCAGATTTCGGATGTGCCGCCGTTTTGGGCAATGATTGCCTTGGTTTGCTGCGCGGGTGTCGCATCCTGGCCTTCACCGGAAAGCGATGCCCCCACATCATTGATGATCACCTTGGCACCCTGGCCCGCCATCATGATGGCGATTTCCCGGCCAATCCCATTTCCCGCCCCGGTGACAATGGCAACCTTACCTTCAAGCATATTCGGCATCTGGCATTCCTCCTTGCTTCTGCACGGGCGGAGATTAGACCCGGCCTGCCGAGCCGTGAAGCCGGGTTGCCGGTTTTGCGAACCGCGCCTAGGTTGATCTTGTAACGGACGGGGGCAGCCGTGGCGTTGGTATCCCTACAGGGCGTGGGCAAGGTGTTTTCAGGCCGCACCGGTGCCTGGGAAGCCGTGCGCGAATTCACCCTTGACCTGGCCGAGGGTGAGTTCTTCTGCCTGCTCGGCACTTCTGGCTGCGGCAAGACAACAGTACTGAACATGGTGGCCGGGTTTGAAGCGCCGACGGCCGGCAGCATCCTGTTGGATAGCGCGCCGGTGCAAGGGCCTGGTGCGGATCGCGGTGTGGTGTTTCAGGGCCATGACAGCCTGTATGATTGGCTGACCGCGCTGGACAATATCGGCTTCGGTTTGCGGCTGCGCGGCATGGGCAAGGCCGAACGCCGCGCCAAGGCGGAACATTTCCTGCGTATGGTTGGCCTGACAGGGCAGGGGGCGAAACACCCCTCAGAACTTTCCGGCGGCATGAAGCAGCGCATTCAGATTGCGCGCGCGCTGGCGAATGACCCGCGCATGCTGCTGATGGATGAACCCTTCGGCGCGCTGGATGCCATGACGCGCGCGGTCTTGCAGGGGGAACTCAGCCGCATTTGGGCCGAGACGAAAAAGACCGTACTCTTCATCACGCACGACATTGAAGAAGCCTGCGCGCTGGCGACCCGCATTGGCGTGATGCGCCGCGGGCCAGGTGGAACATTGAAGGCCATTGTGCCGGTTGATTTACCCTTCCCGCGCGAACGCACATCGGATGCCTTCATGCGGGTCTTCCGCGATGTGCATGGCCTTATTCATGATGAGATCCACGGTGCGCATTGAACGCCTGACCACCATTGCTGGCTATATCGCGGGCTTCGCGCTGCTGTTCCTGATCTGGCATCTGGCGGCGAGTTTCCTGGTGCGCTCCACCCTGTTTCCACCGCCCATGCCGGTGTTGGAACGTGGCTGGATGCTGATTGAAGAAGGCATTCTGCAGGAACAGATTATCGCATCGCTCAGGCGCATCGCGCAGGGTTTCCTGCTGGGATCGGCGATTGGTATTCCGATCGGGCTCGCGATTGGGTCCTTCAAGCCGGTGCGCTGGTTGCTGGAACCCTGGACGGAATTCTTCCGCTTCATCCCGGCGGTTGCCATGATCACGGTCGCGGTGATCTGGTTTGGCATTGGTGAGGAGAGCAAGGTCTTTCTGATTGCCTATACCACCATCTTTGTCGTGATCATCTCGACCGCCGCCGGCGTGGGTGCGGTGGGGCGGGACAAGATCAGGGCCGCGCAATGCCTTGGCGCCAATCGCTGGCAAGTGTTTGGCCTGGTCGCGCTGCCGGCAACCGTGCCCTATATCCTAACCGGCATGCGGCTTGCCATGTCCAATGCCTTCGTCACTATTGTGGCGGCGGAGCTGATCGCTTCCAATGATGGGCTTGGCAAGATGCTCTGGGATGCCAGGCTTTTCATGCAGATCGAGGATATTTTCGTGGCCCTGGTCGCGCTTGGGCTATTGGGCTTCGCAACCGATCGCAGCTTTCGCTTTCTGATCCGCGCCTTTGCGGGGCGCTTCAACGCAACCGTCTAAAGGGAGATTGCACCATGCTTCGTCGTTCACTTCTGGCGCTGCCGGCTGCCGCTGCGGGCGCCTATATCTTGCCCGCTTCCGCGCAAGCGCCCACCAAGATCACCATCGCCACCGGCGTTGATCCTTCCTTCGCGCAATTCTATGTCGCCAGGGAAGGGGGTTTTTTTGAACGCAATGGGCTGGAGGTTACGGTGAATACTGGGCCATCGGGCAGTGCGATGATTGCGTTTTTGATCGGCAATCAGATCAATTCTGCCTATGGCGCCGAACAGGCCGGCGTTTCCGCCCATGTGCGTGATCCCAATGTGGTGGCTGTGGCGGAAGGGGTTGCGCTCATGCGCTGGCTTTCCGTGCTTGGCCGCAATGTTGAGAATATGGAAGCGCTCAAGGGCAAGCGCGTGGGTGTTGCGCGCGGCACGGGCAGTGAGACCTTCTGGCTTTCCGTTGTGTCACGGCTTGGATTGAACCAGGCGGATTACACCATTGTGAATGTCGAAGCGCCGGAAATGGTGGCCGCCATGGAACGCGGCAATATTGATGCTTTCGTCGTTTGGGAGCCCTGGCCGACGCGCGCCATGCGCGCCATTCCGGGCAGCAAGATTCTGCTCAGCAATGACCAGATCGCGATTCAGAGCAATTACGTCTATGTAAACAAGGGCTGGGCGGAAGCGAACCGCGCCACCACGGAACGCCTGATGCGGTCTTTGGTGCAGGCAACGGATTTCATTGCCAGCAATCGCGACCAGGCGGTGCAGCAGGTGGCCCGCTTCCTGCGCCAAGATCGCGCTTTTATCGCTGAGCTGATGGGCAAGGTCGAATATCGCATGAACCTGACCAATGACAGTGTTGCCTTCATGCAGCGCGCGATTGATCAGCTGCGCGGCATGAACCGGCTGGATCGTCCCGTCACCACTGATCAGGTGATCTGGAAAGATCCGCTGAGCTGGGTGGCAGCCGATCGCGTGAAGATCTGAGAGGCCAGCGTGGCGCTGCTTTTCCGCCGCGCCACAAGGGCGGATTTGCCCGCCATCATCGCGCTTCTGGCCGATGACATGCTGGGTCAGGGGCGCGAAGATGCCGCTGACCCACCGAACCCTGCCTATCTTGCGGCCTTTGCCGCGATTGATGTTGACGCCAATCAATTCCTGGCCGTGGTGGAAGATGCCGGTCAGGTGATTGGCTGTTTGCAACTCAGCTTCATTCCGGGGCTGTCACGGCTTGGCATGTGGCGCAGCCAGATTGAAGGAGCGCGCATTGCCGCCGACCGGCGCGGCGATGGGCTCGGCCGGCAAATGTTCGCCTGGGCCATTGCCGAATGTCGCGCCCGCGGTTGCGGGCTGGTGCAACTCACCACCGATAAGCAAAGGCCCGAAGCGCGGCGCTTTTACGAAAGCCTTGGTTTTGTCGCGAGCCATGAAGGCATGAAGCTGACGCTCTAGATTCTGATCAAGCGGCACGGAGATGCCCGGGGTTGAACAAGCCACCAGGGTCCAAGGCTTCCTTCACCCGCGCGCTGATCTTGGCCAGTGGTGCCGCTTCTTCAGGCAAGACCGGCACGGCAAGGCGGAGCGATTCTGGCGCGCGGAACAACATGGCCGTCCCGGCTTCAGCCTCAGCCGCCGCGCTGATGGCGGCGTGATTGGCGGTGCTGGGGCTTGCGGCAATCCACACCAGCCCGCCGCCCCAATCCAGCATGGCGCGCCCACCGATTGCATCCGCTGCGGCAGCGATGCGCGGCCCGGCGGAGGGCCGTACCGAAACCCGCCAGATCGCTTCACCGGGCATGGCCTGAAGCGGTTCCACTTCCCGCAGGCTGCGCCAGAAGGCGCGGCTTTCGGCATCCTCAATCACACGCTGTGTGCCAAAACTACCCAGCACGCCGCGCAGTTTTTCCATGCGATACGTGACGGATGCTGCGAAATCCTCAAGCCGTAACGCCGCAACAACGTGATCCCTTTGCGGCAATGCGGCAGCGGCTGAAACACCAAAGGAGCTGCCAAGCCCAGCGGACAGCGCGGCCACAGCGCTGGTAAGGTCGGGCGTTTCAATCAGCAGGGTCGCGCTGGTCTCGGGCTTTGGCAGCACCTTGAGCGTCACTTCGGTGATGACGCCAAGCGTGCCGTAGGACCCCGATAGCAGCTTGCATAAATCAAGCCCCGTGACGTTCTTCAGCACACGCCCGCCGGAACGGATCGCCTCACCCGCGCCATTGATGAAGCGCAGCCCCATCACATGATCGCGCGTTGCGCCCCAAGCAACGCGCCGCGGCCCGGAAAGATTGGCTGCCACCACGCCCCCAATGCTGGGCGCCGCCGAGGTACCAAAAACCCCATTCAAATAGGGCGATTCAGCAATCAATTGCTGGTCTTTCTCAGCCAGAGCCGCTTCGATTTCAGCGAGTGGCGTGCCAGCACGCGCGCTGATGATCAGCTCCGCCGGACGATAGAGCGTGATACCGGTCAGCGCCCGCGTGGAAAGGCTGCGTGCGGCCTGCACGGGGCGCAGTATGCCGCGCTTTGACCCATGCCCTTCAATCGCCAGCGGTTCGCGTGCCGCCTGCGCTGCCTGCACGGCGGCGATGATGCCGGCCTCATCCGTGGGTGCAATGGTGGTGCTCATTCGGCAGCAAGAGCCGGCGCCAGCGCGCCTTGCAGTGGGAATACCTTGGCAGGGTTGAGCAACCAGGCAGGATCAAAAGCGGTTTTTATGGCGCGCTGCTGCGCCAGTTCATGCTCCGCGAATTGCACATTCATCAGATCGCGCTTTTCGACGCCAACGCCATGCTCACCCGTCAGGCAACCGCCCACTTCCACACAAAGCCTCAGAATATCGGCGCCAAAGGCCTCAGCGCGGCGGAAGCTGTCGGCATCATTCGCGTCAAACATGATCAGCGGATGCAGATTGCCATCACCGGCATGGAATACATTGGCGACTTTCAAGCCGTATTGATCACTCATCTCCCCGATGCGCTTCAGCACGCGCGGCAATTCGCTGGTCGGGATGGTGCCATCCATGCAGAGGTAATCCGGGCTGATGCGCCCAACCGCGCCAAAGGCACCCTTGCGGCCCTTCCAGATGGCAAGGCTTTGTTCCGCAGTTTCGGCCACCTTCAGGCTTATCGGATCGAAGCGCGCGCAGATATCCTTGATGCGCGCGAGCAAAGCATCCTGCTCAGCAATGCTGCCTTCAACCTCAATGATCAGCATGGCTTCCGCATCCAAGGGATAACCAGCATGGGCAAAGGCTTCACAGGCATGGATGCAGGGCTTGTCCATGAATTCCAGCGCGACTGGAATGATGCCGCTGCCGATAATGGCATCCACTGCGGCGCCCGCGATTTCGATGGAATTGAAGGCGGCCAGCATGGCGCGCGCGCCTTCGGCACTGCGCAGGATGCGCACTGTCACTTCCGTCACAATGCCCAATTGGCCTTCACTGCCGGTAATCAACCCAAGCCAATCATAGCCTGCCGCATCCAGATAGGTGCCGCCAATTTCCAGTACTTCACCTTCAATGGTGACGAATCTCACGCCGAGCAGATTATTCGCCGTCACGCCATATTTCAGGCAATGCGCACCACCCGAATTCATCATCACATTCCCGCCAATCATGCAGGCAAGCTGTGATGAGGGATCGGGTGCGTAGAAGAAACCCTCAGCCTCCACCGCCTCGGTGATGCCGATATTGGTCACACCCGCACCCACCACCGCGTAGCGATCCGCATAATTGATTTCATGAATGGCATTAAGCCGCATGAGGCCAACCACCACCGCATCCGCCAAGGGCAGAGCGCCACCCGAAAGGCTGGTCCCCGCCCCACGCGGCACCACACGAATGCCCTGTTCATGGCAATAGCGCAGCACGGCGGCGACCTGTTCGGTCGCAGAAGGCAGCACCACCGCGAGCGGCATTTGCCGATAGGCCGCAAGCCCATCGGTTTCATAGGGTTTTAGGCGAATGCCCTCCGCGATCACGCCATCGCCAGGTACAAGCGCTTGGAGCGCCGCGACGATTTCCGCACGACGGGCAAGAATCTCAGGCTTTGGAGCGGGCAGAGCGATCATGACGGCTTCCTGTGGGTATCCCGAAAATGCACATCTGGCTGGCCATGGGCAAGGGCCAGA
>JADCEX010000399.1 GCA_020249825.1 Roseomonas sp.
CACTTCCCATATCCGCGCCGGCACGGTGCGCCCGATTGCCATTTCCGGGTCTCAGCGCGTGGCGAGCCTGCCGGAAATTCCCTCAGCCACTGAAGCCGGGCTGCCCGCCTGGGCTGGTGCGGCCTGGATGGGTGCCTTTGTGCCGGCGCAGACTCCGCGCAGCATCGTGGAGTCGCTGAATGTCACCTATAACGCGGCGCTGGAACGCATCAGACCGCGCCTGGTTGACATTGGCATTGAAATCGAACCGCAATTCGCGACCATTCCAGCCTTCGCCGCCTATGTCCGGGAGGAATTGGCGCGCAGCGCCGCCGTACTGCGCACCGCGGGCGTGAGGCCGGAGTGACGTGATCGCCCGATGGGGGTTTGCGCGCCCATAGGCTGTTTGCGGCGTCTCCCGCAGGGTTATCCAAGCGGGAGACGGCTTAGAGCAGATCACGTTCAGATGGAATCATCTGAACGTGTGAAGATGCTCGAAAAACAACGAGGTAGAACGTGCTGCGTGAACCCACGTGAACGCAGCATGCTCTAGCGCACAAGCGCTGTCGCAAGAATGGGGAAGAAGGCGATCAGGATCAGCGCCAAGCCCATCACCGCCACAAAGGGCAAGGCGCCGGCGAAGATCGATTCAATGCTGACCTTGGGGTCAGCCAGTGTTGCCTTTACGGTAAAGACCGAAATGCCAAAGGGCGGCGTCAGCAACCCCATCTCCACCGCAATGATGGTGACAATGCCGAAATGGATCAGGTCAAACCCCATCGCGGTCGCGATTGGTGCGCCAATTGGCACCATGATGAGCAGGATGGAGGTACTGTCCAGAATCATCCCCATCAGCAGGATGACAATGACGAAGGCGAACAGGAACCCATAAGGCCCAAGGCCCAGATGCTCCACGAAATCGCCAATGGCATTGGGCACGCCCGCCATGGACAGCATGCGCGAATAAAGCCCCGCCGAGATCAGCAAAAACAGGATGGCCGCGGAAACTAGCCCCGTTTCACGCAGAACACGCCAGAATTTCGCAAGCGTCAGGCGCCGCCTTACCAAGGCAATCAGCAAGGCGCCCGCAGCACCCACCGCACCTGCTTCGGTCGGCGTGAAGAAACCCGTGTAAAGCCCGCCCAGGATCAGCGCCACAAGCGAGAGGATGGGCACTGACTTGCCGAGCATTTCCGCCGGACCCATCAGCTTTTCATCAGCCATCACAGGGCCGGTGGTGGCGTTCATGATGCGCTGGGGCGCGAAACGCGCATAGCACCAGATCATGATGGCGAAGCTGATGGCGATAATCACGCCCGGAATGGCGCCCGCGATGAACATCGCGCCGATGGAAACCTCGGCCAATACGCCATAGACGATCATGAGCAGTGACGGCGGTATCAGCATGCCAAGAATGCTGCTGCCCGCGACCGTGCCGGCGGCGAAGCGCATGGAATAACCGTGGCGCACCATTTCCGGCACCGCGACCTTGGTGAAGACAGCGGCAGAGGCGATGGAAACCCCGGTCACGGCCGCGAATACCGCATTGGCGCCGACGGTTGCGATGCCAAGCCCGCCCTTGATGCGTTTCAATAAATTCTGGGCGACATCAAACGTGTCCTTCCCGACATCGGAAATACTGACCAAAAGCCCCATCAGGACAAAAAGCGGTATGGTCGCAAACAGATAATCCTGAATGCCGGAATAGGTCGCCATGGCGGCGAAGCGAAAGGCAAGATCAGGATTTTCGCGAATCAGCCAAACGCCGATGGCGCCGGTTGAAATCAGCGTAATGCCAATGGGCAGCCCGATGATGATCAGCGTCACCATCAGCCCGATCAAGGCGAAGCCAAGGCTGGTATCATCCATGGCGCGTCAGCATCCCGCGCAGTTCCGCGACAAATACCGCCAGATAGGCGATGCCCCCCGCCAAGCCCCCCAGCACGATCAGGCCACGAAAGGGCCAGGTCGGCACGGTGAGAAGCCCCTGCACGCCGAAGAATTCGCGCAAATTGATGGAATTCCACATGCCAGGCCAGGCGGCTTGCGCGATGAAGAACATCACCGCCGCGCCGATCAGGAAAAACAACGCCTCAACCCCGCGGCCGAAACGCGGCGCCCAATTCAGCACGCGCTGGATCAGGAAATCCGCGCGCGTCATGCGTCGGTGATAAATAGTGGCGCCAATCTGCAGAAAGACAATCCCCACCACCGAATGCGCGGCAATTTCCGCAACCCCGGTGATGGGCGCATTCAGGAAGGATCGGCCAATGACATCGGCACAGATCAGCAGCATCAACCCAAAGGTCCAAATGGTGCCAATGGCGGCCAGGCCATCAAGCAGCATCCGGATCGGGCCAAATGGTTGCCTGGGGGCGGCGCTATCCAGCGCCGCCATATCAATATCATCAGCCAAGCGGGCAGACCTTCCGGATCAGGAAGTGACTTCGCGGTCCCAATTGCGCCCGGGCGTCTGGCCTGCCGCGCGAATGGCCGCGAAATGAGCGTTCAACACGTCCCGCGCCGCGGGGCCAGAGCTATCCACCCAGGTGCGCGCCAGATTGGGCAGGCCGCGGATCCAACGTTCACGCTCTGCCGCCGGCAGGGTGCTGATGATGGCGCCCTGGCGCTGCATTTCCGTCTCAGCCGCCGCGATGCGGGCCGAGACATCGCGAATATGCGCCTGCGTCGTCGTTTTGCCCGCTTCCGTCATGGCGCGGCGCACGCCTTCCGGCCAACGATCAAAGCGCTGCTTATTGGCTGCAATGCCGCCGACATACATCGCACCCACATCGCATTTCGTGATGTAGCGCGCCACTTCATGCACGCGTGTCGGCAGAATGCCGACAAAGAAGGAAAGCGCACCTTCCGAAACGCCGGTCTGGATATCG
>JADCEX010000004.1 GCA_020249825.1 Roseomonas sp.
CGCCTTCGGGAATTTCCGCAGCATCAGGCCAAAGGCCATGTTGTCGTACACGCTCATATGCGGATAAAGCGCGTAATTCTGGAACACCATGGCGATGTCGCGGTCGCGCGGCGGAATGTCATTCACCACCGTGCCGCCAATGGCGATATCGCCAGAGGTGATTTCCTCCAGCCCCGCAATCATGCGGAGTGTCGTGGATTTGCCACAGCCCGAAGGCCCGACGAGCACCACGAATTCATGATCGGCGATTTCAAGGTCAATGCCTTTCACCGCCTGAACACCGCCTTCATAGGCCTTGACGATTTTACGGAGCGAAACCTGAGCCATGTTCGATCAACCCTTGGTCGCGCCGGCGGTCAGGCCAGCGATGTAATAATCCATGAGGAAGGCGTAGACGATCACCGGGGGCAGCGCGGCCAGCAAGGCGCCAGCCGTGATCTGCCCCCAGACGAAAACATCCCCGCGCACCAGCTGCGACACAACGCCGATGGTGAGCGGCATCTGATCCGGCGTGGTGATGAAGGCCGTTGGATAGACAAAGGCAGCCCAGGAAACCGTGAAGGCGAAGATCGTCGCGGCAATGATGCCTGGCAGCGCCACGGGCACGAAGATCTTGAGCAGCATTTGCGGCCAGGTGGCGCCATCAATCAGCGCAGCCTCATCCAATTCCTTGGGGATGGAGGCGAAATAGCCAATCATGATCCAGGTGCAGAAGGGCACCGTCAGTGTCGGATAGACCAGCACCAACCCCCAGATGGAATTGAGCAAGCCAAGCCCGCCGACAATCTGATAAAGCGGAATGAACAGCAGCGTATCCGGCACCAGATAGGTCAGGAACACACCCGTGGCCAAAACCTGGCTGCCCCAGAAGCGCATCCGCGCCAGCGCGAAGGCCGCCAGGATGGAAATCACCATCGTCAGCGCCACAACCACCACGGTCACGATCACGCTATTGATGAAGAAGCCCTGGAACAGCGAATTGGTGATCAGCTCCCAGTAATTTTCCAGCGTGGGATTGCGGACAATCCAGGGATTGCCCTTTTGATCGGCGATCTCGGCGCTGGTCTTAAGGCTGGTAATCAGCATATAGACCGGCGGTGTCAGCAGAATAATTGCTGAGAAGATCAGCGAAATATAGGCCCAGATCAGCGCCCAACGCCGTTCGGAGCGCAGCGATCCCGCTTTGCCATAAAGGCTCGGCATATCGCGATTGGTTGCCACGGTCGCGGACATTACATTTGCTCCTTATTGCGACGGGTGACGCCTCGCAGCACGAAATAGGCACAGATCGCCAGGATCGGGAACATGAACAGGCTTACCGCGGCACCGCGCGGAATATTGCCGGAAAGAATGCCAACCTGGAATGCGTAGGACGCGAACACATGCGTCAAATCCCGCGGCCCGCCATTCGTCAGCACGCGCACAATATCGTAATTGGCGAAGGTGACGATCAGGCTGAACAGCACGGTGATGGAAATGATATTCGCCATCATCGGCAGCGTCACGTAGCGCAGGCGCTGCCAGCTTGTGGCGCCATCAATCGCCGCGGCCTCATAAAGCTGTTCCGGCACGGATTTCAGTGCGGCCAGATACATGATCATGAAGAAGGGCGCGCCATACCAGACATTGACGATGATGATGGAAAGCCGTGCCCACCATTTCTCGCCAAGCCAGGGAACGGCTGGAATGCCAAACACCTGGAAAAGCCAATTGATGGAAGAATAGGCAGGATCAAACATCCACCACCAGCCAAGCGTGGAAAGCGCTGGCGGAATAACCCAGGGCACCAGCAACATCCCGCGCCATTTCCGCTGCCCCTTGCTTGGAATGTGGTGCAGCATATGCGCCAGCCAAAAGCCGATCAGCGCCTTCAGGATCACCGCCGTAATGGCGAAGATGCAGGATTGCCAGGCAACGGCCCAGAAGGTTTCGCTTTCGAACAAAATCTCGAAATTGCCGAGACCGGTGGGCAGCCATTCGCCTTCCATGAAGCCGGTCATGCGGCGATTGAGCGTGGAAAGGTAAATCCCGTAGCCGGCAGGATAGGCCACCAGGCCGATCAGCACCACAAGCAAGGGCATGGTCATCAGCACGGCAATGGTCGAACGCCGCCGCGCTACGCGTTGCAGGCTTGAAGCGCGCCCCGATCCGGGCGCAGAAGGCATGTTTGGCGCCGTGCTGGCGTCAGCGGCCATGGTCTGAACCTTTCCTGAAATGAAAGACGGGCGGCGCAGCGCCGCCCGTCATGCGCGATCAGCCGCCGCGGCGGATGGTGTTGAGCTCGCGCTCCACCCAGGTGAGCGCCTGATCTATCGATTCACCACCCTGCACAATGCGGGCGACAAGCTTGGTATTCAGGCCCTGGTTATACATCTGCACCGCCATCGCTGCCGGCGCGGGCGCCATGGCGATGGAGGTCTTGGCATTGTGGTGCGCGCGCACCGGGTAGTTATAGACCGAACCCACCGGCGGGCCTTCGGTTTCCCATACCTTGAAGTCAGACATGCTGGTAAAGGGCGGAATGTCATAGCCAGAGGACCCGTTGGTCTGCCGTTCTGCCTGTGCGTGATCAGACAGCCATTCCAGGAAGGCCTTGGCCGCGCCCTTGCTGCGGCTGAAATTCCAGATGCCCCAGAAATAGGGCAGATAGGCCGCGAAGCGACCTTCCGGCCCGGCAGGCATCGGCACTGTCCAGCAGTGTTCCGCAACCTGCGGTGCATCGCGCTTCGCCACCGCCCAGGCAGAGGGTGGGTTGAAGATCAGCGCCGAACGGCCGGAAATCAATGCGCGGTTATTGCCGCCATCATCCCAGGCCCACACATCATTGGGCAGGAAGCGACTGATGCGCGCGCACATTTCCACCGCTGCCCGTAGCTTGGCATTATTGCGCACCGTAATCGTGCCCCGTGCGTCCATCATGAAGGCGCCGTAGGATTCGAAAAGCGCACCCACCCAATCCACCGCATCGGTAAAGCTGCCCATGGGCAGGCCGAAGGGGAAGCCGGCCCGGTGGCAGGCTTCCGCAGCGCGGGCAAAGGTTTCCCAAGTCCATTGATCAGCGCCCGGGCCAGTCGAGTCCCGTGCCGGCCACATGGCGCGGATATCAATGTTGGCATGCTGCTGCATCAGGTCAAAACGCACGCAAGCGGGCTTCAACTGAGTGCCGGCCACGGCCGGGATCGCCACCCAAGTGCCTGCAGGCTTGCCCAGATACTCGGCCGCCGGGGTCACGGCGCCGTATTTCTGGGTCAGGTTGCGCATGACATCATCCACCGGCTCAAGCATGCGCTGATGGTTGCTCGGCTCCCAGGCGGGGAAGGACATCAGATCATAGCCGGTGCGCGATTGCGCCTGCGCATTGATGGTCAGCAGGATCTGGTTGCCGTTGGATGTCACGGTATCCATCTGCACATCAACGCGATTGGCGTGGCCCCATTCGGCGCAAAGCTGGCGCATCACCACATTGCCATTGGGCACCCAATGGTCCCAGAAGCCGCAGCGCAGCGTCCCGCCCGTGCCTTGGGCATGGACCATGGGGGCTGAAAGCACACCCGCTGCCGCGACCCCGGCGCCAGAGCGCAAAAGCGTACGCCGTTTGATATCTGCCATAATTAGGATCCTCCTTGATTTATTCGTTGTTTGCTTCTTCCCAGACCGCGTTCCGGTCAAGGCTTGCGGCAGGTTAGGCAAGGATTTGGGGCCTTTGCAACCGGTATTGTGATGGGCGGGCCTGACCCCGGGCTGGCGCGGCGGCCCAAACTCGGCTTCAACCCCCCTGACAGGCCAAAAGCAGGATCAATGGCATGACGACTTCGCTACGCGTCGCGGTCCAGATGGACCCGATCGAGACCATCAATATTGATGGCGATTCCACCTTCGCCCTCATGCTGGAAGCCCAGGCGCGGGGCCATAAGCTCTGGCATTACCATGTGCGGGATTTGGCGCTGCGCGGCGGGCGCGTGACTGCCTGGGCGCGGCCCATCACCCTCAGGCGCGAATACGGCAACCACTTCACCTTCGGCGCGGAGGTTGAACTGGACCTTGGCCGCGATGCCGATGTGGTGCTGATGCGCCAGGACCCGCCCTTTGACATGGGGTACATCACGGCCACCCATATTCTGGAACATATCCACCCCAAGACCCTGGTGGTGAATGACCCGGCCCAGGTCCGCAATGCGCCGGAAAAGCTGTTCGTCACGCATTTCCCGGATTTGATGCCCGTGACGATGGTGACAGCAGACCGCCGCCGTATCGCTGCCTTCCGGGCAGAACATGGCGACATCATCATCAAGCCGCTTTTCGGCAATGGCGGCGCCGGCGTGTTTCACCTCCGCGCCGATGATCCTAATATGAATGCGCTGGTGGAGCTTTTCACCGAACGCTCCCGCGAACCGCTGATGATCCAGCAATACCTGCCCGCGGTGCGGGAAGGCGATAAGCGCATCATCCTGGTGGATGGCGTTGCCATGGGCGGCATCAACCGCGTGCCGGCAGCGGGCGAGGCGCGGTCCAATATGCATGTCGGTGGCCGCCCGGAGCCGACCAAGCTGACCGAGCGCGAGCGGGAAATCTGCGCGCGGATCGGCCCGGAATTGAAGGCGCGCGGGATGATTTTTGTCGGCATTGACGTGATTGGCGGCTACCTCACCGAAATCAACGTCACCAGCCCGACCGGCTTGCAGGAATTGGCGCGGTTTGATGGCGGGCATCTGGAACGCGCCATCTGGGACGCGATTGAAGCGAAAAGGCGCTGAGATGTTGAAGCTTTGGGGCCGCAC
>JADCEX010000040.1 GCA_020249825.1 Roseomonas sp.
AACCCAGACCCGATGCCTGGCGTTGCTCGCGAAACCAAGTGTCGGCGCAAGAAGCAGCGCGCCAAGGATAGCACGGCGCGAAAAGGCAAAGGCTTTCTCCGCGCCGCGGCGGATCACGTCGGGATCAGCACGCCTTGCACAACATGCACCACGCCATTGCTTGCCATGAGATTGGCGCGGATGATGCTTGCCGAAGCACCCGAAGGCGCCTGGCCCGGCCGCGCCGCCTGAATACGCGGGCTATCAGCCGTACCGCCCACCACGCGCACGTCAATCCCGCCCAACATCCGGATGCGACCGCCGCGCGCCTGGATACTCGCCAGGCTCAGCCGCCCGCCCGCGATCAGGTTGAGCAACCCTTCGCGGTCACCGTTACGAATGCGTTCCGGTGCACCCGACCAGGCAAGATTGGTGGGGGCAAGTACGGTGTAGATGCCAGGCCGGTCAAACAATTCGGAAGCCAGCCCAGAACTGCGCAGCGCGGCGCGGAAACTGGACAGATTTGGGTCAGAACCCAGGACATCCATGAGCGGCGGGCCGCCTTCCGGCGCGACCTGCGCGCAGCCATTGAGCAAAAGGGCAGCGCCGCCGACGGCGAATAGGGAACGACGCGACAGCATCGGCGTTTCTCCTTGGCTTTGGGCGCGAATCGCACCCTGTTCATCCTGATCCCTTCTGGCCCTGTGCGGATGAAGGGGCAAGCCCCTTGATGCCTCAGGGTGGTGGCATCAGCACGATGGCAACGGTGCGCGATGGGGGCTCGGCGGCGCGGACGGCAGGGCTGAATTGGGCGCTGCGTGCCTCTGCCCGCAGCCGTTCTGCCGCAATGCCGCGCTCCGCCATGGCGTTGGTCACGGCGCGGGCGCGCTGCGCGGCCAATTGGATGGAGGTTGTGGCCCCGCCTTCCTGCCCCGCATGGCCCAGGATGCAGATATTGCGCCCTGGTTCCGCCAAGGCGGCTTCGATGGCCGCCGCCAGCGGAGAGCGCGCGGCTTTCGGGATAGCGGCGCTGCCGCGCGGGAAAGCGATGGAAAACACATCATCTTCCAGCTTTTCCGCACCAACGCAGGAAAAGCGATAGGGTTGCGCCAACGCCGGCAGCGCCGCTAGCGCCATGATGATGGCGAGCCATGGGCCAGGCTTCATGCCGGCAGCAGGATCTCCGCCGCGCGGAGCTTTTCAATCAGCGCCGCGGTCTTGGCGCCTGGGCAGGCGAGGGCCAGAGAGGTTTCCGTAATGCTGGGCTGGGTGATGATCCAGGCTGCGGCCTCAACCTCCTCAGCGGTGATCGGCAGGATGCCCATTTCGGTGCGCAGCCCATAATCCGCGCCACGGCGGACGGTTTTCACATTGGGGCGCACGCGGAATGCCGGGGTGCCCTCGGCCACGGCTGCTGCCGGCGCCGCGCCGCGTGCGGCCAATAGATCATAGCCGCCGCGTTCATAGCGGTAATGCGCGAGGAAGTTTTCAACGGCCTGCAGGAATTTCGGATCGCGCGACCATTCGGCGATGCGCTGGCCCAGCACCGACGCGCGCTGCGTCAGCGCATATTTTGCCGCCGCCGAGCCATCCTGCCGCGGCAGGGGCTTGCGAAACTCCGCATCGTGAAAGGCGCGTTCTGTCAGCAGGCCCATGAAATCCACGCCCATCGCTGCGTGCACGCCATAGGCGATATGGACGGAATTGGGTGCCTCGGCCAGGGCATCATGATACCAGCCGCGCGGCAGATAAAGCAGATCGCCCTTTTTGAGATGCGCCTTGAAGCGCAGGGCGCCCTTGGCCTTTTCGTGAAATTCCTGACCCTGGCTGCGGAAAATGGCATGCGCCACCGGCCATTCTGCGCGGCCTTCCCAGATGTTCCAGGTCTTTTCCCCTTCCACCTGCACGGCCCAGACATCATGCGTGTCATAATGCGCCTGGAAGGCTTTGTGGCTCTGCCAGGAAATATAGACATTCGCCTGCGCCTTACCGAGGCCAGCGCCTTCCAGCGCATTGGAAACGCCAGCAAGCCCCGGTGTCAGGCTATCCACATCATTCATCACCACGGAAGCACCGCGCGCCACCCATTCCTGCACCTTGGCGGGGATGGGTTGCAAAGCCGTGGCGCCATCGCGCGACATTGCGCTTTGGCTGTATTGCGCGGCGGGGATTGTGGTGCTGTCCAGCACCACCTTCAGGCTGCGTTCGGACCAGATATGCGTCATGCCGAGCAGGCGATTAATGCCGGCCCAATCCAGGACATGGGCGAATTTCTCGGCAGCGCCCGGCAGATGCAGCGGCTGCTGATCGTAATATTCGGCGAAGAAGCGCTCTGGCGGCATTGGCGCCAGGATATCGGCCAGGGTCATGCTCATGGCGCCTTATATCAGAGGAAACGGGGCATGGGAGGGGGGCCGGGGGTGGACGCCGCGCGGGGAATCGGGCGCTAATGGTCGGGATCTCACGGGGTATTGCGATGCGGCTTTGGTACCAATCCCTGACCAGGCCGGATGCCTGGCCGACCTATGCCAAGGCGCTGCGGCGGCTTTTGGATGCCACGGCCGATCCGGGCACGGAAATCGCCATCCATGGCATTGAAAAGCGCGGCGGCATTGGCGACCAGTATCGCTATCTGGAATTCATCGAAACCGGTGAGGTGCTGGAAAATGTCGCGCGGGCCGAGGCTGAGGGCTTCGATGCCGTATTGCTTGGCAATATTGTGGATCCCGGGCTGCGCATTGCGCGTGAAATTGCTGGCATTCCCGTGCTGGGCCTTTGCGAGTCTGCGTTGCTGACCGCCTGCCAGATGGGGGCTTCCATTGGTATTGTCTTCTCAAACGATAAGCACGAAGCGCGCGTGGCCGAGAATATCCGCGGCTATGGCCTGGCGGGGCGCGTGGCCGCGACAGCGCGGATGGATG
>JADCEX010000400.1 GCA_020249825.1 Roseomonas sp.
CCACGCCAACAATGCGCGGGTCCATGGCGCGCGAGGTGGAGTCGAGCGGGTCAACCGCCGGAAAAATGCCCAGCTCCGCAATCGAACGGTTGAGCACCGTGGTCGCGTCCAAGTGCGCGAAGGATGTCGCGGGTGCGGGGTCAGTCAAGTCGTCCGCCGGCACGTAAATCGCCTGCACCGAGGTGATCGAGCCCTTCTTGGTGGAGGTAATGCGTTCCTGCAACGCGCCCATATCGGTGGACAGGGTCGGCTGATAGCCCACCGCCGAGGGAATACGGCCGAGCAGCGCAGAGACTTCCGCGCCGGCCTGGGTGAAGCGGAAGATGTTGTCGATGAAGAACAACACGTCCTGGCCCTGCTCATCGCGGAAGTATTCCGCCATGGAAAGACCCGAAAGCGCCACACGCGCACGCGCACCCGGCGGTTCATTCATCTGGCCATAGACCAGCGCCACCTTGGAGCCTTCGGTATTGCCATCACCAAGCTTGATGACACCGGCATCAATCATTTCGTGATAGAGGTCATTGCCTTCACGCGTACGCTCACCCACGCCGGCAAAGACCGAAACGCCGCCATGGCCCTTGGCGATATTGTTGATCAATTCCTGAATGGTCACGGTCTTGCCCACGCCGGCGCCGCCGAAAAGGCCGATCTTGCCGCCCTTCAGATAAGGCGCCAGCAGGTCAATAACCTTAATGCCCGTCACCAGAATTTCCGCCGCCGTGGCCTGTTCATCAAAGGCCGGCGCTTCGCGGTGAATCGGGTAATGCATGGTGGCGGGCACCGGACCGCGCTCATCAATCGGCTCACCGATGACGTTCAGGATGCGCCCGAGCGTGCCGGGGCCCACCGGCACGGAAATGCCTGCACCCGTATCCACCACTTCGGTGCCACGCACCAGGCCATCCGTGGTGTCCATGGCGATGCAGCGCACGGTGCGCTCACCCAGATGCTGCGCCACTTCAAGGACGAGCTTCTGCTCGCCGATTTGCAGCGTCAGCGCGTTCATGATGGCGGGTAGCTCGGCGGGGAACTGCACGTCCACCACGGCACCAAGCACCTGCGTCACCTGACCAACATTATTCTTCATGGCAGTGATTCCTTCTTAAAGCGCTTCAGCACCGGAGATGATTTCAATCAGCTCACGGGTGATGTTGGCTTGACGGGTCCGATTGTAATTCAGCGTCAGCTTGTTGATCATTTCGCCTGCATTGCGCGTGGCATTGTCCATGGCAGTCATCTGGCTGCCATAGAAGCCGGCCGCATTGTCCAGCAGGGCGCGATAAAGCTGAATGGCGAGGTTTTGGGGCAGAAGCCGCGCCAGGATTTCTTCCTCGGTCGGTTCGAACTCATATAGAGCGCCACCTTCGGAAGATGCTTCCGGCAGTGGTGTCGGGATAAGCTGCTGGCCGACAGGTGTCTGGCTGATCACGTTGCGGAAGCGGTTATAGATCAGGGTGCAGACATCGAATTCGCCATTATCCAGCATGTCGCTGATCTTGGCGCTGACTTCAGCAGCATCTTCAAAGCCGATGCGCTTCTTGTTGGCGAAGCTGATTTCCGTGACGATACGGCTGGCGAAGTCACGCTTCAGGAATACCGCGCCCTTGCGACCAACGGTGATGATCTTCACCGTCTTGCCTTCGGCTTCCAGCGCGCGCACCTGGGCGCGGGCGAAACGCCCTACATTGGTATTGAAGCCACCGCAAAGCCCGCGTTCGGCTGTCACCACCACCAGCAGATGCACCTTATCCGCGCCCGTCCCGACCAGCAGCTTCGGCGCATCCGGCGCGCCCGCGACCGAGGCACCGAGTGAGGCCAGCATCCGCTCCATACGCTCAGCATAGGGGCGCGCGGCCTCGGCCTGGCTTTGCGCACGGCGCAGCTTGGCCGCTGCCACCATCTTCATCGCCTGCGTGATCTTGCGCGTGGATTTCACGCTATTGATCCGCAGGCGGAGGCTTTTCAGGCTGGGCATTGGTTAGTCTCCCGACGGCCTGAAATTAAGCAAAGGACTTCGCGAAGCCATCAAGGAAGGCAACCAGCTTCGCTTCCGTATCCTTCTTGATCTCACGATCATTGCGGATGCTGGCCACGATGTCCGGCGCGGTCGCCTTGAGTTCGCTCAGCAGGCGGCTTTCGAAATCGCCCACCTTATTGAGTGGCAGGCGGTCCAGATAGCCACGCGTGCCGGCGAAAATCGCAATGACCTGTTCTTCAACCGCAACCGGCTTGAACTGGGGCTGCTTCAGCAATTCGGTCAAACGCGCCCCACGCGCCAGCAGCGCCTGGGTGGAGGCATCCAGATCCGAGGAGAACTGCGCGAAGGCCGCCATTTCACGATACTGCGCCAGTTCCAGCTTGATCTTGCCGGCCACCTGCTTCATCGCCTTGATCTGCGCCGCCGAACCGACGCGGGAGACCGAAAGACCGACATTCACGGCAGGGCGAATGCCCTTGAAGAACAATTCGGTTTCCACGAAGATCTGGCCATCGGTGATCGAAATCACGTTCGTCGGAATATAGGCGGAAACGTCACCGGCCTCGGTTTCAATGACTGGCAGCGCGGTCAGCGAACCGGCGCCGAATTCGTCATTCATCTTCGCCGCACGCTCCAAAAGGCGCGAATGCAGATAGAAAACGTCACCCGGATAGGCTTCGCGGCCCGGCGGGCGGCGCAGCAACAGCGACATCTGACGATAGGCGACGGCCTGCTTCGACAGGTCATCATAGAAAATGACCGCATGCATGCCATTATCGCGGAAATATTCACCCATGGCGCAGCCGGTATAGGGGGCCAGGAACTGCATCGGCGCCGGATCGGAAGCGGTCGCGGCGACGATGATGGAATATTGCAGCGCGCCCTGTTCTTCCAGCGTCTTCACCAACTGGGCGACGGTGGAACGCTTCTGCCCGATGGCGACATAGATGCAATAGAGCTTCTTTGATTCATCATCACCAGCATTGATGGTTTTCTGGTTGATGATGGTGTCCACGATAACGGCCGTCTTGCCGGTCTGGCGGTCACCGATGATCAGTTCGCGCTGGCCACGGCCGATCGGGATCAGGGCGTCAATCGCCTTGATGCCGGTCTGCATCGGTTCATGCACGGATTTGCGTGGAATAATGCCAGGAGCCTTCACCTCGGCGCGCATGCGCACCACGTCGGTCAGCGGGCCCTTGCCATCAATCGGGTTGCCAAGGCCATCCACAACGCGTCCCAGCAGGCCCTTACCCACGGGTACGTCCACGATATCCCCGGTGCGGCTGACCGTATCCCCTTCCTTCACCGAAAGGTCGGAGCCGAAAATCACGACGCCGACATTGTCGGTTTCAAGGTTCAGCGCCATGCCCTTCACGCCGGAGGCGGGGAAGTCCACCAGCTCACCGGCCATGACATTCTGCAGACCATAGACGCGGGCGATGCCATCGCCCACGGTCAGCACAGTGCCGACCTCAGCGACATTCGCTTCAGCATCGAAGCCAGCGATCTGCTGCTTGAGGATTTCCGAAATTTCAGCCGGACGGATTTCCATGGTCAGGCAGCCCCCTTCATGGCGTATTGCAAACGTTGCAACTTGGATTTGATGGAATTGTCGTAAAGGCGGGAACCGATCCGAACGATCAGCCCACCCAGGATGGATTTGTCCACTGTCTCGGACAGGCGGACATTGGAATAGCCAGCTTCTGTCAGCCGCGCGACAATCTGCGTGCGCTGCGTATCGGTCAGGCCATGCGCTGTGGTGACCTCTGCGGTTTGCTGGCCGCGGCGGGCTGCAATCAGGGCACCAAAGGCTTGCGCCACGGCGGGCAGCGCCGAAAGGCGGCGATTGGCGATCAAGACGCCAACCAGGTTCCGCACCTCACCGACGATACCGGCGCTTTCCAGCACCTTGAACATGCGGTCCCGCTGGATGGCGGTATTGAAGCGCGGATCGGCGATGAAGCCGCGCATATCCGCATTGTCGCGGCACAGCGCGAAAAGCGCTTCAAGCTCGGTGCCGATGCGGTCCACGGCACCGGGATCGGTCGCGCGCTTGTCATCAGCAAGGTCCAGCAGGGCCTTGGCATAGCGCGCCGCAACGCCCACGGCGCTTGGCGCCGAAGGCGAGGCCTTATCAAGGGTTTGGTCTGTGGCAGCCACGGGTAATCCCGGTCCTGTTCTTGCGCGGATTGGTGAGCGGACGGGAAGTCCTCCCGAACGCGGCCGGGCGTTACCATAGGGTTTATCGCACCGCAACCGAGCGAGCGGCATTTTCCTCCCGCTTTCGACCGAATTGCGCAAATTCCCTTTGGCTTGACCTGCTTGACAGCCCTTCCCCGGCGCAAGCAGGGTTTCGCATCAAGGGTTTCAAGCCCGCACAACAAAAGGAAATGTCCGGCCCATGACACGAAAGATCACCCGCCGCGCGGCGTTTTTGGCCGGTGGTGCGGCGGCGTTGCTGGCGCATCGCCCCGCGCATGCCTCCTTTCCGGAGCGTGCCATCACGCTGACGGTGAGTTTTCCGCCGGGCGGTGCCACGGATATCCTGGCGCGCATCCTGGCCCCGCCGCTGAGCGAGGCCCTTGGCCGGCCGGTGGTGGTGGAAAATCGCGGCGGCGCCGGGGCCAATATCGGCATTGGCCATGTCGCCCGCGCGGCACCGGATGGCTATACGCTGCTGGTCACCTCCAGCGCCTTTGTGGTGAACCCCAGCCTTTATCGTAACCCGCCCTATGACCCCTTCCGGGATTTCGCGCCCATTAGCACGCTTGGCGCTTCCCCTAATGTCATTGCGGTGCGCCCCAATAGCGGCATCGCCTCGCTCCAGGATCTGATCGCCCAGGCCAAGGCCGCGCCTGACAAGTTCAATTACGCAAGCCCGGGGATCGGCACCACGCCGCATCTGGCGGGCGAATTGCTGAAGCTCCGCGCCGGGTTTGAGATGCAGCACGTGCCCTTCAGCGGCGCCGGCCCCGCGACGCAGGCTGCCCTGGCCGGCACCACCCAGGTGATCAGCGCGGCGCAGGGGTCCATCATGGCGCAGCTGCGTTCAGGCGAATTGCGCGGCCTGGTGCAAACGGGGCCAACGCGCGCGATTGACCTGCCTGATGTGCCTACCCAGGAAGAGCTCGGCATCAGGGACGCGAATTCCGAAACCTTCCTGGCGCTTTTCGCCCCCGCCGCCACCCCGGCCCCAATCCAGGCCCTGCTGGCGCGAGAGGTGGTGAAGGCCCTGCAGCGGCCCGAAGTGCAGCAGCGCTACCGCGAAGCCGGCGCCCCGGTGGTGGGTGGCGGGCCCGAGGAACTCCGCGCCCGAGTCGCGCGCGAAGTGCCAATCTGGCGGGAAGTGATCCAGGTCTCGAAAATCAGCGTGCAGTAAAATCAAGATTTATGCACCGCGCCGGGAGACGGTAAGGCGCAGAACATCGGCATCAAGCACGGCGGGCGCACCGACGAAAACGCACTCTGGGTTGCTGCCGTGCCCGAGCGGGAGCCCCCCAAGAATGGGAACATTGAGCGCCCCGATATGTTCGCCAACCATGTTCACGGTGTCTTCGCTCACATCGGTGAATTGGCCGACTGCAACGCCCGCCAAGCCGTTGAAGTGGCCTGCCTTTCGGAGCATCGAGAGTTGGCGGTCGATAGCACCAATCGCTTGATTCACAGCCTCGATGAGAAGGATGGCCCCGTGGAGCTTGGGCAAGCACCAGCCCGACGCCGTCGCCACCATATCAAGGTTGCCGCCAATGAGCGGCCCAGAGACTTTTCCCTGTGTGGTCAGCTTGGCTGTCAGCTCGGTGGCACGGCTGGTCAGCTCGATGGGCGCATCGGTCATCAGTGTTCGCCTCAAGGACGCACCGTCATCAGCATCAAACGGCGCGCCGTGGATGCCCACCAACCCGCATTTGTCCCAGAGGCTGAGGTGGAGAGCCGAGATGTCGCTGAAGCCAACGAGAAACTTGGGGTCGGCCCTCGCAGCCGCGAAATCAATTTGATCAGCTATCCGATAAGACCCTTTCCCTCCCCGCGTGGCGATCACCGCTCTCACCGAGGTGTCGCGCAAGGCATCATTCAAGTCCGTTAGGCGGTCGGTATCGGGGCCAGCAAGATACCCCTGCCTTGCGAACACATGCCTACCAAGCTCTACCTCAAGCCCCCAGCCTCTCAGCCGATCGCGAACGCGAGAGACGCTGGCTTCATCAGGCGTGCTGGCAGGAGAGATAAGCCGCACCTTGTCGCCAACTCTCAGCTTATCTGGAAACAGGACGGAAGAGACTGACGACAGCTGCATAGGTGAATTTTCTCACATGCCGACCGCTTCGCCAACCTGTCGAACATAACAAGACATCAGTCATGTCGTGTCCATGTGCATAAATCAGGGTTTTCGCGGAATAGGCGGGGCGGGTTCAGCCGGCGCCGGGGCGGAAAGCCCGGCGCAGAGAAAGGGCAGAATCTGTTCCACCGCCATGTCGAAATCGCCCGAATCGCACACCCCGCCCGACATCATCTCAAGCCGGCCGGACCGCAGCAGGGTGTAGCGATAGGCCCCCATCATGAAATAGAGCCGCCAATAAAGGGCTTCCGGCGGCAGATGGGGCAGCACTTGCCGGAAGGCTTCCACGTAAGCGAGCGTCGTGTCGTCATAGACCGTGCTCAGCACTTCCTTTGAGATATCATCGGGTTCCGTGTTCAGCCGGGCATGCATGCGCATGGTCGCGCGACCTTCCGGGGTTTTGCCATTCAGCATGAAGGGGGTGACGAAGGCGCGGACCAGCACTTCAAGCGGGATGCGGCCTTCGGGCCAGGTGGCCTTGGCCCCTTCCAAGGCCCGGCGCCGCGCCGCGGTGACCTGCTCGGCGCCGCGCATATAGGCGGCGCGAAACAAATCCCGCTTGGACCCGAAGTAATAATGGAGCTGCGCGAGATTGACCCCGGCGGCGAGCGCAATCGCGCGGGTGGAGGCGCCCGTATAGCCATGATCGGCAAAGAGCATTTGCGCGACATCCAAAATCCGGTCGCGCACACTGGCCGAAGGGTCAAACGGGGCAAGCAGGCTGGTCATGGGCTCCGGGCTTTGGTCAGGCGACCGATATGGGCAATCTAGGCCGATTCGCGGCTGGGGCAACCCTGAGTATTTTCAAGCCAAGTGGAAGCACTTGGCGACTCGGAAAATACGATCAAACAAAGGCTTAGTGTACTCACCGTGAACGGATGTGAACAGGAAGCGCATTAAACCCCGAAATTGACGGAAATCAGCCCGCGCGGTATTTGGTCAGGCGACTGATTTATACCAGGGCTGAGACAGCGCCTTGATCTAATGGCGGCTGCCTGCCCGAAAGCGGGAGGAAGCCGTGGCATGAGTGCAGCGCAGGAAATCACCCAATCCCGCTATGTCGGCGGCGAAGCCCCCGCGGAACGCGCCAAGCGCATCGCCCCCATCATCGCGGCCCATGCCAGCCAGATCGAACGCGACCGCGCTTTGCCGAAGGAATTGCTGGATGCGCTGCATGGCGCGGCGCTGTTCCGCACCCTGCTGCCGCAGGCCTTCCGGGGTGAGGAAGTGCCGCTGCATGATTTCGTGCAAATGCAGATCGTGATTGCCGCGGCCGATGCCAGCACTGCCTGGTGCGTCGGCCAGGCTTCCGGCTGCTCCATGGCGGCGGCCTATCTGAAGCCCGAAATCGCCTATGAGATTTGGGGCGCTGATCCGCGTGCCGTGCTTGCCTGGGGCATGGGGCCGACATCCCGCGCTTATGTGGTGGATGGCGGCTATCGCGTGACCGGCAAATGGCATTTCGCCAGCGGCAGCCGGCACTGCACCTGGCTTGGCGGGCATTGCAAGGTTGTCGAACGCGATGGGTCGCTGCGCGGCGATACGGAAGGCAACCCGATTGAGCGCACCATGCTGTTCAAGCGCGACGTGCCGAAGATCACCGATAATTGGCGCGTGATGGGCCTGCGCGGCACCGGCAGCGACACCTATGAGGTGACGGATCTTTTCGTGCCGGATGACTACACGGTGCAGCGTGATTTGCCGGTCAATCGGCAAACAGCCGGCACGCTGTATCATTTCACCAGTACGCATGCCTATGCATCGGGCTTTGCCGGTGTGGCGCTTGGGATTTGTCGTGGCATGCTGGATGAATTCATCAAGCTGGCGTCAGACAAGACCCCGGCGGCCAGCACGCGCCCAATGCGCGACAGCCATGTCATTCAAAGCCTTGTCGCGCGTTCGGAAGCGCGCTGGCGTTCCGCGCGCAGCCTGCTTTTGGAAACGCTGCGCGAATGCTGGCCGCGCGCTGAAGCCGGGCTTGAGATGACGAATGATGAGCGGGTTTCCATACGCCTGGCTTCCACCTTTGCCATCCAGACATCACGCGAAGTGGTGGAAACCATTTATCAGGAAGCCGGCTCCACCGCGATTTTCGAAGACAATCCTTTTGAACGGCGCTTCCGCGACATGCATGCGGTCAGCCAACAGGTGCAGGGCCGCAGCGCGCATTTTGAAGCGGTTGGCCAGCATTTGCTGGGGCAGACGCCGCATGCGCGCTTCCTGTGAGGGACCAGAACTGAATTTGGCACTCGCGGAAAGGCTAACGCCCGCCAAAGGCGGGCGCGAGCCCGAATGGGCGACGCCGCTTATGCGGCGAAGCCAAGCGCGCGGAGGCGCGCGCCGGCGTTTGAGCATTTTCAAGCCAAGCGACATCGCTTGGCGGCTCGGAAAATGCGGTCAAACAAATGGCACTTAGGGCGGATCGGCAAGGATCCGCATCACTATAAAACGGAGGAAACAAAAATGGGCCTGCAAGGTCTGAACCATTACACGCTACGCCCGGTGGATCTGGAAGCCACCAAGGATTTTTATGAGAAAATCCTCGGGCTTGAATTGGGCTA
>JADCEX010000401.1 GCA_020249825.1 Roseomonas sp.
AGTTCAAGAACAAGGGTGGACATTTTTGTCTCCCGAGGAAAAAAAGGCGGCCCCGCGAGTGGCGAGGCCGCCTAAGCAATCAGCGGAACAGGCTCAGCAAGGTCTGCGGAGACTGATTGGCGATGGACATCGCCTGCGTGCCAAGCTGCTGCCTGATCTGCAGTGACTGCAATTTGGCACTTTCCTTGGCGAGATCGGCGTCAATCAAGGCACCGAGTCCGCCTTCCATGGCGTCTACCTTGTCTTTGTTGTAGCGGATCTGATTATCGATGTAGTTGCTGTCGGAACCAAACTGGTTCAGGGCATTGGCGATGGCGGATTCGACAGTTTTGAAGTTGCCAGTGGCCCCCAAAGCAGCCTGCGCGCCGGCCGCATCTGTCGGCGCCGCCGCTACAACAAGCGTGCCAGCACCGTCAATGGCAGCAACCGAGAAGGTGCCACCGGATTCATTGCGAATGGTTGTAATGTCGCCGCCGCCGGCGGCAGCACCGGTATTGAGCAGGGTGCGCTTATTGTAAGTGGCATCCGAAATGAAGTTACCGATCTGCGTCCGAAGTGCGTCGTATTGCGCTTCATACTGCGCGCGCTGACTGTCATTGATCGTACCATCGGCCAGGCGCGTCAGGGTTTCGCGGACCTTCACCATGCTTTCGGAAACCTTGCCAAGCGCAGCGAAGGTAGTTTCCAACACGCCCTTCGTGCCGCCAAGCTGCTCATTCGCGGCGGTCAAACCGCCAACATCGGCGCGGACGGACTGCGCGACAGCAAAGGCACCGCCATCATCCTTCGCGTCAGCAACGCGAAAGCCGGTGGAGATGCGCTTCTGCACAACGGAAAGCTGATCAGAGGTCTTGTTCAGTGACTGCAGCGCCACCATGGACCCGATGTTGGTGTTGACAGAATTCATAGACATTGGGGTCTTCCCCTTCCAAATCATGACCTTCGCCCCAGTCAAGGTGGCGTTACGGTCCGGTTGCATCCGCTTCTTGCGAATGACCTGATCATGATGGAGGAAACTGAATGATCACTGAAAAATCATGTAAACGCGGATGATTTTTCTGAGTTAATAATTTAACCTTTAGGTGAATCGGAAAATCCCTGAGAAAAAGAGCAAATTCTTTTTTGTGCAGATTTTGCCGTCAGAAAAAATTAGTGATTTGCTTTCTTCTCTCGACCACGGGTTTCACAAGGGGTAGTGCCTACTCGTCCCCTCGCGACAAAGACCTTGACGCATTTATCGCAAAGGTAAAAGGGCTTCAATGACGTATCGTAGTGGCGCGCGCAGATTACCGGAATCATGTAGGGGGAAACCGCTATACCCGAAGGTGTGGGTGGTACAGAAATGGCCCTGAACCAGGAATAGGGTCCACCCGGACGCGATGATATTCAACCGAAAGGGCAAGCCGCCCAGTCTATGCGCTAAAGGAAGCGCGTCAGGCTCAATTGCTGCGCGATGCCGATCGCACGATAGGAAGCTTCCAATTGGGTTTGAGTGGTTTGGAACGACGTCATGGTCTGCGCCATATCCACTTCTTCAAGATTACTGAGCTGTAGCCTGAGCGTTGTGCTGACAATTTTGTGGTGGGCCCCAATGGTCTGCAAGCGGGCTTCGGTTACGCCAAGCGAACCCCGTTCAAGCGCCAAGGCATCAACACTTGATTTCAGACCATTGCGGACCGTTGTGACGAAATTGACATAGGAATCGCCAAGCTGAGCCTTTTCCGGCGTCAAGCCGGCAATACTCGCCAGTCCGCGCAGCAGATCGCGGGCCCATGACTCCGTCGTCTCACCGCTGCTGACGACTGCGGCGTTGCGATTGGCGTGGATACCGTAGGACACGCGATCATTATCGCTACCAAGAATGCTGACCCGCGGTTCAGTCTTCCCGATACCGGTGGAAAGAAAGGCGGAAAAAGGCGTTGTGCCTGCCGCATCCGACTTCGCCAAGGCCTTGGTCGCCGTAGTCACATCCGCCACATTTGTGGCATTGAGCTTGCCGACTTCCTTCTTGATCTCAAGACCCATGCCGGATTTCATAATGTCAAGAGGCTTTGGAATGGGTGGATTGCGGGAATCAGATCCCCCGAAAAGATATTCGCCCCCAAATTGCTCATTCAATAGGGTCGCCACCTCAATCATCGCTGCTTCGGCCTGGCCGGCCTGAATCTGAATTTCCTCAGGCTTCGCCGCGCCAAGAAGCTTCGCACTATTTGCCAAGAATTTTTCCGCTACCGCCCCGATGCGGTCCAGGACATCCTGGGAAACCCTGATTTTCCCCAAGGTCTGATCAATTGTCTTTTCATAGGTATCGCGGCGGCCGATCTCCGCGCGCAGATCCATTGCCCTCGGCGCATCCGCACCGATCGTTGAATAGGTGCTTCCCTTTCGTCCGGTCGAAATCTGTTCGCCGAGGGTGGTAATGCGATCACGCAATAGGGACGCGTTTAGCCCTAGCCGAGCGGTCAGGTTGATGCTGGTCATGGCTTACCTTACCGAATCAAAAAGAGTGGACCACATGCTTTGTGCCGTACTCATCACGCGTGCATTGGCCGCATAGGCATTCTGCAACTGAATCAGGGAACCCAATTCGCTATCCACATCCACCCGCGATTCCCTGTTGAAGCGCGCCTCCAGCCCATCCGTGAACTGCTTGGCCGTTTTAAGATCCGTCTTTGCCTTGGCGCTGTCCGCCGTTTGCGAGGCGGCGACAAGCCCCACATAATCCTCAATGGTGCGCGGCGATCCGAAAGGGCTCGAAAGCGATCCATCGGGCCCGAGAC
>JADCEX010000402.1 GCA_020249825.1 Roseomonas sp.
CGCGACCAGCATGTCACCGCGGGCGATATCAATCTCATCGCCAAGCGTCAGGGTTACCGCCTGGCCTGCAATCGCTTCAGGCAAATCGCCATCAGCGGTGACAATGCGCTGCACTTGGGCAGTGCGGCCGCTGCCGGCCAGGCGGATATCCTGCCCAACCGCAATCCGCCCGGAAGCGACGGTGCCGGAAAAACCGCGAAAGGATGCATCCGGCCGATTGACCCATTGCACGGGAAAGCGGAAGGGTTTGGCGGCGTGATCCGACAGCACCTCAACCTCCTCAAGATGCTGCAGCAGGCTCGGGCCTTGATACCAGGGCGTATTCTGCGAAGGGCTCGTCACATTATCCCCGAGTCGGGCGCTCAAAGGGATGGGAAGGATTTCCCGAAAGCCGAGGCTTCCAGCAAATTCCCTATATTCTTCGGAGATTCTATCGAATCGCAGGCGATCAAAAGCAACCAAATCCATCTTATTGACCGCCAGCACAATATTGCGAATGCCAAGCAGTGAGCAAATCAGCGAATGCCGTTTGCTCTGCGGCAGCAGGCCCTTGGATGCGTCAACAAGAATGATGGCGAGCGACGCGGTGGAAGCGCCAGTTGCCATGTTGCGCGTGTATTGCTCATGGCCAGGTGTATCGGCGACAATGAAACTGCGGCGCGGCGTGGCGAAATAGCGATAGGCAACATCAATGGTAATGCCCTGCTGGCGCTCAGCCTCCAGCCCATCCAGCAGCAGGGCAAAATCAATCTCCCCGCCGGTGGTGCCGTGGCGCCGGCTGTCGCGGGTAAGCGCTGCATAGGTATCTTCAAAAATCAGCCCGCATTCATGCAGCAGCCGGCCGATCAGGGTAGATTTTCCGTCATCCACCGAACCGCAGGTGATGAAGCGGAGCAAATCGCGTTGCGCGGACATCAGAAATAGCCCTCACGCTTTTTGCGTTCCATCGAAGCGTCCATGTCATTGTCAATCAAGCGCCCTTCGCGTTCACTGCTGCGCGCCGCCCGCATTTCCGAGATAATGTCGGCAAGTGTGGCCGCAGTGCTTTCCACCGCGCCGGAAAGCGGGTAGCAGCCAAGGGTACGGAAGCGTACCATTCTGGTTTCAGGCGTTTCGCCTTGCTCCAGCGGCAGCCGCTCATCATCGAACATGATCCAAGTGCCGGCGCGGCGCACCACGGGGCGCGGCGCCGCGAAATAGAGCGGCACAACCGGGATTTCCTCGGCCGCAATATAGTCCCAGACATCATATTCAGTCCAATTGGACAGAGGGAAAATGCGCATGCTTTCCCCCTGGTGGATCCGCGTATTGAACAAGGACCATGATTCGGGCCGTTGTGCGCGCGGGTCCCAAACATGGCCTGGCCCACGGAAGGAAAAGACGCGTTCCTTCGCGCGGGATTTTTCCTCATCACGCCGCGCGCCGCCAAAGGCGGCATCAAAGCCGTATTTATCGAGCGCCTGACGCAAGGCTTCGGTCTTCATCACCTGCGTATGGAGTGCAGAGCCGGAAGAGACGGGATTGATGCCGCGCGCCAGGCCTTCCTGATTGGTATGCACCAGCAATTCCAGGCCGAGGCGTTCCGCCACGCCATCACGGAAGCGGATCATTTCCTTGAATTTCCAGGTGGTATCAATGTGCAATAACGGGAAAGGCGGCTTGCCCGGGAAGAAGGCCTTCAGCGCAAGGTGCAGCAAAACGCTGCTATCCTTGCCGATGGAATAAAGCAGTACCGGTCGGCGAAAGGCAGCCGCACCTTCGCGCAGAATACCGATTGCCTCCGCTTCCAGGCGCGCAAGATGGGGCGTGAGACGTTGTTTTGCCGGCATCGCTTCAAAATAGCATCGTGACCGCCGCTTTCAACCGCGCCTTATTTCGCGAGCCACCCGCCATCTACCGGCAGGGCAATGCCGGTTGTGAAACTCGCCGTATCGCTCGCCAGATAAAGCACGCCATCCGCCACTTCTTCCGGCCTGCCGAAGCGCCCCATGGCGTGCCGGGCACGAGATGTGGCGCGGGCCGCTTCCGGGTCCGCGCGGCGGTTCATGCTGCGCGCAAGCAAGGGCGTATCAATCGCCCCCGGCACAATCGCATTCACGCGAATATTGTCGGCAACAAAATCAAGCGCCATCACGCGCGTCAGGCTCAATATCGCACCCTTGGCGGCGATATATGAACTATTGCCTGCGCCACCCGCGATGGCGAGCTGCGATCCCGTGGTGATGATCGCCCCACCCCCCTGGCGCTTCATGGCGGGAATGACGGCGCGCGCCCAAAGCCAGGTGCCGCCGACATGGACACGAAATACCGCATCCCAATCCTCAGGTTTGGTGTCCAGCACTGTGCCGCCGACTGAAAACCCCGCAGCCGCAAACAGGATATCAATGCGCCCATAATGCTGTAGGATAACCGCCCCATCTTCATCCGCTGCACCCGGGGCGCCAACATCGGAAACGCGCGTCAGTGCGCCGCCAATAAGCTTGGCAGTTTCCTCAACCGCTGCCGCGTCGCGGTCCACCAGCGCGAGCTTGGCGCCTTCCTTGGCAAACAACACGGCGGTCGCGCGACCAATGCCGGAACCGGCGCCCGTGATGACTGCAATCTTGTCCTTCAAGCGCATGGCATACTCCTGAATGCAATGTTCATTACGGCAGCCGCTTGGCGTCCCGCCGCTGTTCATAGGCTTTGGCATGCAATAACGCTGCTTCGTGCACAGCGCTTGGCAGCCCATGGCGGCGCGCTGCTTCCAGGAGGAAGCCCAGAATATGGTCGGCTTCGATCCGCCCGCCCGCTTCCAAATCACGCAGCATGGAGGCTGTGTAGGCGCTGGCATCATCGCCAAAAACACCGCGATACTGCTGCATAAAGGCATCGCTGACAGGAAAGCCCTCTGCGGCGGCGATGGCGGCATTGGCCTGAAGTACGCCATGCATGAAGGCAATGCCACCTGGCGCGCGCGCGACTTCACCGACATTGGCGCGCATCAACACGGTGCAGATGGCACTGGTGCCAAGATGCACCAGCTTTTCCCACATCTGCGCCATGATATTGGGCACGGCGGTCGCGACCATGCCGGGTGCTGCGCTGAAAGCGCCCGCTATGCGTTCAACCCGCGCACTTATGCCGCCCGCGATTTCGCCAAAAGTCAGCCAACGCCAATCATTCAAATGTCGGATCGTGCCATCGGGCAGGAGGCTCGCCTGGATTTTCGCGATGCCCCCCAAAACACGATCTTGCCCAAAGGCGCGGCATAGCGCATCGATATGGCTGATGCCGTTCAGTACTGGGATGATGGCGGTGCGCGCATCAATGGCTGGACGGATTGTCTCCATCGCCTCAGCCAAATCATAGGCCTTGCAGGTCAGCAGCACCACATCCCATACGGGTTGCAGCGCATCAGGGGTGATGCAAGCAACCTTGGCCTGATAATCGCCCAGGGGGCTCAATATCCGCAAACCATCCTGGCCCAGAACTGCAGCGCGCTTTGGCCGTAGCAGAAAGCAGGGATCAAGCCCGGCCTGATGCAGGCGCCCGCCAAAATACCCGCCCAAGGCGCCCGCGCCCAAAATCAAAATCCGCATCCGACCTCCATGCACAGCAGCGACATCAGGCTAGCGCAAAGCGCCTTCCCTGCGAATGCCGGGCAAGCCCGTTACCTTCGGATAATTTCCGGGACATGCACAATGCGAAAACCCTGCTATGTTGTGCCGATGCGGAAATGGCTCCTTGCCCTTCTTCTATTGCTTGGTGCGGGCACTGCCTGGTGGGCGGCCGGCCTCCCACGCCCTTCTTTCCTTGAGGCGGATAACCGCGCCGGTGCGCCGCGGCTTCGCACCGCCATGCTGGATCGCGGTTCCATCACCGCCGTGGTGGCGGCGACAGGTACGGTTAACCCAGTGACGCTGGTGCAGGTGGGCAGCCAGCTTTCTGGCCAGATCCGCGAATTGCTGGCGGATTTCAACTCGAAGGTGCGGGCCGATCAACCCATCGCGCAATTGGACACGGCGACCCTTGAGGCCCGCCGCGCGGCGGCCGAGGCTGATGTGCACGCTGCCGCCGCGCAAATCACCGTCTCCCGCGCGCAGGCGGAACGCGCTTTGGCGGATCACGCGCAAGCCAGGGCGCAGATTGAAGCGGTGCGCGCCGCCCTTTTGGGCGCCGAGGCCAGCCTGCGCGATGCGGAGGTTGAAGCCGCGCGCACCGCGGAACTGCGCGCCCGCGGTGTGGGGACGGAACGCGAAGCCCTGCGTGCTGGCTTCACGGCAGACAGGCTGCGCGCTGCGGTGGCGCAGGCCCAGGCCGATATTTCCCGCGCCGATGCGGGGCTTTTGGCCGCTGCCGCCGCAGCCCGCACCGCTGAAGCGCAGGTTGAAGCCGCGATTGCCGCGCGCGAACAAAG
>JADCEX010000403.1 GCA_020249825.1 Roseomonas sp.
CATCATCGCCCGTCCACCGCGCTGATACCGCGCGGCGCCGCAGCTTCCCGCTGCGATTGCCCGGCGCGCCATGCAGTGTCAGCCCATGGAAAGCGACGCAATCGCCGGGCTGCAAATCCCAGCCCAGCAGCGTGTACTCACCCCGATTACCCTCAACATCCGGCACCGGCAGAAAGCGCGGATCATCGGAAGGATGGTCAGCGCTATCGGCGAAGCGCTTCGGCTTGAACCATTCGCCGCGCCGATGCGACCCGGCCACATATTCCACGCCATTCTCCCGCGCCACGGGATCAAGCGGTATCCAAAGGGAACACACCTGCCAGCCCTCAACCGTCCAATAGGGCTGGTCATTATGCCAAGGCGTCGGTTCTTCCGTGCCTGGTTCCTTCACCAACACATGTTCATGAAACAGATTGACCTTGCCGCTTTGCATCAGCGCGCCGGCAATGGCGGCGGCGGGGGAATGGCGCAAAAATGCCTCATATTCCGCAATGCGCTGCCAGGAACAGTAATCACCAAAGAACATGCCGGGCTTGCCTTCCGGCGTATAGCGTTTGCCGAAGGGGCCGGGCTCTCGCAGATTGCGCTCAACACCGGCGGCGAGCAGCTCAACCCAATGCGGCGCGAAGGCGCCACGGATCACCACCGCGCCATCGCGGTCATAATCGGCGATGGTCTGGGCATCGAGGATTTGGGACATCGCGTTTCTCCTGAAGATGAAACGATGTTAGGGGACCAAACGCTCACGTGCAAAGCGGCGAACAAATTCTTCCTGCGCCGGGGTTTCAATCGCCTCCGGGTGATAGGCGGCGCGCAACCAGGCAACCGGGTCGCCTTCCACCGCGCCCGCCATAAGGGCAAGGCAGGCCATGGCCGTGCCGGTGCGCCCAAGCCCGGCCTTGCAGCCAATGTGATAGGCGGCATCAGGCGCGGCGCGCATCTCTGCCAGCATCTGCTGCAAGACGCCGCGCAAAGCCGCTTCATCCGGCAGGCCGAAATCCGGCACATCCAGGCGCCAAGCGGCTTCGCCCACACGCGCGGCGCGCGCTTCCAGGCAAAGCCCTCGCGCGGTTTCCGGCATGGCATCGAAGGGGCCGCCGTTGACACTTACTCGCTGCCCGTCCAGGGATAAGGCCAGCCTGCCGCGCAGCATCAGGGCGCGGCGCTCCCCTTGCCATTATCGGCGACCAGAACGGGTTCCAGCAGGCTTTCCGCTTCCTGCTTCAGCCGCAGATAAGACCGCACGGAAAAGGGCAACATGCCAAGGTAAATCATGCCCGCCATGGCGAGCGCCGCCCAGGGCTCAGCGAACAACAGCGCCATGAAAAGCCCAACACCCAAAAGCAAAGGCAGCACCGCGGCGCGCGGCACCTTGAAATTCTTGAAGGACCAGGTGGGCAGCGTGCTGACCATCAGCCCACCCACCACCACCAGCACCAGGCCGACCAACATGGGATTACGCATGATGCCGGCAAGCATCGGCATCTCTACCTGGGTGAAAAACAGCCCGGCAAAAAGCGGGAATAGCGCGCAGCCCGCCCCCGCCGGCGCCGGCACGCCGGTGAAGAAATTATAGGTATAGGCAGGCTTCGGCGCCGGCCCCACATCTAGCGTCGCATTGAAGCGGGCCAGCCGCAGCGCAGAACACACGGCGAAAAGTAGCGCAGGCGCAAAGGCAATGCCGCGATAATCCTGCATCGCCCAAAGATATAGCACGAGTGCCGGCGCCACCCCAAAGGACAGAAAATCAGCCAAACTATCGAATTCCGCCCCGAAACGAGATGTGGCTTTCAGCAGCCGCGCCAGCCGGCCATCCAGCCCATCAATCACGCCCGCCACCACAATCAGCACGGCGGCTTCGGCAAAGCGCGCTTCAAACGCAGCGCGGATAGCGACCAGCCCGCAGCAGAGCCCCAGCATGGTAAGGATGTTCGGGATCAGGCGATTGAAGGATTGCCCTTCAAAACGAGGCCTGGTGCGCGGGCGAAAGCGCCGCCTGAGCCGCCGCATGCGCCCAGGCTGACCCGCATCCTTCGGCGTATTCATCGCGCCTGCAACTCCGCCAATACGGTCTCTCCGCCGATCATGGTCTGGCCCACGACAACCATCGGTTCCACGCCCGGCGGCAGATAGATATCCGTGCGGCTGCCGAAACGAATAATGCCAAAGCGGTCACCCGCCTGCACCGCATCACCCACCTTGGCATCGCATAAGATGCGCCGCGCGATCAGCCCGGCAATCTGCACCACAGCAATATCGCGCCCATCGGGCAGGCGAAGGGCGAGCGCATTGCGTTCATTCTCCTCACTCGCCTTATCCAGATTGGCGCTCAGGAATTTGCCATGGTGATAGGCAATGCGCGTCACCGTGCCGTCGCACGGCATCCGGTTCACATGTACATCGAGCACTGAGAGGAAAATCGCAATGCGCCAGCGGGTTTCCTCGCCCATGCCCAATTCCACCGGCGGCTTGGCCGGCATGACCGACACCACATGCCCATCCGCCGGCGCCAGCACCAGGCCGGGGCGCGCGGGCGGCACCCGTTCCGGGTCGCGGAAGAAGTAGAGGCAGAACAGCGTGAACGCCACGCCGAGCCAAAACAGGAAGCCGCCAAGCAGCGCGCCGCCCAGCAGCGCCACAGCGCCGCCACCGATCAGGAATGGCCTCGCCGCCGGATGAGGCCGGGCGAGAACCATGCGAAGACTTTGTCCGAGTGCCATGCGGGCTCGCTTACAGTGTTTTTACTAAAATTGCACAAGAATGCATCTTATGGATATGATCACCCTTGGCCGCCTGGCCATAGACCCCGAAGGCCGCCTTGCCCCCAGGCAGGCAGACCGCCCCCTGGAATTCACCTTTGATTGGCGCGGAAGGCGTTGCCGGGCAGAGCTCAGCGCCGAAGGGCTGGTGGTGGAAACCGATGCCGCGCGCATCCCCTCCACCGCCGAAGGGCGGGATTTGCGCCAAACCAGCTTCGCCACCCTGGCCGCGCTGAACCCTGGCCTGCCGGAAGGATGGCGCATGGGGCTGACACCCGACCACCGGATTCGCTTTGAAGCCGAATTGGCGTTGGTGCCGCCCACCAATGCGCCCGAACTGGTCGCCGCGCTGGTGCGCTTCGTGCTTGCGCTTGATCCCTATCTGGATCGGCTGGAAGCCGCCGGCGCTGGCTGGGCAACCGGCAGCGTAAAGACCTGACCGGGATAGATTTTATTGGGGTCGGCGATCTGATCCTTATTGGCCTGATAAATCACCGTAAAGCGAATGCCCCGCCCATAGGTGGCGCGGGCGATGCGCCACAGATTATTCCCTGGCTGCACCACAATGCGCTGCTGGGCGAAAGCCTCGGCTGAGAGTTCCTCGCGCTGGAAGGGTACCTCGGCGCGGGCCAGCACGCGCCCATCAGTCGGCGAAAGCTGATCAACCCTAAGCCGGTGCCGCCCGACGGAGGGTTGGTTTTCCGGCTGGAAGGCCCAGCGCCCAAGGGCATCGGCAACGGCTTCCCCGATATGCTGATCATCCACGTAAAGCCTGAGCCTGGCGCCGGG
>JADCEX010000404.1 GCA_020249825.1 Roseomonas sp.
TGAATTGAAACATCAAGTGACGCCACCGGTTCATCGCAAATCAGCACCTCAGGCCGCATCGCCAAGGCACGCGCGATGGCGATGCGTTGGCGTTGCCCACCGGAAAACTGATGCGGAAAGCGCTCAGCATAGTCGGGATCAAGACCAACTTTCAGTAGCCATTCTCTGGCGAGGCTGGCGGCTTCTCGGCGCTGAATAAGGCCATGGGTAATTGGGCCTTCCGTGATGGTTTCGCCCACGCGCCGGCGTGGATTGAGGGAGGCGAAGGGGTCCTGAAAAACGGTCTGAATGCGCGTTGTGGTCTTGCGCCCCGCCTCCATCGGGGGCGCGCCACTCAGGCGGATCGCGCCTTCGCTTGGTTCAAGAACGCCCGCAAGCATACGGCCAAGGGTTGATTTGCCGCAGCCGGATTCCCCAACCAGCCCAAGCGTCTCACCACGCTGTACGGCGAGCGTCACATCCGTCACTGCCATGACTGGCCGGCGGTCCAGCTTGGCGCCGAATAGGCCGGCGATGCGATCACCCAGCGTCACATGCGGGCTGAAGCGGCGTGAGATGTTCTCCGCTGTTAAAATCGGAGTCATGCAGCGCCCGGCAATGGATGATGGCAAAAGGCCCCATGGCGCTGATCGCCAACCGGCGGTGGTTCTGATCGGCAAAGATCATCCGCATGCGCACAGCGCGGGGCGAAGGGACAGCCAGGCGTCATATTGAGCGGTGAAGGAGTGCTGCCAGGGATTTGCCGGAGTTTCTGTCCCGGGTCAGCCATGGCGGGCAGGCTATCCAAAAGCCCGTGCGTGTAAGGATGCAAGGGCGCGCGCAAGACATCCGCAACCGGTCCGAATTCCATGATGCGGCCAAGATAAAGCACGATCACGCGATCCGCCAGGGAAGACACGATGGCCAGATCATGGCTGATCCAAATCAGCGCCGTGCCGCTTTCCTGCGCGAGTATTTTCATCTCAGCCAGGATTTGCGCCTGAATGGAAACATCCAGCGCCGTGGTCGGTTCATCCGCGATGATCAATTCCGGTTCATGCAGCAGCGCTATGGCAATCGCCACACGCTGGCGCATGCCGCCCGAAAATTCATGCGGATAGGCATTCAAGCGCGTGGCCGCATCCGGAATGCCAACCCGCGCCAGGCTAAGTGCCGCCAGGGCCAGCGCAGCGCCGTCACCGCCACCACCATGCGCCTGGACGGCCATGGCCATCTGCTGACCAACGGTCAGCACTGGGTTCAAGGTTGAAGCCGGGTCTTGAAAAATCATCGCGATGCGCTTGCCGCGGAGCTTGCGCATTTCCGCTTGCGGCAGCCCGACCAGTTCCTTGCCCTGAAACATCACGGAACCGCCCGCGATGCGCCCCGGCGGGTCGAGAAGACCGATCAGGGAAAAGCCAGTAACGGATTTGCCGGAACCCGATTCACCAACCAGACCGAGTATTTCACCGCGTTCAAGCGTGAAGGAAATGCCATCCACGGCCTTGATCGTGCCGGCGCGGGTTTCGAAGTAGGTGCGCAGATCGCGCACCTGAAGCAGCGCGGGGTTCATCGGCGCAGCCTTGGATTGAACTGATCACGCAATTGATCGCCGACAATATTGATCGCGACAATCAGCACAATAAGCGCAATCCCAGGATAGACTGAAATCCAGGTCCGCCCACTCATCATGTATTGAAAGCCATTGGCGATCAGCATGCCAAGCGAAGGCTCAGTCGGTGGTAGGCCAAGGCCAAGGAAGGACAATGTCGCTTCCAGCGAAATCGCATTGGCGATTTGCACCGTACCCACAACAATCAGCGGCGGCAGGCAATTCGGCAATAAATGGCGCAATACAATGCTGCGCCCCGGCAGTGGGGTGGCGCGCGCGGCTTCAATGTAATCCTTCTGCCGTTCCGCTGTTGCGGCGCCATAGGCAGTGCGGGCGAAATAGGCATATTGCGCGGTGACCAGGGCAATGATCAGCGGTACCCGCCCCTGGCCCAGCACCGCAACCAACACAAGCGCCAGCAGAATGGCGGGGAAAGAAAGCTGCAAATCCACCAGCCGCATGATGCCTTGTTCGATCTTGCCGCCGATATTGGCTGCCATGATGCCAAGCGCGGTACCGATACTAAATGCTACCGCCCCCGCCGCGATCCCCATCTGCAAGGAAATGCGCAAGCCGTAGAGAATGGCCGAGAACAAATCGCGCCCCTGCGCATCCGTGCCGAGCCAATGCACATAGCCGCCAGACCCGACAAAGCCTGGCGGGCGGCGCGCATCCCGCAAATTCAAATTGGCAAGATCATACGGATCCTGCGGCGTAATCAGTGGTGCGGCGAGCGCCGCCGTGACAATCAGCACCACGACTGCAAGTGCGAGGGTGGCGACCCAATTTTCGCGATAGTCGCGCCAAAAGCCCGCCATCACACCCGCCTTCCACGCCTGAGGCGCGGATCAAGCACGGCATAGGTCAGATCAACAACGAGATTGATGGTGACAAACAGAAACGCCACCAGAATAAGATACCCCACCATGACCGGCCGATCGAGCGAGGTGATGGAATCAATGATCAGCTTGCCAACGCCCGGCCAGGAAAAGATTGTCTCCGTCACCACAGCAAATGCCAAGGTGGAGCCAAATTCCAAGCCAAAGACCGTCACCAGGGGAATGGAAATCAGGCGCAGCACATGCCGGCGCAGGATGGTGAAATCTGAAAGCCCCGCCGCGCGGGCGAATTTCACCGTATCGGACAGCATGATCTCACGCGTGCCGGCACGCGACAGGCGGATCAGCATGGCAAGCTTGAACAGGCTAAGGTTCAGCGCCGGCAGCGCCAGAAACCGCAAGCCATCCCAGGTGAGGAAAGACCAGCCAACACCAA
>JADCEX010000405.1 GCA_020249825.1 Roseomonas sp.
CGGCGAAAGCTGATCAACCCTAAGCCGGTGCCGCCCGACGGAGGGTTGGTTTTCCGGCTGGAAGGCCCAGCGCCCAAGGGCATCGGCAACGGCTTCCCCGATATGCTGATCATCCACGTAAAGCCTGAGCCTGGCGCCGGGCGGCGCAGCGCCGGCAAAGCGCATGGCCCCACCCTGGTCATATTCAACCGAATCAATGCCAAGTCGCGATGCTGCGCCTGCCGCCGGGGCTGGTTCCGGCACCTGCAAAAGGCGCGGACCAGCGGCTTCTGACCGGCCTGGGATCAGCACGGCCAGGGGGCCTGTGGGGGCGGGGGCCTGGGCTTGCGCCGGGGGTTCCGCAGCGGCGGGCGGGGCTGGTTGGGCTTGCTGCGCCCCAGCGGGGGCCTGGGCTGGCGCCGCGAGCGGGGCGGGGCGGGGCGCTTCGGCGATTTGCGCCGCAGTGTCGGGCACTACCAGCACCACCGTATCCGGCCCGGCCAGTTCCTGATCCCCGAGTCGCGCGCGCAGGCTGAGTTCCATCGGCCCAGGCGGCAGGGCATCGGCAGGCAGGATCACGAATTCACCACGCCGATCAGCCCGCGCGCGGCCCAATTCGCGGCCATTATCGGCAAAAAGAATCACCTCGGCCCCCGGTGCTGCGCGCCCCGCCACCACGGCGCTGCCGCGCGCGCCGACCCGCACTACATCAAAGCGCGGCGGGATCATGGTGGACGCGGGGGTGGCGGCATTGGGATCTGGGCGCGCGGCCTCGGTGCCTGGGGCAGCCAAATCAGGCGGGGCAGGGGCGGCGGGAATCGCGGGGCGGGCCGCCTGGCCCGTGCCGCCGGGGCCGGCAGGACCGGACGGCGCCTCATTTACCGGGGCACGCGCAAGGCCGCTCACGCCCGGAGGTGTCGGGGAAAAAACGCCGCGCCAGCCAAGAAAAACCAGCACGGCAAGCACCAGCAACAAAGCCGGGATGATCAGCTTCTTCGCGCTGCTGGCGCCGGCATTCTGCTCACTCATGCTGCACTCCCCTGCCGCGCCGCATGCGGCAACAAAGCCTTGCCCAGGGCTTGGAAATCTTGGAATGATTCTAAGTGTCTTGTCATTGGCCTGCAACAAGGCCAATCGTGCCAGTCACAACCGGCAGGTGAACATGAGCGCGCAAACAACCCGAATCCGCATTTGGGACCGCCCCGTCCGCCTATTTCATTGGACCCTGATCCTGTTGGTGGCGCTATCCTTCGCCAGCGCGAAAAGTGGCGCCTGGGGGCTGCATTACGTTTCTGGCTACGCCATCCTGACCCTGGTGCTGTTTCGCATTCTTTGGGGTATTTTCGGGTCCGAGAATGCGCGCTTTGCCCATTTCCTGAAATCACCCATGGCGGCGCTCAGGCAGGTAGCGCGCTTCCCGCAGCGTGAGGCGGACCGGGAAACCGGCCATAACCCTGCTGGCGGCTGGATGGTGGTGGTAGTTCTTTCTTTGCTTCTGGCGCAGGGGCTGACAGGGCTTTTTGCCAATCATGATCCCGGTTTCAGCTATTCGCAGCATGGCCCGCTGGCCTTGAAGGTCGGTGAGGCAACTCAGGAATCGCTTTCCGCCTGGCATTTGGCGGGGCAGCGCTATTTGGTCTTCGCCATAGCGCTGCATGTGCTGGCCATCATGCTCTATAAGCTCGTGAAGGGTCACGAATTGGTCATGCCGATGCTGACCGGTGAAAAGCTGTTGCCAGAGGGCGCCAAGGCGCCGCGCCTCGCATCCGGGCGGTTGGCGCTTGGTCTCTTGTTACTGGCCGGGGCGGCGGTGTTTCTGTTTATCCGCTTGTTCTAGGCGGGTACCGCCTGCCTATCGGCTGCGGCTGCGATACGGGCGATGGCAGGCGCTGCAGGTGGCGGCGGTTTGTTGGAAAGCCGCCTGCAAGGCCGCGTTATCGCCTGTATTCGCCGCGTTTTCCAGGCTGCGCAGGCTTGAGAGCATATTCGCATTGGCCGCCGCAAACCCGCCCGGATCGGACCAGATGGTGGGGCGTGCGCGGGTATCGCCTTGCCCACTATTCGGGGGGAAAAGCGAAGGCAGGCCTTCAAAAAAGCGGATCATGTCGGCGATGGAGGCGACGGCTGCGCGGGTATCGCCACGCTGGTTAATCAGGGCTTCGATCCGGTCCATTTGGTGTCCCACTGCCTTTAGCCCGTCACGTCGGGCGGAGATCACATCCCCTGGCGCCAGCGCGGATGCCGTAAAGGGCATCAGCAGCACCAGCAGAAAACCTGCTTTCCAAGCCATCATTACCGCCCCATTAACTTTAATTCACGCAAGAGGTGGGGTGTGATGGTCGTCTCGCCAAGGGGCGCCCACCCGCTTGCGGCCTTCTTCCCCGCCCGCTATAGCCGCGCAATTGCGTCGGTCGGCTTCGGAGTGTAGCTCAGCCTGGTAGAGCACTGTGTTCGGGACGCAGGGGCCGGAGGTTCGAATCCTCTCACTCCGACCAATCGCCCCGGTGATTTGCCCGGGCATTCTCCCGCAACTTTGATCTCTTTTGTTTGGGCCATTTTTCGCGGCCGAGCCCTGCCTCGTTCCGGATGTGGAACACCCATGCTCCTCCGGCGGCGGGGCAGGGGATTGTCCAGGCCGGTTACCTTGCGCGTTTTGTGCGCCCTGCGCCGCATGAGGCTTTGGATTTTTCTACAATCACGGGCGCCCGGCCAAGCGGCTTCAATGACCAGGCGTGATCGAAAATCGCGCTAAGGCGATAATGAAATCCCAGCAAGGGCCGCAGCATAGGCCGCGCCTGTCAGGGCAATCCACAGGCAGGCGGCAAGCCCTACACCAGCCGGCTTTACGGATTGCATCCAACGCAATGGCGGGCGGGTGACGGCGCTTTTGGATGCCATGCGCGGCCAGATCACCCAATTGGCGGCCCGGGAAGGGGCTTGAACTCAATCCCTACCTGGCCGCCCAGATAATCAGTGCCTTGGCGGGCCAGACCCAGACAATTCCGGCCAGCGCAAAATAGATGAATTCCAAGGTCCAATGCGTGCCAAGTACATGATCCGCAAGGATAATAACTACCGCCACATAGAGCAGGAAGCCGATAACGCCGATGATCCCGGCGAGCATGGGTTTTGACATGGCCCGCAAATAGGGCCGGGGGAGAAATTTTGCCAGCACTGTCAACTTAACTGGACATTTGAAGTGTAACATTGATAAGATCGGGCAGGAAAGGCTCAGCAGGCCCGCACTGATCGGTGCCGGGTATGGCGCAATCAAGACAGCGGCAGAACGTGACAGAAACAAACGACCAACTGGACCTTAGGGCGCATATTCGCGGTGTCCCGGATTTTCCAAAGCCGGGCATCCTCTTTTATGACATTTCCACCTTGCTTAGGCATGGCCCCGCCTGGCGCACCGCCATGGCGCGTATGGCACACGCGATCCGCCCGCATAAGCCTGATCTTTTGGCGGGCGTTGAAAGCCGCGGCTTTCTGGTTGCGGCACCGCTCGCGCTCGAATTGGGGCTTGGCTTCATCATGCTGCGAAAGCGCGGAAAACTGCCCGGTGAGCGCATCGGCCTTGATTACGCTTTGGAATACGGCACGGACCGGATTGAAATGCAGGCCGATGCCGTCAGCCCCGGCCAGCGCGTGGTGATTTTGGATGATCTGTTGGCGACCGGCGGCACTATGGCCGCCGGCATCGCCCTGCTGCGCCAAGCCGGCGCCGTGGTGCCGGCCGCTGCTGCGCTGATTGAACTTTCGTTCCTGAACGGGAGGAGGAAGCTCGATGTCCCATTCGAAGCGCTCGTCTCCTACAGCGAATAGCCTCGCGGCCCATCTGCCAACGCCCTTGCAGGGCGTGCTGAGCGCGGCTGTGCTCGCGACACCAACGGGCATCGTGATTTGCGATCCTAACCTGCCTGATTGCCCGATTATCTTCGCCAATCCGGCCTTCTACCGCATCACCGGCTATCCGGAAGAAGAGGTGATCGGGCGCAATTGCCGTTTCCTGCAAGGCCCGGCCACCAATCCGCGCCATATCCGCGCGATTCGGGAGGCGATCGAAAGTGGCAAGCCGATTGACGTGGAAATCGTCAATCACCGCAAGGATGGATCGCGCTTCATCAATGAACTGCATCTGTCGCCGATTTTCGGTGATGATGGCGAAGTGCGCTATATTTTCGGCATTCAGCATGATGTCTCGGCGCGTGAGCAATTCGCCCGCGATGCGGAGCGTGCCCGCCGTGCGGCGGAACGCGCCAATGCCGAGAAAAGCGATTTCCTGGCCTTCATGAGCCATGAAATCCGAACGCCGATGAATGGCGTGATGGGTACGATTTCGCTGCTGCTGGACACGACGCTTGATGCCGAACAGCACGCCTATGCGGAAACCGCGCGGCGTTGCGGTGAATTGCTGCTCGCGACCGTGAATGAAATGCTCGACCTGTCGCGCATTGAAGCCGGGCATTTGGCGATTGAGGAAGAAGCCTTTGATCTGGCCGCGCCCGTTGCCGAAGTGCTTGATCTGCTGGCGCCTGCCGTGGCGGAAAAGGGCATTCGCCTTTCCGCGAGCATTGATCCCCTTTTGCCCGCGCGCGTGATTGGTGATGCGCGACGGCTGCGGCAGGTGCTGCTGAACCTTGCCGATAATGCCGTGAAATTCACGGCCGTTGGCGGTGTTGGCATTCGCGTGGAACGGGCGGAAGCGACCGGCCAGGTGCGCTTTGCGGTGGCCGATACCGGCATTGGCATGCCGCCTGAAGTGCAGGCGCGGCTCTTTGGGCGTTTCGCACAAGGCGGGCCGGAAACCGCGCGGCGCTATGGCGGTTCTGGCCTTGGCCTCATGATTTGCAAGCGCCTGGTGGGGCTGATGGGCGGGCGCATTGTGCTCGCTTCCACACCGGGCAAGGGCTCGACCTTTTCCTTTGAGATTCCGCTGCGCCCGATTGCGGAATCCGGCCGCCCGCCAAGCACGCTATTGCCGAGACC
>JADCEX010000406.1 GCA_020249825.1 Roseomonas sp.
CCGTGGTTTGGATGACATCATGATCGGCAATGGCTTGGGCCACCGGTTTGAAGGCGGGGCAGGCAATGACGTTATCCTTGCAGGTGGCCAAAGCCTGACCGATATAATGGCTCTCTTTGAAGGCTGGACCTAGCCTGCGGCGGGAGGCTGGTATCCCCCAAACGGCTTAAGGCGGGGGGGGACGAGATGGAAAAGGCTACATTTGGCGGAGGGTGCTTTTGGTGCCTGGAAGCGGTGTTTCGGGAAATGGTGGGCGTCACTTCGGTTCAGTCCGGCTATGCCGGGGGTCATGCGGCCAACCCCACCTATGAGGAAGTCTGCGGCAAGCGAACAGGGCATGCTGAGGTCGTTCAGATCACATACGATCCCGGGCAGCTAACCTTTGCCGATCTGCTCAAGGTGTTTTTTGCCATCCATGACCCAACCACCAAGGACAGGCAGGGCGCGGATATCGGCCCGCAATATCGCAGCATCATCTTGACCCACAGCGCCGATCAGGAAGCGACGGCTAAGGGCGTGATGGCTGAGACAACCGCGGCGGGGCTCTGGCCACGCCCAATTGTAACCGAAATCGTACCATTGACAGATTTCTGGCCTGCGGAGCCGGAGCATGACAATTACTTTGCCCGCAACCCTTGGTCGGGCTATTGCCAAGCCGTGATTGCGCCGAAACTCGCCAAGTTTCGGAAGTCTTTCGCTACATCGCTGAAGCCCCAGGGAGGGAATTGAGACTAGATGGCTTTCTTCAGGCAGACCCCGGTTCAGGACAAAAGCTTTCCCCTTGAACGCACGGATGCAGAATGGCGTACGAGCCTTTCGCCCGAAGCCTACCGCGTCTTGCGCCAGCATGGCACCGAAAGACCGGGTTCTTCTTCGCTCAATTACGAAAAGCGCGCTGGGCATTTCCATTGCGCTGGGTGCGGCCAGGCTTTGTTTGATGCCGCGACCAAGTATGAAAGCGGTACGGGCTGGCCATCCTTCTACGCCCCTCTGGAAGGTGCTGTGGGCACGCAGGTTGACCGGACGCTTTTCATGGTAAGGACGGAAGTGCATTGCGCCAATTGTGGCGGGCATCTGGGCCATGTTTTTCCGGATGGGCCAGCACCAACCGGGCTACGCTACTGCATGAATGGTGCGGCAATGTCCTTCGAAAGCGCGGAAAAGTCATGAAGCTTCGGCATATGCTTCCGCGCCATGTAACGCCTTATGGTAATCTTCCAATACGCGGCCTGCGCTTGGCCTTCCGCGGCGCCTGCCTGATGGGCCTTATGCTTCTCGGCGCCATGCCGGCGCGGGCCGATCTGGTCTATGTGCTCAATTCAACCGACCCAAGCGTCGTAAAAATCGACTCCCGCACTGGCCAGGAGCTCCGGCGGATTGAGGGCCTGCGTGAAGTGCATCACCTGGTTTTGTCTCCCGATGGCAAGGAGTTGCTGATCGCCGATTCGGTCGGCAATGAAATCCTCTTCGTCGAACCCGCGACCGGTAACATCCTGCGCCGGGAGCGTATTTCGAACCCCTATCATCTGGATTTCTCGCCCGATGGCCGGCTGCTGGTTATTGCAAGCCTGAGGCGCGGACAGGTGGATATCTATGACGCGAACGGCCCAAGGCTGCTGGAAAGATTGCGTGCGGGCAACAAGCCATCCCACATCGCCTTCAGCCCCGATTCACGCTTTGCCTATATCACCATCCAAGGCGATGGCACCGTCATGGCGATTGACCTGCAAGAAAGGCGTATTGTTTGGCAGGTGGATGTCGGGCCCGAGCCTGCCGGCATCCTCTGGCATCGCGGCCGCCTGATTATTGGTATTATGGGCCGGGACCATTTCGCGGTGCTCAACCCTGAAACCCGCCAGATCGAAAGTACCATTCGCGTGGGCCGCGGGGCGCATACGATTTTCGCCTCCCCCGATGGCAGAACATTATGGGCCACAAGCCGCGTGCAAAGCCGCATCGCCGAGATAGAGCCCGATACGCTTCAGGTGCGCCGTATCCATGAGGTTCCGGGCGGACCGGATTGCCTCGCCTTTGCCCCTGATGGCGCGGTTTGGGCAACGCTTCGCTGGGCTGGCCGGATCGCAAGACTGGACCCAACCTCGGGCGAGGTATCCACCATCCGCGTTGGGCGCAGCCCGCACGGTATTTTCGTGCAACCTCGCGCCGCCCAATGATGGCGCAGCGGGCATGATAAGGGCTGTCAGCCGGATGCTGGCAGGGTTGCTGGCCATTGCGATGCTGGCACCCGCCGGGCTTGATGCAAGGACACCGGCACCTTGCAGCGCCGGGACACTCTATCTCACGATTGATACGGGCTGGGGCCGTGAAGCGGAAAAAATCGCCGAAATCCTGAAGCGCCGCAGCATACGCGCAACCCTGTTTGTAGCCAATGAACCGACACATCGCGGTGATAGGAGCCTTGAACCTGGCTGGGCCGAGTTCTGGCGTGCCCGCGCAGCGGAAGGCCATGTTTTCGCGAGCCATACGGATCGCCATTGGTATTTCCGCGGCGATCCCGCACCGGGCATTGTGCGTTTTGTTTCATTCAACAACAAGAATGAGGAGCGCCTGGACCAAGCCACCATGTGCCGCGAATTGAATGCCCCGATCGAAAGGCTGCGCGCTGCTGTGCCGGATGCGGTGGTACTGCCACTCTGGCGCGCGCCGGGCGGCATTACGACACCCAACGCGCTACGCATGGCTGAATCCTGCGGCTTTCGCCATCAGGGCTGGACATCCAACGGCTTTCTTGGCGATGAATTGAACAGCGACACCCATCCCAATGCCGCGCTGCGGGACCGGGCGCTCAGAAGCATCAGGGATGGGGAGGTGCTGGTCATGCATTGGGGGGTGCGCAGCCGGAAGGAGCCCTACGCAAATGTTCTTGAGGACGTTTTGGCTGGTTTGCAGGCCAGGGGCTTTTGCTTCGGTCAACTGAGCGCTGAAGGCAGGCGTTGATCCATGTTCAAGACCCTGGATGATTGGCATACGCAACTGACGGGCTGGATTTTCGAAACCTTCCTCCAGCCCGTGCTCTATGCCACCGATATGATGAATATCGCCGATGAGATGCTGGAATGGGCGGATTTCGCCCTGTTCAGCATCTTCGGGATCGTCGTAACCTACATCGTTTGTCGCCCGCTTGAAGCGTGGCGACCGGTGGAACCGGTGACCGATCGGCGTGCGATCAGAACTGACATCATTTACACCTTGCTCGCAAGACTGGGTATCTTTCCATTGCTGGCCTTCATTCTTTTATCAGCCATCCAAAGCCGGCTGGAGGGAATGCTGGCGGATACGGGTTTTGTCTCTCCAACGCTGGAATCCATCTTCCCCTTCTTGCATCAGGCGCCACTGCTGACCTTTTTCATTTATGTTGTCATTCTCGATTTCGGTGAGTACTGGCGCCATCGCCTGCAGCACAGTATCGGCTGGTGGTGGGCCTTGCACTCGATCCACCACGCGCAACGCCAGATGACCTTCTGGACCGATGACCGCAATCACATCTTGGATGAGGCCATTGCAGCACTTTGGTTTGGTACCATCGCGCTTCTGATAGGTGTATCGCCAGCGCAATTCCCGCTACTGCTGCTACTGATGCGCATGGTGGAAGCCTTTTCCCATGGCAATATCCGCCTGTCCTTTGGGCGCATCGGTGAACGTTTGCTCGTATCGCCGCGTTTTCATCGTTTGCATCATGGCGTGCTTTCGGTTGCTGAACATGGCAGGAATTACGCAGTGCTTTTCCCGGTCTGGGATTGGGTTTTTGGAACTGCCGACTTCAATCGCCAGGTCTATCCGCGAACCGGTGACCCAGACGCACCCGAAAAGACAGCGACGGGTGGTTGGTTTGCGCAGCAATGGGTTGGATTTAAGCGCATGCTGGGCATTGCTGAGAAAATTTAGAGAGCCGCGCGTCGGACTTGGCTCTACGGAAAGCGCTTCCTTGTAACGATCAGGCGGACACCTCTGCACCAACCAGCGCCGCCTGGAAGAACGCCTCCAGAGCTTCCAAGGCAAGGTCAATTTCCGCTATCAGGTGAGTGAGTGCTTCCTCATTCTGGGCATGCAATACGCTGCTCTCGCGCGGCTGCAGTTTCTGGAATTCGGTCACCTGCTGGGCAAGCCGGAACGCGCCCAGGGTGCGCGCCGCACCAAGCAGGCGATGGGCATGCTGCGCAATCACATCGGCGCGCGGGGCAGCCTGAGCCAATTCTGCGGCAAATTGGTCGCGAATGGTCTGCATTTCCACCATGAATTCGCGGACAACGCCGGCCGCCGCACCCTTCAATTCGCTTTTCAGCAAATCCAGAATGCGCTGATCCACGGTCGCGATATCGGAAAGGGTGGATGCCTCCGCGCGTATCTCAAGACGCCGTAGCTTATTGGCGTCAAGGTCGCGCAAGCGAGCAAGAGCGTTGGTAAGTGCTTCGCGACTCAATGGTTTACCGATATGGCCATCCATGCCGGCTTCTCGCGCTGCCGCGATCTGTTCAGGCATTACGGAAGCGGTCAAAGCAAAAATCGGCACTTGTCCCAAAGGGGCGGGCATGGCGCGGATGGTGCGTGCAGTCGCGAAACCATCCATCTGCGGCATCTGCAAATCCAATAGCACCAGATCAAACTGGTCCTTTGGCAATTTCTCAAGCGCCTCCGCACCGCCGCCCGCAGAGGCAACCTCATGGCCAAGACTGGCCAATAGCGCCCCGGCCACATCGCGATTGGCCTTGACGTCATCCACCACCAGAATCCGAAGCTTTTCTTGGCCTGTCGGTTGGGACAGATCGGGCTTTGGCGATTCCGCTGGTGATTCAGGGGTTTCGGCCATCACCAGCGGAATTTCGATCCAAAAGGTGGAACCCGCGCCCGAATTGCTTTGGCAGCCGATCTCACCGCCCATTTGCTTGACCAGTCGGGATGTGATGGCAAGCCCAAGCCCTGTGCCCAACGCTTCGCTTTGGGTCATGGAAGCGATCTGCACGAAATCCTCGAAGATCAGACGCTGGTTTTCCGGTGAGATACCGGGACCCGTATCGCGTACCTCAATGCGAAGCCTTTCAGGTTCCTTTTGCCTGGCAAGGAAATAGATGCTGCCGCCTGACGGAGTGAATTTCACTGCATTGGAGAGGAGATTGAGAATCACCTGCCGTAGCCTTGTCGGGTCACCCAGCACGGATTTCGGCAAGCGGGGGTCAAGATTCAGCGTGAATTCCAACTGCTTGCGCGTAACATCGGGCGCCACCAGCGCGGCAGAGCTTTGAATCACTTCCTGCAAGGGGAAGGCGCGCGTGGCCAATTCCATGCGACCGGATTCGATTTTTGACAGGTCAAGCAAGCCATTGACCAATTCCAGCAAATGCTTTCCCGCATTGTACAAGGTGCGGATCTTTTCGCGCTGGTCATCAGCCAAACGCGGGTCTCCAAGAAGCAGTTCCGAAAACCCCAGGATACCGTTCAATGGCGTGCGCAATTCATGCGACATGCGTGCCAGGAATTGACTCTTGGCTTCCCCAGCGGCGCGCGCCGTATCACGCGCTGTGGCCAAATCCTGCATCGCGCGCTTGAGCGGCGTGATATCCGTTCGGATACCGACCACGCCACCATCAGGTGTGCGCCGTTCCGTAATGAGGACCCAGCGCCCATCAGGCAGAAGCCTTTCCATGGGCGGATGATTGCCACGGTGAAAGGCCTTGCTCTGCGCCACGAAAGTCTCGATATCGCCCTGCGCCTGCGGGTATTGCCCGCGCAGCGCACCTTCGCGCATGATGTCATCAAATAGCGCGCCGGGCACAATGAAGGGCGCGCTGATCTTATAGAAATCCTTGTAGCGGCTGTTGCAGGCAATCAGCCGATCATCCGGATCGAACATGACAAAACCGTCCGACATGGATTCAAGCGCATTTTCAAGCGTGCGTCTTGCCGTGGCGCGTTCATCTTCCACGCGTTCCCTTTGCCGAAGCCCAACCATGAGAGCGCCCGTCACAAGAAGTATCATGAGCCCAAGCGTGCCCGAGACCAGGAAAGCGCGGCTGCGGTCCGCGTACCAGCCACTCAAGGCGGTATTCACTTCAAGCGTTACGGCAACGGTCAACGCAGGATAGAGGGTAGGGCGCACGGCCACAAAGACCGTCTCCGGCGAGAAACGGCTTCTGATCTGCTCCGCAGTCGCAATGCCGCGAAGCGAAGCAGCCGTCGGGGAAAGTTTCTGCCCGATCCGTGTCTCATCATGCGGCACGGAGGCAAGCAAGGTCCCGTCATCCCGCTCAAGCGTGACGCGAAGCCCAAGGCTTTCCCCAGCGCCCGACAGGATGCTCTGCACCACGGGCACGGGGACTTCGGCCACGGCCATCACGGGCCCCAAACTCGGCAGGACGATGTTGCGGGCAAAGAAAAGCGTCCATTCGCCGGTATTGGCATTCAGCACTGGCCCGCCAATCAAAACACTACCACCACGAGCGGCGACTTCCGCAAAGGAGGAAGCGCTTGGCAAGGACAAACGCCGGCGGCGTGATACGGGCAAGGCGGTGGCAACCGGCAGCCCGTCCTGACCGATCAGCAATATATCCCGATAGGTGAAGTTTTGGTTGTTCAATTCACGCAATACACGATTGACCTGCGATACTTCCAGCCGACCATCTTGCTGAAACGGCGCCAGTACCGCCGGCAGGCCCGCCAGCATGGCATCAACCTGAACGAAGGAACGATTGATTGCGGCTTCGGTAGAACGCCCGATCTTGTTCAGCGAATCAGCCGCCGCAGCGATTTGTGCTTCCTTCGCGCGGTCCACCAACAACATGGTCGCCACAATTTGTGCGATCAGCAATGCCAGTGAGGCAAAAAGGACCGCATACCGAAGGAAGCGCGTGGAAAACATGGCGCTATTCCGGACGCGCCCTTATCCCAAGCACCGGAGCGAGTGTCTTGTTCCAAGCATCTACGCAATCGGCGCCACAGCGCCGCACCCAGCCGGGCAGCACGCTCTCTGTCAGCAATTGGCGCCGTCGTTGTTCATCAGCTTCGGTGACTGGAACGATTACCATGGTGCCGCGCCGGCCATTCTGGCAGCTTGGCTGGCCGGCATTGCAGGCAAGGCCTTCACCTGTTTCGCGGTCCGCCGCGTCCCAGATATCGGCTTCAAGCTTGGCAACTTCGCTCCGAATGGTATCTCGTGCCCATGTCGGCAGCGCATGCCAGGTACCAAGATTGGCCCCAAAAATGGAAAGCCCCCAGGTGATGGCCATGCCATGGACATGGGTTGTGACCTCATGCAAGCCAATATCATTGCCGGACAATGTCCCCGTCACGGCACATTCCACAACGCCTGACCTGATTGCGGAAACGATTTCGGCAAAGGGAATCACGACCGGCGTCGCACCCAGGGCGGCGAACATTTCCGATTGGCCGACCGAGGATGTGCGAATACGTCGCCCGGCAAGATCGGCCAGGCGCGAAAACGGCCGACGGCAAAACACCACCTGCGCCGGATAGACATAAACGCCAAGCAGCTCAACATCATACCGATCCCGCAATGTTTCGGTCAGATGTCCGCGAAAGGCGGCAACCGAACGGCGCAGTGCCGCGATATCCGGGTTCACCGCAGGCAGGTCTATGGCATTGAATTCGGGTTCTTCCGTGCTGACTACCGCCAGCAAGGCTGTACCGAAGGAAACCACGCCAAGCCGCATCAGGGAGAGCATTTCCTGCCCGCGGATGCCGCTGCGATCAAAGGGGGCGATTTCAGCCACTATGCGCCCATTGGTCGCCTGGGCAATACGCTCTCGCCAGAAGGGTTCCTCGTAGCGGAGATATTGGCTTACATCAGCAAGGCCGCCGACGATGCGCATGCGGATGGGCGCTTCACCTTGGGCCAAAGCGGCATTGGGCCAAACCGGGCCAAGCAGCAGGGCCAGAAGCAGGACAAAGGCGCCGCATAGCCCCTTGCCGGCGGCTGAGGGACGGAAGGGGCCGCGCAGGCGGGAAAGGTGTCGTCTCGTCATGCGGGAAGCTTACAGGATTTTACTACCAATACGCGAGTTTTTTCGTCGTTGCTAAACCAAGCTGGGGCTGGCCGGATGGCCTCAAGCCAGGATCCGCCTCAACCGGCGGGAGGCGCCGCTGCCAGGGCCTGTTCCAGGGCACGCTTCAGGGTTGGGGAATCCGGGTCCACCCGCGCGGGAAAGCCCTGCACCTGCCGCCCATCGCGTGAGACCAGGAGTTTATGGAAGTTCCAGCGTGGCTCCCCGCCCGCCTGGACCGCGGCCCATCGGAAAAAGGGATGCGCTTCTGGTCCGCGGACGCGGGAAAGTGCGGCCATGGGGAAGGTGATGCCGAATTGCGCATCACAGAATTCCCTGATCTTGCGGCCATCCTGGCTTTCCTGGTTGAAATCATTGGAAGGCACGCCAAGCACCACCAGCCCGGCAGCTTCCTGAGCCTCATGCAGCCGTTGCAACGCGGCATATTGCTGCGTGAAGCCGCAGAAGGATGCGGTATTCACGACAAGCAAGACACGCCCGCGCCAGGCGGCTAGATCATGCTCTCCGCCTTCCAGGGCGGGGAAGCGGAAATCCCAAGCGGTCGCTGGGGCGGGGGCGGCGGCCATCAGCGGCAGGGCCAAAAGGGCGCGACGGGTTAGCTTAACCATAGCGTTCCTCAAGCCAGGGATCGCCCTGATTGTGATACCCGCGCACCTCCCAAAAGCCAGGGCGATCTTCCGCCAGGAATTCGATGCGCGTCAGCCATTTCGGGCTTTTCCAGAAGTAAAGACGGGGCAGCACCAGCCGCGCGGGGCCACCATGATGGCGCGTGAGCGGCGCCCCTTCCCAGGAATGCGCCACCATCACATCAGCGGCGGAGAAGGCTTCCAGCGTGAGGTTGGTTGTATACCCATCATAGGATGTCATTGACACGAAGCGCGCTTCGGGGCGTGGGCGGGCCATTTCCAGCAGCGTCGCGGTGCTCACCCCGGTGAAGCGATTGTCATAACGGCTCCATTGCGTGACGCAGTGGATATCGCAGACCATATCGGTCTGCGGCAGCGCCATGAAGCCTTCCCAATCGAAGGCGAGGCGATTTTCCACCAGCCCTTCAAGGCGCAACCGGAATTTGGCCGTGCTGACATCTGGCTGTACGCCAAGATCAAGCACGGGCCAATCCTTCACCAGCGTCTGGCCAGGCGGCAAGCGTTCGCGCGTAGGGTCGGCGGTGGTGCCGGTCAGCAGGCGGCCTTCTTCGGCCCAGCGTTCCTTGGTGCGCACGAGCTTCTCGCGGATCTGGCCTTCCAGCTTCACGTCTTCCTGATCCAAGGCCCTTGACTCCCATCCCAGCATTTGCGGGCCGCAAGTTACCACCTGGCGCGGCGTCGCTCCAGGACATAGTTTTGCTGCAATGATCCGGCAAGCAGTGGGGTAAGGAGTTGGCCCCTGGGCTTTTGCCAGTGGCGTCGGCTTGGCGCTGTCATTAGGAAGGGCTTGCGTATCCGCTGCAGCTTCAAATCTGCTGCTTAATTCAGATTCTGCGGGGGACGTCATGGCAGGCGCAGCCGTATCACTAGGGGAACCCAAATTGGATCAGGCGACTGCCCCCCTTGAACTCACCATCCTCATGCCCTGCCTGAATGAGGCTGAAACCCTCGCGACCTGCATCCAAAAGGCACAGGGCTATCTGGCGCGAAGCGGTGTGGCGGGCGAAGTGCTGATTGCCGACAATGGCAGCACGGATGGCAGCCAGGCCATTGCGCGCGGGCTTGGTGCGCGGGTGATTGATGTGCCCGAGAAAGGCTATGGCGCGGCGCTGATTGCGGGCATTGCGGGCGCGCGGGGCCGCTACGTCATCATGGGCGATAGCGATGATTCCTATGATTTCAGCGCGCTTGACCCCTTCATCGCGAAGCTGCGCGATGGCTATGATCTGGTGATGGGCAATCGCTTCAAGGGCGGCATTGCGCCTGGCGCCATGCCGCCCTTGCATCGCTATTTGGGCAATCCGGTGCTGTCCACCATTGGGCGGGTTTTCTTTGGCGGGCCGATCCGCGATTTTCATTGCGGGCTGCGCGGGTTTTCGCGCGTGGCCATCGCAGCGCTTGATCTGCGCGCACCGGGGATGGAATTCGCCTCGGAGATGGTGGTGAAAGCCACCATGCGCGGGCTGCGCATTACGGAAGTGCCGACCACGCTTTCCCCCGATGGGCGGTCGCGCCCGCCGCATTTGCGATCCTGGCGCGATGGCTGGCGGCATTTGCGGTTTTTGCTGATCTTCTGCCCGCGCTGGCTGTTCCTGTATCCTGGCGCCGTACTGTTTGCGCTCGGCGCTCTGGCCATGGCGGCGCTGCTGGCAGGACCCGTGCGCTTAGGCGGCATTACGCTTGATGTGCATAGCCTGCTCTATGCCTCGGGCGCCGTGGTGATGGGTTTTCAGGCCATGCAGTTCTGGGTCTTTGCGCGGCTTTATGGCGCGGCCACGGGGCTTTTGCCTGAACCCGAGTTGCTCAACCGCGCGCTATCACGCTTTGGGCTGGAAGCGGGCTTGGTGCTGGCAGGGGTGATTTTTCTGCTGGGCCTGGTGCTTGGCTTTTTCGCCGTCGCGCAATGGGGCACGCGGGATTTCGGCACCTTGACCGGCGGCGGGGTCATGCGCCTTGCGATTGCTTCCGTCACCGCCATGCTGCTTGGCCTGCAATTGGCCTTCGGGGCGTTTTTCCTGGCGCTGCTTGGCATGATGCGCCCGGCGCCACGAAGCTGAACCCCCTGCCCCCTTCAGCCCTTGCGCTTTTGGATACTCGCGGCACGGCGCCCATCCCGGCAGGCGTCAGAACAATAGCGCACTTCATCCCAGACGCGCTCCCATTTCTTGCGCCAGGTGAAGGGGCGGTTGCAGGCGGCGCAAAGCTTTTGCGGCAAATTGGGCTTGCGATGCGCCACGCCTATTCCCCGGCCCGGATTTCGCCAACCACACGCCCGCGCGCCGGGTCAAACAGCAGGACCCTTTCGCCATCAGGCCGCACCACCCAGATGGCGATTGTCTTTTCCACCCCAGCTATGCCAGCAATACGGGTGCCGGCGGGCTGACCCAGCGTTGCCGCGCTGAAAGCGACCGCCGAACCACCTGCACGCTGGACGATCAGCACAACCAGCGTCACGGTTGCCGCTACGATCAGCACCCCCATCCCTATGACCAAAGCCTTGAGAAACCGCACGGAAACCCCCTTTTGAACGCCGAACGCCACGAATTCCGCGCGCCCCCGGAAGCGGCCGGCATGCGCGCCGATCGCTTCCTTGCCGAAGCGATAGGTTCTCTCTCCCGCTCCCGCGTCAAGGCCCTGATTGTTGCGGGCCATGCCAGCCGGGATGGACAGATGCTCCGCGAACCCGCCGAGGCCATTCGCCCCGGCGCGCTTTACGCGCTGGAAATCCCGGCCGCCATCCCTGCCCTGCCCCAGGCGCAGGATATTCCCCTGACCATATTGCATGAGGATGCGGACCTGATCGTACTCGACAAACCCGCGGGCCTGGTCGTGCATCCCGCGCCCGGCAATCAGGATGGCACGCTGGTGAATGCGCTTTTGGCCCATGCCGGGGATGATCTGCCCGGTATTGGCGGGGAAAAGCGGCCTGGCATTGTGCATCGGCTGGACAAGGACACCTCCGGCGTCATGGTTGCGGCCAAGACGGAATTGGCACTTCGCCGCCTATCCGAAAGCTTCGCCGAGCGTGATCTGGAAAGGCACTATCTGGCGCTTTGTTGGGGCCTGCCCGCCGCCATGGAGGGCGAGATCAATGCCCCAATCGGCCGGCACCCGGCAGATCGCAAGCGCATGGCGGTGGTGGAACGCGGCAAGCCTGCCATCACGCGCTATAAGGTGCTGCGGTCCTGGGGCACGGCCTGCGCCCTGGTTTCCTGCCGGCTATTGACCGGGCGGACACATCAAATCCGCGTGCATATGGCCCATCTTGGCCATCCCCTGGTGGGGGATCCGGTCTATCTGCGCCGCACCCCGGCCTCTGCCCGCAGCCTGACGGCCCCGGTGCGCGATGCGCTTCTTGCCTTTCCGCGCCAGGCTTTGCACGCGGCGAGCCTTGGCTTCCGCCACCCCATCAGCGGCGAGCCGCTGCACTTCGAACGCCCGGTGCCGCCGGACATGGCCGCCCTGATAACATTACTGGATGGTAACGCGGAGTAACCCGACTATTTCAGTCGGTTTTTCTTGCATTCCCCGCCCATTCCCGCTATTAACGCGGTGTCGGATTCCTCAGGGCGCCAGTTGCGACCCGGCCGGCCAAGGCCCCCTCAGGGGGCAGGCGTCCAGTCAGGGCTTTGGGGGGGATGACAAAAGTTTAATGATCGGCCCAGGATGCCGCCTTCGGGGCAGAGCAGGCCGGTGCAGGAGGGTATGAAACCATGGCTTCGTCTTTGGCCATTCCGATGGCGACTGAGGGCAACCTCTCACGCTATCTCCAGGAAATCCGCAAATTCCCGATGCTCTCGGCTGAGGAAGAACTCAGCCTCGCGCGCCGTTGGCGCGACAATGCCGATGAGCCTGCGGCGCATAAGCTCGTCACCTCCCATCTGCGTTTGGTCGCCAAGATCGCGATGGGCTATCGCGGCTATGGCCTGCCGGTAGGTGAGCTGATTTCCGAAGGCAATGTCGGGATGATGCAGGCGGTCAAGCGCTTCGACCCTGACCGCGGCTTCCGCCTGGCGACCTATGCCATGTGGTGGATCCGTGCGGCCATTCAGGAATACATCCTGCATTCCTGGTCGCTCGTGAAAATGGGCACCACTGCCGCGCAGAAGAAGCTGTTCTTCAACCTGCGCCGGCTGAAGGCGCAAATGTCCGCCTTGGAAGAAGGCGATTTGCAGCCCGAACAGGTGGCCAAGATCAGCCATGTGCTGCAGGTGCCGGAACAGGACGTGATTTCCATGAACCGGCGCCTTGCCGCCGCCGATAACAGCCTGAATGCGCCGCTGCGCGCCGATGGTGAAGGCGAATGGCAGGATTGGCTGGTGGATGAAAGCGAGAACCAGGAACAGGAACTCGCCGAACATCAGGACATGTCAAACCGCCGCGAATTGCTGAGCGGCGCACTGAAAACGCTGAATGAGCGTGAGCGCCATATCCTGATCGAACGCCGCCTGAAGGAAGAACCGACCACGCTGGAAGAACTTTCGCAGCA
>JADCEX010000407.1 GCA_020249825.1 Roseomonas sp.
CGAGGCGGCGCCGCACTGCCCCGCAGGGTCCGCCCGCGGGGCTCCCGGCAGTAGGGGCCGATGGTCGGCGCCCGCAACCGGAGACCGAGACGATGAAGCTTTCTGACACGCAGCGGATTGTATTGAGCCATGGCGCGCAACACCCGCAATTGCTGGCGATTGCGCCAAAGCATTTGCCAGTCGCCGCCTGCCGCGCGGTGGTGAACAGCCTGATCAAGAGCCGCCTGCTGATTGAGGTTGCTGCGCCGCGCGATCAATTGGCGATGGTGTGGCGCAAGGATGCGGATGGCACGCCGATCCTGATCCAAGTGACGGATGAAGGGCTGCGCGCGATTGGCATTGACCCGAATGAGGGACGCGCGGCGCCCGACACGGCGCCACAGGGCGGGGAGGAAAAGACGCCGCAGGCTGATGAGCAGCCTTCCACCGAGCCCGCCCAGGCCGTGTCAGAGGCGCCGAACATGGGGAGCGTGAATTTGCGCGAAGCCGCCGAGCGATTGCTGGCAGCCTGGGAAGAAACGCCGCCCGCCAATGCGGATAAGGACCCAATCGCGCAAGCCATGGCGATGCTGCGCGATGCCCTGACCCGCCGCGCGACACGCGCCACGGGCGCGCCACGCAAGCCACGCGAGGGCACGAAGCAGGAGGTGGTGCTGGCAATGCTCCGCCGCCCTGAGGGCGCGACAGTGGCGCAAATCGCCGAGGCGACCGGCTGGGCGCAGCACACGGTGCGCGGCTTTTTCGCCGGGTTGAAAAAGCGCCAGGGCATCACGGTGGAAATCGCCGAGCGCATTCGCCAAGTCGGCCCGAACAAGCAGGGCGCCAAAGGGTCATACACCGTCTACCGCGTAGCAGAATGAAGCTGCGCAGCCACAGCGGCATGAATGATTGCCAAGCCCAGGGATCATCGCGATCCCTGGCGTTTTATTGCCTTGGCTCACGCGAAACACAGCGCGAAGCGTCCGTCACGCAAGACGGAGAATGACGATGCATACAGAAACTGAAACCCGATGGATCCTGCTGGGCACCGATGGCCGGCACGTTTCCCTGGGCCGTAGCGAACCCAGCGAGGCGGAAGTGATGGCCGCCAGCGACGCCCTTGCCGCGCAGGGGCTTTCCGGGTGGCTGGCTCGCATGCAGGGCGAGTACTACAGCCGGCGGAAAGTGACGCTCGAACCCCTCCAGCGCATCGGTGCTGCGCAGGAGCCGGACTGGCAAGCCGCCCTTGCCGCATTCCTCGCAGCGCGCTGCCGCGCCACGCACCAATAACACTGAACCCCTACGGCGTTCCCCAGTCCCAAGCTCGGTCCTATCCTACGGCCAATCCGGGGCACGGGCTGTTCCACTGAAGCCTGGAATGAACACCTAGCCCGGCGCCAGCCAGATATCCGCGAGCGACTGGTAGACCATGTGGCTCGGGGACATGGTGTAGTTCCGCACGCGCCGATTCATTACCAAGATGCGCTGCCACCACAGTATGGGGAAGGAAAAGCTAAGGTCGAACATTCTTTCCTCAAACTCTCGGATTAGGGCGCGGCGTCGGGCCGGGTCCACTGCCTCGCGCTGAAGATCAAAGAGGCGGTCCAGATCTCGGTCGATGATGCGGCTACGCGAAATAGGCGAACGATCAGCGGAAATGTATTTCGCCATGATGGTGCTTGGGTCGTCATTGTAGGGCGCCTCGGCATCCACCATTGCCTCGAAGCTTCCGCTACCCTGTGCTTGATACCATGCGGCAAGTTCCACCTGCGCGTGCTCCACTTGCACGCCGATCTGCCGCCACTGGTCAATAAGGAAGACGCCGGTCGTGACATAGGGCGCGATGCTGCGGTTGGTCAGCGTGAAGCGCAGGTTGGGCACGCCGGCCTCCTGCAGCAGGCGGCGCGCCTCGGCACGGTTGGAAGCCATGTCAGGGCGATAGCCCGGCCAGCGCTGCATTTCCTCGCGCGTTGCCGAGAGCTCGCTGCCGGGCCGCACCACACCCCCTACCGGCCCCATAGTCGAAATGCGCGAGAGCGCTTGTGACCCGCCCCAGCGATCGATGGCGAGGTTAAGAGCGCGGCGCACGCGCACATCGTTGAAAGGCGGGCGCTCAACATTGAAAGTGCACAGCAGAAGAGCGAGCCAGTTGTCAGTGCGCACCAGCGCGTCCTCGCCAAGACCACGCTGGATGCGGTCGCGCTCCACCGGCGAGACGCCACGGAACTCGGCCAGGATCTGGCGACCCGACAGGGCATTCACCATGGCGGAGGGCGTCATGGTGATGGCGCGAAAGCCATCGAGGTAGGGCTGACCCTGACGGAAATATCCATCGAAGCGTTCGCCCACCCAATGGCTACCCGCCACATGCTCCACGAAGCGAAAGGGCCCCGAACCCATCACGTTGCGCGCGGGGAAGTTTGGGTCCTGGCGCAGCCGCGCTGCACTGTAGATTGCGTTCCAGGGCGAGGCAAACACGTCAAGCATGGACGCGTTCACGCTCTTCATTAAAAATACGACGGTGCGTGGGTCGGGCGTTTCGATACGGTCGATCTGGGTGAAAGAGGCAAGTTTGTGGGAGACGACGCCCTCGGGCGGGGCGCGCATACGGTCCCAACTTGCCTTCACATCTTCCGAGGTGAGCGCGCTACCGTCATGGAAGCGTACGCCGGGATGCAGGCGGAAGGTGTAGGTGAGGTAGTCCGGCGCAACCTCCCAGCTCTCGGCTAGGTCGCCCACAATGCGGGGATAGTCGCCGGTCGCGTAGCGCAACAGAGTGGAATAGTGCGGCGCCAGACGATGCATGACGGCGAAGGTGCCGGTGGCATGCAGGTCATAGGTAGGAGGCTCGGCGGCCACGGAGAAAGTTAGTTGCCCACCGCGGAGGGGGCTCTCGGCTTTTAGCGGCGGCGCGATGGCGAGGGCCGGCAGGGCCATGGCGGCGCGGCGGGAGATTCGGGTCATGGCGTTGTTCTCCCCAAAGTGTTTTGGCGGCGGCGCCGGTGCAGTTACACATTCCGTCAAGCGCGGCGCCTTGGCAATTCAGCGACAGGCAACACCCTACCGCTCTGCTGATCAAAAGTATTTACATGAAGGCCCAAATAATATAATGCAATATATAAGATCAAGATTTCGAGGTCAATAGAGAGGCTTTACCCTCGCGCAATTGAATTTTTGCGTTTCTGACACGAAGTTTTTGAAACAGGAGGTTCGTCACCATGGCCCGAATGCGGACAGACATGACGCTCATTGCCTTCCTGCAGGCCCAAAACTGCTCGAACTTTCCGGGCTCCTGGCGCCATCCGGAGGCCATTCCGGACTTCCTAACGGCGGACCACTATGTACGCATCGCGCGCACATTGGAGGAGGGGAAGTTCCACTTGGCCTTCTTTGACGACCGCCTAGCCATGCCCGATATCTACGGCGACGACCACCGGCCCGCCGTCCAGTATGGCATCCGCTCGGTCAAGATGGACCTCATCCCGCTACTTACTGCCATGGGCATGGCGACCCGCTTCCTGGGTCTGGGCGGCACCTATTCCACCACTTATTATGAGCCGTTCCACGTCGCCCGCACCTTCGCGACGCTCGACCTGATGTTGGGCGGGCGCGCGGCGTGGAACGTCGTCACCTCGTTGAACGACAGCGAGGCGCTGAATATGGGCCGAGCCGCCCATCCGGCGCATGACCTGCGGTACGACCGCGCCGACGAATTTGTGGAATGCGTCCTTGGCCACTGGAATTCCTGGGAGGATGACGCGCTGGTGGTGGACCGACGCGTGGGCGGAGTTTTCGCTCACCCCGACCGCGTGCACCGGCTGGACTACAAGGGCAAATACTTTTCCTCCCGCGGGCCCTTCACCGTGCCGCGCTCGGCCCAGGGACACCCGGTGGTTATCCAAGCGGGGCAAAGCGGGCGCGGAAAGCAGTTTGCGGCCCGCTGGGGAGAGGTCATTTTCGCCTCCTACAAGTCGCTCGAAAATGCAAAAAAGCAGTATGCGGAGTTAAAGTCCGCCATCGCGGCTGCAGGGCGGGATCCGGCGGCGGTTCGCATTGCACCCCCAATCTACGCCATCGTCGGAGAAACGCGCGGCATCGCGAAGGAGAAGGAGGCTTACCTTGCCTCACTCGCCCAGCCTGAGGACGCGCTCTGCCTGCTGGGCGAAATTCTCAACTTCGACTTTTCAGGCATCCCGCTTGATGAGCCCATCGGCGATGTGGCACTGGCTGGCATCTCCGGCCAGCAAGCCCTGCGTGACCGCGTGATCGCGGCCGCCGGAACGCCCAACCCTACGCCGCGCGACTTCATTGAGCTGTCCAAGCGCGGCACCATCTATGAAATGCCGGTCTTCTGCGGCACCGCCGCCGATGTGGCGGACGAGATGGAGGCCTGGTATCAGGGTGAGGCGTGCGACGGGTTCGTCGTTGCCGCCACCCATCGCCCTGGCGCCTACGAGGATTTCACCCGCTACGTGGTGCCCGAACTCCAGCGCCGCGGCGTTTTCCACAAGGACTATGCCGGAACCACGCTGCGGGAAAATCTGGGTCTGCCAAGGCCTATCGCGCGCGGCGTCCCACGCCGCGCCCTCTGAGAAGGAACAGGCGCATGCGTGAATACAGGCTGGTTTCAACCAGTGGCATTCTGGGCTATGGATACCCTGAAGCGTGTCTCGCTGCCGCGATGGAGCGCGGGGTAGACATGATCGGCTGTGACGGCGGCAGCACTGACCCCGGCCCCTACTACCTTGGTAGCGGCAAGCCCTTCGTGTCGCTACGCGCCATGAAGCGCGATCTGCGGCACATGTTGGTCGCCGCCATCCGCTACAAGGTGCCAATGGTGGTGGGCACGGCCGGGGGCGCAGGTGGTGAGCCGCACCTTCAGCTGGTCGCGCAGATGGTTCGCGACATCGCGAAAGAGGAAGGTCTGCACTTCCGCATGGCACTGATCCATTCCGAGCTGGACAAGGAATATCTCAAGCGTCGCGTGCGTGAGGGCCGCACCCGACCGCTTGGTCGTTTTCCCGGCCTGGACGAGGTGACGGTAGAGCGCGCGACCCGCATCGTCGGCATGTGCGGTCCAGAACCTTATATGCGCGCACTGGGTGAGGGCGCACAGGTCATCATTGGTGGTCGGACGAGCGACCCTGCACCCTTCGCGGCCTGCGCCATGACGGGCCAGCTTCCGCCCGCGCCTTCGTGGTATGCTGGCAAGATGCTCGAATGCGGCGCGCTGCCTGCCTGGCCCAAGGGGCCGGATTGCCTGTATGTGACAGTGCGCGACGATGGCGTCATCTGCGAGCCGATGGGCGATCGCGCCTGTACGCCCCTTTCGGTTGCGACCCACGCGCTGCACGAAAATTCAAGCCCCATCCGCCATGTCGAGCCTGGCGGCGTGCTGGACACGACCGATTGTGTCTTCGAACAAGTGACGCCCAAGGCCACGATGATCACGGGCATGCGCTGGAATCCGGCTGAGGCCTACACCGTAAAGCTCGAAGGGGTGGAGCTTGTGGGCCATCGCGCCATTTCCATCTGCGGCACGCGCGACCCGGTGCTGATCGGCCAGCTCGACCATTTCCTGGGCTTGGTGCGCGATTTGGTGCGGGTGAAGGCAGGCGACCTTGAGATTACGCCCGAACAGTATCGCCTCACCATCCACACTTATGGCCGCGACGGCGTGATGGGCGCGCGTGAATTGGTGCGCGATGCTACGCCGCACGAACTCGGCTTCGTGCTGGATGTGGTGGCGCCTGACCCGGAGGTGGCGCAGGCAGTCATCGCGCTGTCACGCACCAGCATGCTGCACAGCGATTTTCCGGGGCGACTGTGCAAGGAGGGGAATATGGCCATCCCCTTCTCGCCCTCCGATCTCAGTGCCGGCGAGATGTTCCGCTTCACCCTATCGCACGTTGTCCTGCCTGACGATCCTTGCGAACTATTCCCCATTGAGCATGAGGTGGTCTGACATGCCCCGCATCCGCGACATTGCCCGCGTCTGCAAAAGCAAGAACGCTGGGCCCTTCGAAGTCACGATTGACATCATGTTCGACGAGCTTGAGACCTTCCGACGGGTGCGCGACACGGGTGTTCTGAACCCGGCCCTTTTCGCCCGCCTTTACGGGGTAGAAGCCCAGGACGTGCTCTTTACCGAGTACGAACCCGGCCACGCGTTCAAGGCGACGCTCCCTCGCCTGATACCGGCGGGCGATATCGGCGATACCGACGTCTACGGCGCCCAGCAACACGCGCCGCTGCTGGACATTGATATACCGATCTGATGGCGCTGGTCAGGGCATGAGCAGGCCGCCATTCACCTCAATAACCTGCCCCGTCACGAACGAGGATAGCGCGCCGGACGCCAGGTAGAGATAAGCGCCTACGCACTCCTCCACGCTGCCCTGTCGGCGCATGGGCGTCATCCGCAGTGAGGCCTCAATCTGGTGCGGGGGCGTGGTAGTTGTCTTATTGGGCTTGTCAATGACGCCTGGGGCCACGGCGTTCACGCGGATGTTGAAACGCGCGACCTCCTTGGCGAGACCCCGCGTGAAGCTGGAGACGAAGCCCTTCGACGCGGCATAGAGCACCGAACGCCCGCCGCCGCCATTGCGCGCGGCGAGCGAGGTGGTGGAGATGATAACGCCCCCGCCCTGCGCCTCCATGAATTTCAGCGCGGCGCGCGAACAGGCGAAGACGGAGGTTGCGTTAAGCGCCAGCACCTCGTCGAATAGCGCGTCCTCCGCGTCGCGGATGGGGGTGCGGCGCACCACGCCGCCCGCATTGTTCACCAGCACGTCAAGTCGCCCGAAGGCGGCATGGGCCTCCTCCACTAGGCGGGTACAATCCGCGCGATCGCGCAGGTCGGCGCGCAGAATGATGGCCTCACCACCTGCCGCGCACACGCGCTCTGCCACCGCCTCCGCCGCCGCCATATTGCTGTTGCCATGCACTGCAACGCGCATGCCTTGTGCGCCAAAACCCTCGGCGACTGCAGCGCCAATACCGGTGGAGGAGCCTGTGACCAGTGCTGCCTTGCCCCTGAGGTCGTCAATCTGCATGAAGCTGTTCCTTTCGAAGGATACGGGCTTGCACCCGCGCATCCAATAGTGCATTTTATAAAACATAAATACGAGGGGAACGCCATGAGCCAGCTGCTCCACCTCGAGGACGCGGCCCCGCCCGCGGATCCTCAGACCGGGACCGATCCTCTCCTGTCCGTGGAGGATCTTGTTGTTGAGTTCCACACGGCCCGCGGCGTGGTTCGCGCGGTGGACGGCGTCAGCTGGTCCGTGGCTCCCGGAGAGACACTTGCACTGGTGGGCGAAAGCGGCTGCGGCAAGTCGGTCTCGGCGCTTGCTGTTATGCAGCTTCTTGCCAAGCCCGCTGGGCGCATCGCCGCTGGGCGCGTGATGTTCCAGGGTCAGAACCTGCTTGCGTTATCAGAGGCCGAGATGCGTGAGCGCCGCGGACGCGATATCGCGATGATCTTCCAGGAGCCGATGACCAGCCTAAACCCCGTGCTTACCATCGGCATGCAGCTGGCCGAGCCACTCAAGATTCACTTGGGCATGACCGAGGATCAGTCCCGCGCCCGTTCCATCGAGTTGCTCGGCCTTGTGGGCATCGCGGATGCTGAAAGACGACTTGCGCAATATCCGCATCATTTTTCTGGCGGGATGCGCCAGCGTGTGATGATCGCCATCGGCTTGGCCTGCAATCCGCGCCTCATCATCGCAGATGAGCCTACCACCGCGCTCGACGTCACCATTCAGGCGCAGATCCTGGAATTGATGAAGGACCTTACGCGCAGGCTCGGCATTACACTCGTGCTTATCACGCATAATCTGGGTGTGGTCGCCCGTTATGCTGATCGCGTAGCCGTCATGTATGCTGGCCGGATGGCAGAGCAGGGGTCAGCTGCGCGCGTTTTCGGCGCGCCGCGCCACCCCTACACGGTTGGGTTGCTGCGCTCGGTCCCGCGCCTTGATCGCGCGCGCGGCGGCATGCTGGAAACCATCGAGGGCGCGCCGCCCAACATGCTGCACCCGCCCAAGGGTTGCCGCTTTGCGCCCCGCTGCCGCTGGCGGCAGGAGATTTGTGCGACCGACCCCAAGCTTACCGAAGTGATCCCCGGTCAGTTCTCTGCCTGTCACTTCGCGCAAGAAATGCCGCCCGCGCCGCAGCCGCCCTCCAACCACGCGCTTGCCCCGCTTAACGAGGGGGCGACCCTGCTGGAGGTGCGGAGCCTTACCAAGCATTTCCCCGTGAGGTTACGCGGCTTCTTCGGCGGCACCGCCACCGTGCGCGCGGCCCAGGACGTCTCCTTCCGAATTTCACGCGGCGAGACGCTGGGCCTTGTGGGCGAGAGCGGCTGCGGCAAAACGACGGTGGGGCGCGTGGTGCTGCAGTTGGAACGCGCCACGGGCGGGCAAATCATTTTCGATGGCGAGGACTTGGCCACTGCATCCGCCCGCCGCATGAAGGAACTTCGGACTCGCATCCAGGTCATCTTCCAGGACCCCTATTCGTCGCTGAACCCGCGCATGACGGTGGGTGGCACGATAAGCGAGCCGCTTCGCAAGCGATTGGGCTTCACCCAGGCCGCCGCCCAGGCTCGGGTCGAGGAACTTCTCGACCAAGTGGGGCTGCTGCGCGAAATGGCCGAGCGCTACCCCCACCAGCTCTCCGGCGGGCAGCGCCAGCGCGTGGGTATCGCGCGCGCACTCGCCATGGAACCGGACTTCATCGTCTGCGACGAACCTGTCTCTGCGCTGGATGTCTCCATCCAGGGGCAGATCGTTAACCTATTGGCCGAATTGCAGGGTCGGCTCGGCATCGCTTATCTGTTCATCGCCCATGATCTCGCGGTGGTGCGACACCTCTCGCACCGCATCGTAGTGATGTATCTGGGCCGCGTCATGGAAGCTGCCGACCGTGACACGCTTTATGCTGACCCGCTGCATCCCTACACCCAGGCCCTATTGGATGCGGCTCCTATCCCGGACCCGGAGGTGGAGCGCCTCCGTGCCCCGCGTGCGCTGCGCGGCGAGCTGCCCTCTCCGCTGACGCCACCGCAAGGCTGCGTCTTCCACACGCGCTGCCCGCTGGCCGATGCCCAATGCCGCAGTGTGGTGCCGCCGCTGCGCGAAATCCGTCCTGGCCACATGGCCGCCTGCGTCAAGCTCTGAGGGGGTCACGCCATGCTCCGCTACCTTGCCCGCCGCGTGGCCCTGATGGTGCCAACGCTTTTCGGCGTGGCCTTGCTTACCTTCATCATGTTGCGCGTCGTGCCCGGCGATGTGGTCGAGGTGAAGCTTCGCGCCGATGGCGGCCATGTGACCGAGGAGATCTTACAGCGCGAACGCACGCGTCTCGGCCTCGACAAGCCCATCCCCGAACAATTTGTGAACTGGATGGCGGGCCTTGTCACGCTTGATCTGGGCCGATCAATGTGGACGGGCCAGCCGGTTGCCGAGGAAATCGGGGTGCGCATCGGGCTCACGGTGCAGGTGGCATTCATGGCGGCCATCATCTCGGTGCTGATCGCCATTCCGCTTGGCACCATCTCGGCGCTGTTTCGAGACACATGGGTGGACTATCTGGTGCGTATCTTCACCATTGCCGGGCTGGCCGTGCCCTCATTTTGGCTTGGCATGATCATCATACTGATGCTGCTTACGGCCTTCCAATGGTCGCCGCCCGTCACCTACACGCCCTTCGCCCAGGATCCTGTGGGCAATATGTCGCAGCTCATCTGGCCGGCGCTGGCTGTGGGCTATCGTTACGCGGCGGTGGTGGCACGCATGGTGCGCTCCTCCATCATCGAAGTGATGCGAGAGGACTATATCCGAACCGCCCGCGCCAAGGGTGTCTTTGAGCGCCTGGTGGTCGGGCGCCACGCCATGCGGAACGCGCTGCTCCCGGCGGTGACCATCATCGGTCTCGAATTTGCCTTTCTCATCGGTGGCCTCGTGGTGACCGAACAGGTGTTCAATCTGAACGGCATCGGCCGCCTTTTCGTCGAGGCCATCGCCCGCAACGACTTCATCCTTATCCAGGCACTTGTGATGCTTCTGGCCACAGTCTTCGTCACAATGAACCTTATCGTGGACCTGCTCTACGCTGTGCTTGATCCGCGCGTGCGCTACGCGTGACCCTGGGAGGAGACAGACCATGTCCGCCACCACCACCGTATCTGCCGCACCGCGCCGCCAGAACGCCGTGCTGGGCTTTTGCCGTGCCCAGCCGCTGGGCGCGGCTGGCCTCGTTGTCATCCTCATCATGGGTCTGGCGGCCATCTTCGCCGAGGCAATCGCTCCGCATGAGCCAGAGGTGATTAATTTCGGCGCCATGCTCACCGCGCCCTCATTTGAGCATCCCTTCGGCACCGACGCCTTCGGGCGCGATATCCTCACGCGCATCATTTACGGCGCCCGCACGGCGCTCACTATCGGCTTCCTCTCCTCCTTCATCGGCTGCACGCTGGGAGGGCTGCTCGGCATTGCGTCCGCCTATTTCGGCGGGCGGGCAGATCTCATTATTCAGCGCTTTGTGGATGTGATGCTGTCCTTTCCCATAATCGTGCTGGCGCTGGTCGTCGTGGCGGTGTTGGGCAAGACCGAGGTGATGGGCATCGACCTGAACCTTGTCTTCGCCATTGCAATTCCGATCATCCCGCGCTCCTCGCGCGTGGTGCGCTCGGCTGCGCTCTCGGTGCGTGCCATGCCCTATATCGACGCGGCGCGAGCGGGCGGCTACTCCGCTTGGCACATCATCACGCGCCACATGGCGCCTAATGTGCTGGCGCCCTACCTGATCCTGCTCACGGCTTATATTGCGCAGGCCATCCTGTTGGAGGCGTCGCTCTCCTTCCTTGGCCTTGGCGTGTCCGAGCCCAAGCCAGCCTGGGGCCTGATGCTCGCGGGTGACAGCTCAAATTTTTACCAGGAGGCACCGTGGATGATCATCTTCCCTGGCCTCGCCATCTCGCTCGCAGTCTTTGCCTTCAATCTCTTTGGGGATTCGCTGCGCGATTGGCTTGACCCGAAATTCCGAATGTGAGCCACCCACACACAACAATTATACCAAGGGAGAACACCGCCATGCCAAACGTTACCCGACGCGCCACCCTTGCCTTGCCGGCCCTCGGCCTCATCTCGCCCGCGCTGGCCCGCGCGGATGGGCCACCCCGCCGCGGCGGAATGCTGACCTTCGCCGTGGGCGCCGAGCCGCCCACCTACGACCTGCACCAAACTGGCACCTTCGCTGTCATGCACCGCGTTGCCCCCCATTATTCCACACTGCTCACCTATGAGCCGGGGAACTACCCCAACATCGTGGGCGATGTTGCCGAAAGCTGGACCGTTTCGCCCGACCAGAAGACCTTCACCTTCAAGCTGCGGCCCGGGATCCGCTTCCACGACGGCACTTTGTTGACCTCCGAGGATGTACGCGTCAGCTACGAGAGGCTACGCGCGCCACCTCCTGGAGTGACCTCCAACCGCCTGCCGGCCTTCTCGCAGATCGACCGCATCATGGCGCCCGATCCGCTGACCGTGGTTATCACCATGAAGCAGGTGGATGCGTCCATCATGGATACGTTCGCCTCACCTTGGAACTCGATTTTCAGTGCGGCCCGCCTTGCACAGGATCCGGCCTTCCCGGTCCGCAATGTGATGGGCTCGGGTCCCTTTCGCTTCGTGGAGCATGTGGCGGGTAGCCATTGGGTAGGCGAACGCTTTGACGGTTATTTCCGTCAGGGTCAGCCCTACCTCGATGGCTTTCGCGCCATCACCATGACGCCCTCCGCCATGGTCAATGCCCTTTCGGGCCGCCAGATCCTGGCCGAATTCCGCGGCTTTACCCCTAATGAGCGTGACCGCATTGTGCGCGCGCTGGGGCAGGACGCGCAGGTGCACGAAAGCAGCTGGATGCTGCATATGCTCGTCAGCTTCAATAATGAACGCGCGCCCTTTAACGACCCGCGGGTACGACGCGCGCTCTCGCTTGCCATTGACCGTTGGGGAGGCTCGGCTTCGTTGTCGCGCATCTCGCAGTTGGGTGCCGTCGGAGGTCTCGTGCGGCCGGGCAGCGTATGGTCCGCAAGTGCTGAGGAGATGCAGCAGTGGCCCGGCTATGGTCGCGACATGGCTGCCAACCGCGCTGAGGCGCGGCGGCTCCTGCGTGAGGCCGGCCATGAGAACCTGAGCTTCACCCTGCTGAACCGCAACCACCAGCCCTATGTCACTTCGGGCATTTTCCTCATCGACCAATGGCGGCAGATCGGTGTGCGGGCCGAGCATCAGCAAGTGGAGCTGGCCGCCTGGTATGCCGCGCAGGGCAATGGCGGCTTTGACGTGATGGTGGACAGCTTCACTCAGTTCAGTGACGACCCGACGAACGTGTTGGTGAAATACGTCTCCTTCGACAAGGCGGCGGTGGCGACTGCCCGCGCCACCGACCGCGAACTTGACCGGATGTTTGATGCCCAGGCGCAGGAGACCGACCCCGCCGTGCGCCGCCGCATCCTGCGCGAGTTTGAAGCGCGCAACTTCGAACAGGCTTACGCCGTGCCACTGCTATGGTGGCAGCGCATCGTGGTGATGAACAAGCGGGTTAGGGGCTGGTCCATGGCGCCCACTCATATGATCTACCAGGACCTGCGCGACGTATGGCTGGCGCCGGAGCGCGGCTGAGTCATGGCGCGGCTGGGCCGAGGCGTCGGTTGTTCAACGGGCCTTACCGGCCATGAGATCGTTCCAGCCGCTTTCGATATGGGCGACCATGGCTTCAACCGCGCCCGCACGGTCGCCCGCCTCGATAAGCATCAGGAAGCGTTCATGCTCCTCGATATTCTTGAGGCGCGCCCCGCCGCGTTCCTGCGTCACGAAGGGATAGCGCGCCCAAAGCACGCGGACGAATTGCAGCGTCTGCGGTCGCTCGGCAAGCTCATAAAGGCGGAAGTGGAAATTGTAATTCTCGGCGCGGCTGACCCTCCGTTCGCCCGCCCTTGCGTGCTGGGCGATCACGCGCTGGCTTTCGCGCATGGCCGTCAGCGTCAACGCATCCATCCTTTCCAGCGCGCGCGCAGTCAGCTCGCGCTCCAGCATCAGGCGCAGTTCCAGCGTTTCGCGCGCCGTCTCGGGCTGCACCAGCGGCACGATAAGGCCCTTATGCGAGATGGCCTCCACATAGCCCTCGGCGCCCAGCATATGCAACGCTTCGCGCACCGGGGTGATGGACACACCCAGTTCCTTCGCAATGTCCGACTGCTTGAGCTTGGTGCCCCGCGGATAAACCTCCGAAATGATGCGTGCGCGGAGAATGTCCGCCACCTGATCCTGTTTCGTCTTGAACGCCATTACACCGCTCTCTTACCCCGTGCACCGTACCATCCGACGAGCGCCTCTCTGCGGCACCTTTTCGGATGGCACAATATAAAAAATACGCCGCATCCGCCTTGCGCAACCGCAAAGCTCGGCCCGCGGGGCCGGCAGGAGACCCATCATGACCCTTGAGTTCCGTCCCTATACCGGAATCCGCGTGCTCGACCTGACGCATGACCTTGGGCGCTACTCGACGCGGCTGTTTGCCGATCTTGGCGCCGAAGTCATCCGCATCGAGCCGCCTGCTGGCTTGCCCGACCGGGTCCTTGATTCTGCGGCCAAGCCAGGCGGTCCAGAGGCCTTCGCTTTCCATAATGCCAGCAAGCGTAGTCTGGTGCTGGACCTTTCAGGTAATGAGGGCCGCGCTGCCATGGCCGACCTGATGCGCGAGGCGCAGGTCGTGGTGATTGAGCGCGGCGGGCCGCTCGGTGCTGACGACATTGCCTGGCTGCGTGGGCTGAACGCGGCGAGCGTCATTACCCATATCTCACCTTATGGGCTGGGTGGGCCGTGGGAGGGGGCGCCGGCCTCGGACCTTACCCTCCAGGCTGCGGGCGGCATTGCATGGATGAGTGGCCGCGGTGGGGAACCGCCGCTGCGCCTGCCCGGCGGGCAATCGGCCATGGTGGCCTCCGTTTATGCCGCTGTCGCCACCGCCGCGTGCCTGCTGGACGCGGAGATGCGCGGCCGCGGGCATATCCTGGATGTTTCTGCACAGGAGGCGATCGCCCATTCCCTGCAGAACGCCATCCAAGTCTGGGATCTGGAGGGGCGCGTTTCCCACCGCGCGGGTGAAGGCACGCGCGACGCGAGCGAGAACATCTACGAATGCCGCGACGGGCATGTGTTCCTCGCTTCGCCCCCGACCACCGGTGTCTCTTGGAAGGCGTTGCTTGGTTGGATGGAAGAGGTAGGCCACCCTTCCCACGTGCCCTTCAGCGAGCCGCAATGGCTCGACCGCAAGTTCCGCTCCCGCCCTGAGGCGCGCGCCGCCTTCCATCCGATATTCGAAGCCTTCACGCGCCACTTCACACGCGCCGAACTTGTTGAGAACGCGCTCCGGCGCCGCATCGTCATGGCGCCTGTGGCACGCGTGCGCGACGTGCTGGACGATCCGCAGCTTGCTTGGCGCGACTATTTCGTCAGGCTGGGCGAGGATGGGCCACGCTTCCCCGGTGCCCCCTATAAGATGTCCGAGCCCGTCTGGGGCGTCGCCCCGCCGCCAGCGCTTGGCGAATACGCACGCTGACCCTTAGAAGGAGGTTCTTCCATGCGCCCTGATTTCCTTAAAGGCATCCGCTTCACCGACCTCACCTGGGCCGGCGCCGGTCCATTCGGCACCAAGGTCTTCTCAGACTTCGGCGCCGAGATTCTTAAAATCGAGAGTATGTCTCGCCCCGATCCCGTGCGTCGGGGCGGACCATTCAAGGATGGTGTCCCAGGCACCAATCGTAGCGGCTACTTCGCTTCACGCAACACGGGCAAGCGCAGCATCTCGCTCGACCTCAAGGAAAAGGAGGGACGCGAGATTGCGCTTCGCCTCATCGCGCAATCCGACGTAGTGTCCAATAATTTCGGCCCTGGCGCGATGGAACGGTTGGGGCTGACCTATGACGAGGTGCGCGCGGTCAAGCCCGACATCATCTACCTCTCCATGCCGATGTATGGCGAGGATGGGCCGCTTTCCACCCTGCTTGGCGTGGGCATGACGATTGCTGCGGTGACGGGCCTAATGTGGATGACGGGCTATGGAAATGGCGAGAAACCGCTAGGTCCTGGCACGCACTACCCCGACCACGCAGCGAACCCCTACCACGCGGCCTTCGCCGTGCTGGCCGCGCTGCGCTACCGACGCCATACTGGGCGGGGGATGAAAATCGACCTCAGCCAGGTGGAGTCAACGGCAAATTTCGCAGGCAGCTCCATCCTGGAGGCCTCAGTACATGACCGAGAGCCGGAACACACGGGCAACCGCTCACGCTGGGATGCGCCGCACAATGTCTTCGCTTGTACCGGTGAGGATGAATGGTGCGCCATTGCGGTGGAAAGCGATGCCGAGTTTCTGGCTCTTGCTGCGACCATTGGCCGTCAGGACCTGGTCGCGCGGCCTGAACTTCGCCATGCTGCTGGCAGGCTTGCGGCCATGGCGGAGCTTGAGGCCGCCGTCACCGCCTGGACGCGGGAGCGCCCAGCCCAAGAGGCCGCTTCCCTGCTCCAGAATGCGGGTGTGCCAGCCGCCCGTGTGGCATCGGCGCGAGACTTGGTGGAGGCTGACCCGCAACTCCGTGCCCGCGGTTACTGGCAGACGCTGGACCACCCGGAGATGGGGCCCTCGCTGTTCACCTCGCCCCCTTTCACACTGGACGGGGAGCGGGTGGAGCTAACCCGACCGCCGCTGTTTGGCGAACACACGCAGGAGGTGCTGTCCGGCCTCTTGGGCATGAGCGACGCCGAGATCGCTTCACTAACCGAGAGGAAGATCCTCGCATGAGCGAAAGCAATACCGCGCGATCGACGCGCCACCCAAGCCCGCGCAACCGCCGCGTCGCGGCCGTGGTGGGGGTTGGCCATACCGACTGGGTTGAGGACTGGGCTCGCTGTCGGCGCGGCGAGCGCCCGAATGATTCCTATGGCTATGGCCTTTCAGCACTGCGGAACGCGCTGGCGGACGCGAAAGTAACCCGGGACGAGATAGATGGGCTGATCGTGGGCCCAACCACCGCCTATGAGCGCGTGGGGGAACTGGCCGGCATCAACCCGCGCTGGGGCGGGCAGGCCGATGCCGTCCTGGCTGTCGCCCAGGCTGTTATGGCGATTGAGGCCGGCTATGCCGAGGTGGTGGCGCTGGTCTATGGCAATGACCAGCGCAGCGTCGGCACTCAGTATGGCGGTCCAGAGGCTATGGGGGGCGGGGCCTTCCTGTCTTACGTATACCACGCGCCCTGGGGCTTCACCTCGCAAGGGGCTCTCTACGCGCTGACACTACAAAGCTACAAGCATGCGCGTGGCTTTACCGAGGCCGAGATGGGCGAGGTGGCGGTTGCCCAACGTGGTTGGTCATCCATGAACCCCAATGCCATCCAGCGCAAGCGAATTACCATCGAGGACTACATGGCCTCGCGCTATGTGTGCGAGCCCCTGCATCTGTTTGACTACTGTCTGATCAACGATGGTGGAGTGGCGCTGATCATTGCGGAAGCAGAGCGCGCCAAGCGGATGAATGCGCGGCCTGTCTATATCGAAGGGGTCGGGCGGTCAGACCTCAATACCCGCGCCACCAGCCTCAACCCGCGAATCGACGATTTCTACCTGCCCGCCCAGCGGGAGGCAGCGGCGCAATCCTACGCGGTTTCGGGCCTAGGGCCGCAGGACATGGACATCCTCCAAGTTTATGACAGCTTCTCAGTTCATGTGCCGCTGGCGCTTGAGGGCTATGGCTATTGCCCAGTTGGAGAGGCCGGGCGCTTCCTGCGCGAGGCCGGCATAGGGCCGGGAGGGCGCCTGCCAACCAACACCAGCGGCGGCCATCTGAGCGAGACCTATATGCAGGGCTGGGCGCACCAGATTGAGTGTGTGCGGCAGCTGCGCGGCGAATGCGGCGAACGCCAGGTGCAGGGCGCGCGCCATGTCCACTACACTTCGGATGTGGCGGGCAAGTGCTTCTCGGTCATCTACGGAGTGTGAGCGCCATGGAAACGACCCCCACCCCTTCTCCTCGGCCCGTGATGGGCCTGCACGATCTGCACATGTGGGAAAGCGTCAAGGCCCGCGCCATGGCGCTACAACGCTGCGACGATTGCGGCGAGTGGCTCTATCCGCCCGGGCCTTGCTGTCCCACCTGCCTATCGCCGCGCCTTGTCTGGACGCCAGTCTCTGGACGGGGGCGCATCCTTTCCTGGGTGATTTTCCACCGGCACTATTTGCCGGCCTATCCACCGCCTTACAACGCCATCGCCGTTCGGCTGGAGGAGGGCCCGACCATGATAAGCAACCTTGAGGGCGCCATGCCGGGGGAAGGCTGCATCGGCCGCGCGGTACGACTGGTCTACGTAGCCATGCCCGATGGGATGGTGCTGCCGCGTTGGGCCTTGGCCTAAAGGGGGAACCAATCCGCCTCAGCTGACCATCAGGGTTAATTTCGAGGAGGGGCGGCTCGCCGATCGAGTGGCCTGTATCCGCTATGGCGTCGGCATAAAGCTGGAAGGGGCGTGTGTTTCCCCCACCAGCATTGAAGCCCATGCTCGCTGGGCCGCCGGCACCGCCTGCAATGAGGCGAGCATGGCCAGCATCACGTTACACTTTACGCATGCACTTGCTGCCGCGCGCAGGCTTGGCGATGGCGCGGCGAATGATCGCGCGGCCATCCATGCCTGTTTTGATCGCGCGGCGGCAGACAAGAAATTCGCCGTCATTCCGCCCGGCACCTGGCGCGTGGATGCTGGCGTCACACTGGGCGGCGGCGCGCGCGGGCTGATCATGCAGGGGTGATCCAATACACCGGGGCGACCAATGCGCCCGCGACCGTGCTGACGCTCGGTGATGGCGGCACCACGCGCAATGGCGAAAAGTTGTATCTCGGCCTGCAAGTGACGCGGCAGATCCAATCCGATTGGGTCAGCGAGGATGATATCGGGATCCTGGCGCGCAATCTGGATTCCTCGCTGATTGATCTGCGCCTGGTGTCCGGGTTCACCGTAACCATCCGCCGAATCCCACATCTTTTTGATCTTCACGCCGCGCTGGGCGCCATGTTCTGCTGCTTCTTCCAATTCCAGGGCAGTAATTCATGAAGTCTCTGCTGCGGCATATCGGCGATGCGGGCCAGCACGTCGGCCAGCCAGGCGCGCGGATCAACGCCGTTCAGCTTTGCGGTCTGGATAAGGCTGTACATGGCGGCAGCGCGTTCCCCGCCCTGGTCGGAGCCCGCAAAGAGCCAAGCCTTCCGCCCAAGGGCCGCTCCGCGCAGCATGCGCTCCGCGGCGTTATTCGTCAGGCAAATGCGGCCATCGTGCAGAAACCGCGTGAAAGCCCCCCAGCGCTTCAACATGTAATCCATGGCCTGAGCGATGTCATTGTGGCGCGAGAGCTTTGCCCGCTCAGCGCGCATCCATGCCTCAAGCGCGGCCACTAATGGCGCGATGTCGTGCTGGCGTACCGCAAGCCGCTCAGGCGCAGGCGCGCCATTGATCGCGGCTTCTGCGGCGAATATCGCGTCAATCTGGCGCACGGCCTCAATGGCCAGCGGCATGTGATGCACCTCGGCCAGCTTGAACAATTTGCGCCTGCCATGCGCCCAGCACGCCGCCTCCAGGATCGGCCCCGGTTGTCGCCCTGACGCATAGAGCCCATTGAACCCGGCATAGGCATCCGCCTGCAGAATGCCGGAGTAATTGGCCAAATGCCGTTCAGGGTGGATGGCTTTTCGATCTCGGGAATAGCGAAACATCGCCGCGGGCGGGTCAGTGCCGCCGAAAGGCGCGTCATCGCGCACATAGGTCCAAAAGCGCCCGACATCGGTGCGGCCCGCAGCAAGCACCGGCACGGTGGTGTCATCACCATGCAGCCGCTCGGCGGCCAGCGCATGCGCATCAATCAGGATCATCAGCGGCGTGAGGGTTGCGGTGCTGGCGCCAACCCAATCCCCGATCGTCGAGGTGCTGAGGGAGATGCCCTCTCGCGCAAAGGTCTCGCTCAGTCTGTTGAGCGGCAGGTGCTGGCCGAATTTCGCCTCCAGAATGGTGGCGAGGAGATGCGGCCCCGCCCTGCCGCGCATGATCGGATGAAAGGGTGCGGGCGGCTGGGTGATGGCCTCGCAACTGCGGCAGGCGAATTTCTCGCGCACGGTCTGGATGACCTTCCATTGCCGGGGGATGAGCTCCAGCGTTTCGGTCACATCCTCGCCGAGTTTCACTGTCCGGCGTCAGCACCTATGGGACCAAACTGGCGATTTGAGTTACGGAGGATTTCTGGCTCATCGTAACCCCAAGGAGAGTGAAGATGAGCCAGAAATCCTCCGCCCCACCCGCTCGCGTGCCAGCCGAAAAGCTGGTGCGCGATATTCGCCGCGCCACGCGCAAGCACCATTCCGCCGAGGACAAGATCCGCATTGTTCTGGAAGGGCTCCGCGGTGAGGAAAGCATCGCCGTCCTGTGTCGCCGCGAAGCCATCGCCGAGAGCCTGTATTACGCCTGGTCGAAGGAATTCTTGGAAGCCGGTAAGCGCCGCCTGGCCGGCGACACGGCCCGCGCGGCCACCAGCGACGAGGTCAAGGCGCTGCGCCAGGAAGCCCGCGCGCTAAAGGAAGTCGTGGCCGAGCAGACGCTCGAACTCCGCCTGCTCAAAAAAAACATGATCGCGGATGGGGACGACCGCGCATGAGGTACTCCGCCGCCGAAAAGCTCGAAATCATCCGCCTGGTGGAGCACTCCCACCAGCCGCAGCGCCGCAGCCTCGCCAGCCTAGGCATTCCGCGTCAGACCTTCTATCGCTGGTATGACCGTTACCTCACCGGTGGGCCAGAGGCGCTGGCCGATAGGCCATCCCGGCCTGATCGCGTCTGGAACCGCATCCCCGATGCGGTGCAAGGGCGCATCATTGATCTGGCGTTGGAAGTGCCGGAACTCTCGCCACGCGAATTGGCAGTGCGCTTTACCGACCAAGAAAGCTATTTCGTTTCAGAGGCTTCGGTCTATCGCCTGCTGAAATCCCGCGATCTGATCCCAAGCCCGGCTTTCATCCAGATCAAGGCCGCCGAGGAATTCCATACCAAGACCACGGCGCCCAACCAGCTATGGCAGACGGATTTCACTTATTTCAAGGTTATCGGCTGGGGGTGGTTTTATCTCTGCACAGTGCTGGATGATTTCTCGCGTTACGTCATTGCCTGGCGGCTTTGCACTGGCATGACCGCAAGCGATATCAGTGAGACGCTGGAACTGGCCATGATCGCCTCAGGGTGCCGGGATATTCCACTGCGGCGGGGACAGCGGCCAAAGCTGCTATCGGATAACGGGCCGGGCTTTATCTCGGATGAGCTTGCCCGATGGCTGTCAGTACTGGGCATCCAGCATGTCTGCGGCGCGCCCGCCCATCCCCAGACCCAGGGCAAGATCGAACGCTGGCACCAGACCATGAAGAACCGCATCCTGCTGGAAAATCACTATCTGCCAGGCGCGCTTGAAGCCGATATTGAGGCATTCGTCGAGCACTATAACCACCGGCGCTACCACGAGAGCCTGAACAATCTGACCCCGGCTGATGTCTATTTCGGCAGGGGGCAGACCATCCTGCTGAAACGCCAGCGCATCAAGCGCAGGACCATCCAGCACCGCCGCTTGATGCATCAACAAAACGCAGCATAAACTTAACCGCAGATGGGCCAGATACTCCGTTACACAGAACTGGCTCGGTTTGTTTGAACAGTTCTGGTGCGTTTCCTAAGTGGGTCTCTGCCTTGGTTATGCCGCCATCGGGATTGATGGCAGCGCGGTAAA
>JADCEX010000408.1 GCA_020249825.1 Roseomonas sp.
CCCGTCATGCCGGCCTTCACGGCATGATCCAGAAACACGCTATTCAGCACATGCCGCGCGGCGGGGTTGAGCCCGAAGGAGATATTGGAAAGCCCCAGAATGATCTGAATATCGGGAAATGCATCCCGGATCATGCGAATGCCTTCAAGCGTCCAAAGGCCGAGCTTGCGGTCATCCTCATTGCCTGTGGCGACTGTGAAAGTCAGCGGGTCAATCATCAAATCGGATTGCGGCAGCCCGTGCTTGTCGCAGGCAAATTCCACCAGGCGGCGCGCGATCCTCAGCTTGTCTTCGGCGGTTTTCGCCATGCCCACTTCATCAATCGTGAGCGCAATCACTGCCGCGCCGAATTTGCGCGCGAGCAACATGCGATCCTCCGCGGCCTTCTCACCTTCTTCGAAATTGATCGAATTGATGATGGGCTTGCCGCCATGCAGCTTGAGCGCGGCTTCAATCACCGGGGTTTCGGTGGAATCAATCACCAAGGGCCCATTCACGCTGCTGGTGAAGCGGCGGATCACCTCATTCATTTCCGCCATTTCATCGCGCCCGACAAAGGCGGTGCAGATGTCCAGGCTGTTTGAACCCTCGGCCATTTGCTCGCGGCCCATCGCCACACAGCCATCCCAATCGCCGGCAGCTTGGCGTTCGCGCCACGCCTTCGATCCATTGGCATTGCAGCGTTCACCAATGGAGAAATAGGAATTCTCCTGGCGCAACGCCGTCGCGGTATAAAGCGAAGCGACGGATGGCACCCAATGAAACTTGCGCTTGATCGGCGCCGGGCGATGCGCGGCACCGCCAAGCTTGCGCAGCATAGCATCAAGCGCTGCGATATGCGGCGTGGAAGTGCCGCAGCAACCGCCAATCAGGTTCAAGCCATCTTCGACAACAAAGCGCTCCATCCAGGCGGCGAGTTCTTCCGCGCCCAAAGGATAATGCGTTTTGCCATCAACCAATTCCGGCAGGCCGGCATTGGGCTGGCAGGAAATCAAGCCCGGCCAGTTTTGTGAGAGCCAGCGCACATGCTCCGCCATTTCCTGCGGCCCGGTGGCGCAATTCAGCCCCATCAACGGCACATCAAGCGCATGCACAACAGTTGTGGCGGCGGCGATATCGGGGCCAACCAGCAGCGTGCCAGTGGTTTCCACCGTGACCTGCACGAAAATCGGAATATCGGACCCCGCCGCCTTGCGCGCGATTTTCGCGGCATTTACGGCGGCCTTGATGAAAAGCGTATCCTGATTGGTTTCCGTCAGCAGCGCATCCGCCCCGCCGGCAATCAGGCCACGGCATTGTTCCACCAGCGCCGCTTCCAAAGCGTCATAGGTGATATTGCCAAGGCTTGGCAGCTTGGTGCCCGGGCCGATATCGCCCACCACCCAGCGATGCCGCCCATCGGCGAAGCTTTCCGCCGCTTCGCGCGCCAATTCCACCGAAAGCTTGTTGATTTCGAAGGCGCGTTCTTCAAGTTCAAATTCGCCAAGCGTCACGGGCGAACCGCCGAAGCTATTGGTCAGCACCATATCCGCGCCGGCTTCGAAATAGCCGCGATGGATATCGCGCACGATATCGGGGCGCGAAAGGTTCAAGACCTCCGTGCAATTTTCCTTGCCCCAGTAATCGCGTTCCACCTCCAAGGTCAGGGCCTGCACGCGGCTGCCCATGCCACCATCACAGAGCAAAACGCGGTCACGAAGGGCGTCAAGAAGATGCGGGCGCGCCATGGGGAAACCTTCAGGATACGGGGGTGGAAACGGAAAGCGGCAGGCGTTCGGCTGACCAAAGCCTAAGCGTCAGCGATGCGGGAATGCTGCTGACACGCGGCGCGGTGCAGCCTGCGCCACCAAGCCAGCCCGCCATCGCGGCATCATCAAAACCAGGCCAGCGATGGGCGTAGCGGTTGAGCAAATCGGCACGGTCATGCGGCGCCAAATCCAAGATCAGCAGCCGCCCGCCGGGCCGCACAACACGCGCGGCTTCGGCCAAAGCCGCGGCGGGGTCTTCGGCGTAATGCAGCACCATATGCAATGTGACGGCATCAAAACCGGCATCAGGCAAAGGCAGCCGATACATATCTGCCTGCCGCACGGCGATATGCGTGAGGCCACGTTCCGTCAGGCGGCTGCGCGCCAGCGCCAGCATCTCGCGCGAGGCATCAATGCCGAGCCCTTCTTCGATGCGCGGTGCCAGCCGTTCCAGCACACCACCCGTGCCACAGCCAATATCAAGCAAGCGCCCCAGCCGCCCCGCCGGCAGGGCTTGCAGCAGGGCGGTTTCAATGGCGTCGGTCGGCAGGCCAAGGGCGCGGGTTTCATCCCAATCAGCGCCATGGCTGCGGAAACTATCGGAGGCAATGCGCGCACGTTCCGCCGCGAGACGCGCAGCCGCGCGACGATCAGCCGCCAGCAAAGGGTCCGATTCCGGCAGACGGGCCAGGATATGGCGGGCCAGATCAGCCTCCGGCGCCATTTGGAACCAGGCATTGGCGCCTTCTGGCGTGCGGGTCAGCAGGCC
>JADCEX010000409.1 GCA_020249825.1 Roseomonas sp.
AATGGACCGCGCGGCAGGGAGAAACCATCGGGACCGAGCGGCCGGCAAATGTACCGGCACCCGCACCGGGACGCTGAACGCCTTTAGGCCTGATCCGGCAGCGTAATTTCCAGCCAGCCGCGCGCATCCATCCGCGCGGCATCGCCGGGCAGCAGCAGCACGGTGGTGGTATCGCTTTCCACAATCGCCGGCCCCGCCACCGCCTGGTCTGCGCCAAGCCCAGCGAAATCATAGACCGGCACATCAATCAGACCGCTTTCCAGCATGATGCGGCGCGCGCCACGCGGTGCCACCTTGGCGCCTGCGGCTTTGCCCGCTGGCGCCGGCATCGGCGGCAAGCGTCCAATCACCGCAAGCCTGGCATTCACCAGCACAACCTCTTCCTGGCGTAGCGCATAGGTAAACAGCGCCTCATGCCGCGCATGGAAGGCATCACGCAGCCGATCAGCAAGCCCAGCACCTTCCCAAGCAACATGATCCAAAGGCACGGCGATATCGAAAACCTGTTCGCCATAGCGCATATCCGCCGCGCGGCGCGTTTCCACGGTACCGCCAAACCAACTGGCGACTCGCGCACGGCCTTCCTTTTCCAAGGCGGCCCAAATGCTGCGCAGCGAAGCGTCATCGGGCACGCCGCCCGTGTTCAATTCGCTGCGCGCCATCTCGTAACGCAAATCCGTATGCAGCATGCCCCAGGCGGAAAGACCGGCAGCAAAGAAGGGCACCGCCACGCGCTTCATGCCGAGTTCCCGCGCCACCGCGCTGGCATGCAGCCCGGCTGCTCCACCAAACGCCAAAAGGCAGAAATCGCGCGGGTCAACGCCGCGCCGGACAGTCGCCACGCGAATCCCATCCGCCATGCGGATATTGGCAAGCCGATGCACGCCCGCCGCCGCTGCCATGGCATCAAGCCCGAGCTTTGCGCCAAGCGTGGCGAAGGCGCGTTCCGCCGCCGCCATATCCAGCTTGCGCTTGCCGCCCAGAAAATTCGCGGCATCCAGATAACCAAGCACGAGATTGGCATCCGTCACCGCCGGTTCCGTGCCTCCCTGCCCATAGGCCGCCGGCCCCGGCACCGCACCCGCGCTGCGCGGGCCAACCTGCAAGGTTCCTCCGGCGCCAACATGGCCGATGGAACCGCCGCCGGCGCCAAGCGTCACGATATCCAGGCTTTCCAGCGCGATGCGTTCGCCCGCCACATCTCGCCCGCGCCCAAGCGCCGCATCACCTTCTTGGATCAGTGCGATATCGGTGGAGGTGCCGCCGACATCAAAGGTGATCAAATCCTGCCCCAAGCCGCGTTCGGCGAGCGCCACACCCGCCGCAACGCCACCCGCCGGACCTGACAGCGCCGTGCCCGCCGCCAGGCGCGCGGCTTCTTCCACTGGCGCCACCCCACCATGGGAGAGGATCACGAACACCGGCCCGCCATAACCCGCCTGTTCCAAGCGCCCGCGCAGCCGCGCCAGATACCGCGAGACGATCGGCCCCACATAGGCATTCACCGCTGCCGTCGAAAAACGTTCAAATTCCTTGATCTGCGGCAGAACTTCCGCAGAAGTAGTGACGAAAACGCCAGGCAGCGCGCGGCGCAACGCCTCGGCAGCCGCGTTTTCATGCCGCGCATCACGCCAGGAATGCAGGAAACACACCGCGACTGCCTCAACATTCTCCGCCCGCAATGTTGCGATGGCGGCATCAAGTGATGCCTGATTCAACGGGGTTTCCACGCGCCCATCCGGGCGCAGCCTTTCGCGCACCGCAAGCCGCAAGCGGCGCGGCACCAGCGCGGGGGCGGCGGGCAGGCGCATATTGTAGCGCTCAGGCTTCAGCCCTTCGCGCATTTCAATCACATCTCGATGTCCTTCGGTGGTGAGCATCGCAATCTTCGCCCCCTTGCGTTCAAGCAAGGCATTGGTGGCAACCGTGGTGCCGTGGACAATGCGTTCAGTCTGGCGCAGCAGATCGGGCAGCGTCACGCCAAGCGTTTCCGCGAGGACGACAAGCCCCGCGACCACGCCTTCCGATTGATCCGCCGGCGTGCTGGCCGCCTTGGCGAGTATTGTGGTGCCATCCGCCGCGACACAAACCACATCGGTAAAAGTGCCCCCGACATCAACGCCAATACGGTAGGTCATACCAGCCCCTCCGCCGCATCGGCCGCGCGCGCGGCGGGGTCGCGTTTTTCGGGCGGCCCCCAGCCGCCACCACCGCCGGAGAGCACATGCAGTTGATCCCCGGGTGCCAACGGAATGCCGACTTCCTTGGTGCGCAAATCGCGCGATGTGCCATCTGCGCGATGCAGGCTGTAGTGATGCGGCGCGGCATCCTTACCGCCGAGCATCCCCGCCGCGCCATAGCGCACACCATCACCCGCGGTATTCGCCACCGCCGGGCCATCGGTTTCAAGTTTCAGGACAAGATCACCACCAAGCCCGCCGCGATAGGTGCCATCCCCTGCGCTGCCGGGACGGAATTCATGCCGCGCGAAATACAGCGGAAAACGCGCTTCCGCCATTTCCACACTGCCGAATTTTAAGCCACCCGCCGAATGCCATTCGCCGGCGGTGGACCAGCCATCGCCGCCGGAAGAACCGCCGCCCCCTGGCCGCGCATGGAACATGTGCCAGACAAAAAAGCGCCCAGGCCGGCGCGGATCGCGCCCCTTGATCGCCACGCGAAAGCGCCTTCCCCAGCCGCCCATGGCGCGATCCGGGCAGGCATTGGCGAGCGCCTTCACCACGGCTTCCACAATTTCATTGGAACAATGCGATGTGCACATCGTCACTGGTGCGCCTTCGCTCGCCCATACCACCGTGCCCTCGCGCGCCTTAATGGTGAGGGGCCGGAAGCAGCCATCATTCTTCGCGACTTCGGGATCAAGCAGGAAGGCAAGCGCCATGCGCACCGCACTCGCCATATTGGGATAGGATGAATTGACGAAGCCAGGCGTTTGCGGCGCGCTTTCCGTGAGGTCCACGGTCAGATGATCGCCCTGTTTCGTGACACGCGCACGAATGGCGATATCATTGCCGCCAAAGCCATCATCATCCAGAAACGCCTCTCCCAGCCAGGTGCCATCGGCCCAGGTGGAAATGATGCGCCTGGTATGCGCTTCCGCCAGCGCGAGAATGGCATCCACTGCCGCCACCGTGGTATCCGCGCCATAGCGCGCGAGCACCGAAAGCAGGCGCTTTTCACCAAGATGCGCGGCGCCGATCATGGCCATCAGATCACCACGCACATCACGCGCCAGCCGCGTATTGGTGATGATCATGCGCACAAGGTCTTCGCGCGGCACGCGGCCTTCGCCGAGCAGAATGGGCGGCACGCGCAGCCCTTCCTGCCAAATCTCCGTCGCACCTGGATTATAGCCGCCATGGGTCGCGCCACCGATATCCGTATGATGCGCACGCACGACGGACCAGAACACAAGCCGCCCTTCGGCGAAAACTGGCACAATCGCGGTCAAATCCGGCAAATGTGACCCGCCATGATAAGGGTCATTCAGCAGGTAGATATCGCCTTCCTTCACGCTATCGCCAAAGGCATCGCGCACCGCCTGCACGGCAAAGGGCATGGCGCCGACATGGACCGGAATGTGATCAGCCTGCGCCACCAGCCGCGCTTCGGCATCACATAATGCAATCGAGAAATCGCGGGACGAGTTCAGGATTTGCGAATAGGCGGTGCGCAGCATCGCCTCCCCCATTTCCTCCACAATGGCGCGGAAGCGGTTATCGAGGACCGAGAGCGTGACGGGATCAGGGGCGGTTTTCATGGGGTGAAGGCTTCATCCTAAGCCCCGCCGCGTCAAGGCTTCGCAGCGGGGCAAAACAGGGCCATGATCAGGCCAACCAATGCAGGAGGAAACCATGGCCGTTCATGTCGCCACACCCGACCTCAAAATCCTGGCCGAGGGGCTGCGCTTCCCCGAAGGCCCTGTCGCCATGCCGGATGGTTCCGTGGCGCTGGTCGAAATTGAAGCGCGGCGCATCACGAAAGTGGCGCCGAATGGCAGCAAGAGCACCATTGCAACGGTGGAAGGCGCGCCGAATGGCCTGGCGCTGGGGCCGAATGGCAGTTTTTATGTCTGCAATAATGGCGGCTTCACCTGGCATGAGGAGCCCGGGATTTTGCGCCCAAGCGGTCAATCGCCGGATTATGCTGGCGGGCGCATTGAAAAGATTGACGCCACCACCGGCAAGGTTGAAGCGCTGATCCGTGTTTGCGATGGCCGGCCCTTGCGCGGCCCAAATGATTTGATGTTCGATGGCAAGGGCGGTTTCTGGTTTTCCGACCTCGGCAAGGTGCGCGCGCGGGATCGTGACCATGGCGGTGCTTATTGGGCATCGGAAGATGGCTCACGCGTGGTGGAAGCGGCCTTCCCGATTTTTGGCGGCGCCAATGGCATTGGGATCAGCCCAGATGGCAAGACGCTTTATGTGGCCGAGACCGAAACCGGCCGGCTTTGGGCCTGGGATATTGAAGCGCCCGGCAAGCTGAAGAAGGAACCCTGGCCATCCAGCGCGGGCGGGCGCGTGCTTTGCCAATTCCCCGGCTATCGGCGCTTGGATAGCCTGGCCATCGCGGCATCGGGCAATATCATTGTGGCAACGCTGGTGTCGGGGGAAATCACCACCGTGTCGCCTTCAGGTGAAATCCTCCGCACCGTGAAAATGCCCGAGCGCATGCCGACCAATATCTGCTTTGGTGGGCCGGATATGCGCACCGCCTATATAACGCTGTCCAACACTGGGAAGTTAGTGGCGATGCAATGGGATGAACCGGGGCTGCGCCTGCCGCATAATTGAACGGCGCTAGCCAAGCTCGGCCAAAACCTCCGCCGTATGCTGCCCAAGCGCCGGGGCTTCCGCCACAAAATGGCCAAGCCCCGGCAGCATCGGCAGAGGCACCGCGCCAAGTTGCGGCTGTGGAATGCGCGAAGCTGCGCCATAGGCTGTGACATGTTCGTTGCTGAGCCAATCCAGCGGCGTATTCACCCGATCCGCCAGCAGCCTTTCGCCCTGCAAAATGGTCACCCATTCCGCGACGGGTTTCTTCAGGAAAGCGGCACGGATGATAGCGTAAAGCGGTTCCCTATTCTGCCAACGGAGATCGAAATTCAAAAAGCGCGGATCGGCGGCGATATCAGCCAGGCCTAGCGCGCCGCAGAGCTTAGGCCATTCCGCTTCCCGCACCAGCGTGATCATCACCCAGCCACCATCTGCCGCGCGATAAGCGCCCGCCGGCGCATTGGGCGGTGCGGCCGATTTGCCCTGCACGCCCCACTCGCCGATTTGGTGCGTCAACAGATTGGACGTGGCCGCCATGAGCGACATGTCAATCACGCGCTGGCGTGGCGTGCTGTCCTGCGCGCGCGCAGCGAGTGCGACTTGTACGGCTGAGAAGGCATAAATCCCCGTCGCCATATCGGCGATGAAGGCACCGGCCTTATGCGGCGCGCCATCCGCACCCTCATTCAGGCTAACAAAGCCGGAAAACGCCTGAGCGACCGAATCCGTGCAAGGCCGTTCCGCATAAGGCCCACTTTGGCCAAAGCCCGAAATGGAAAGACACACCGCATCCACCTTGGCGTTTTCAGGCCCAAGCCCGATGCGCGCGGCCACACCTGGGCGGAAGGCTTCAATCAGCACATCGGCCTGCGCCGCAAGCGCCGCCGCAGCGCGCTTGCCTTCCTCAGACTTCAAATCCAGCACCGCGGAACGCTTGCCGCGATTGAAGCACACGGTCATGACCGAAACCGTATCCTTGGCCGTGCCAAGCCCGCGCGACCAATCGCCCTCGGGCGGTTCAAGCTTGATCACATCAGCGCCGCAGGCCGCCAGCATCATGCCGCAATAGGGCCCCGCGATCCCCTGGCCGGCATCCAGCACCCGAAGCCCCTTATAGGGCTGCATCGCTTCATTCATCGCGTTTCCTCCAGCGCCAAATCATGCCTATCCTGACGCCAAACCTAAATAAGGGAAGGGGCCAGCCATGAAGATCACACGCCGCGCCGCAATTGCGGGAGCCTTGCTGCCATTTGCCGCGCGGGCGCAGGCACCGGAATGGCCAAGCCGTCCGGTGCGCTTCATTGTGCCCTATCCGCCAGGCGGGCCCACCGACATTATGGGCCGCATTGTTGCCCAAGCCGTGCAGGGCCCGCTTGGTCAGCCTTTCGTGGTGGAGAATCGCGCCGGCGCCAATGGGCTGATCGGGTCTGAGCAAGCGGCGCGCGCCGCGCCTGATGGCAGTACCTTTCTGGTCAATGCCTCGGCCCATGTGATTGTGCCACATCTGACCCCCAATATGCCGATTGATGTGCTGGCAGATTTCGCGCCGGTCACGAATATCGCTGCCGTGCCGCTATGGCTGGTAGTGAATCCGGCGCTACCGGTGAGGAGTGTCGCGGAATTCATCGCCTATGCGCGCGCCAATCCCGGCCGGATCGCTTATGCATCATCGTCCCAAGGTGGTGCACCGCATTTGGCGGGGGAATTGTTCAAGCTGATGACGGGCACGGATTTGGTGCATGTGCCCTATCGCGGTAGCGGCCCGGCGGGGCAGGACTTAATTGCGGGCACGGTGCAGGCGATGTTCGATTCCGTACCGGCCAGCGCGGGTGCGGTGCGTGATGGGCGCTTGCGCGCGCTGGGTGTGACCACGAAAAGCCGCATCGCCCCCTTCCCGGATTTGCCGACCATCGCTGAGGCTGGCGTGCCTGGCTATGAAATTTCGACCTGGTACGGCATTTGGGCGCCGGCGCGCACGCCGCCCGCCATCACTGCGCGCTTGCAACAGGCGGTTGCCAGCGCCGCGCGCAGCCCTGAAACACGCGCGCGCTTTGATGCTTTGGGTGCAGAGCCCGTCGCCGATAGCCCGGAAGATTATGCGCGTTTTGTCCGAGCGGAATTTGATCGTTGGGGCAAGCTGGTGCGCGATGCGCGCATCAAGCTTGATTGAAGGTGGCTGACATGGAAACCGATTATCTGGTGATTGGTGCGGGTTCTGCTGGCTGTGTGGTGGCAAGCCGGCTTGGTATGGCAGGGCGGCGCGTGACGTTATTGGAAGCCGGGCCAAAGGATCGCCACCCTTGGATTCATATCCCTGCCGGCATGTTGAAGCTCATGCAGAATCAGAAGCTGGTGAATTGGGGCTACACGACGGAAGCCGAATCGGGCGCGAATGGCCGCGAAATCCGCTGGCCGCGCGGGCGCACCTTGGGTGGCACGTCTTCCATCAATGGCATGCTTTATGTGCGCGGCAACCCCGCCGATTTCGATCTTTGGGCGCAAATGGGTTGCCGCGGCTGGAGCTATGACGAAGTGCTGCCGCTATTCCGCCGCAGTGAAACCTATCGCAATGGCGGCGACCCTTCCGTGCGCGGCCAGGATGGGCCTTTGCAGGTGGAAGATTACCGCACCATCCTGCCGCTGACGCATCGCTTCATCGAAGCGGCGCAGCAAGCGGGCCATCCCTTCCGCCGCGATTTGAATGGAGTTGAACAGGAAGGCGTTGGCTATTCGCAAATGACGCGCATTGGCCGCTGGCGCGGTTCGACCGCGCGCACCTATTTGGCTGAGGCGGGTGACAAGGTGCAGGTGGAAACCGAAGCCCAGGTCACGCGGCTGCTGTTTGACGGCAAGCGCTGCGTGGGCGCGGAGTTTCGCCAGGGCGGCACGCTCAAGCAAATCCGCGCCAAGCGGGAAGTGATCCTCTCCGGCGGTGCGGTAAATTCGCCGCATGTGCTGCAAATCTCCGGCATCGGTCCCGCCGAGCATTTGCGCGCGCTGGGTATTGAGGTCGTGCAGGATATGCCGGGTGTCGGCGCCAATTTGCAGGATCATTACGTCACGCGCGTGCAGCATCGCGTGAAGGATAGCATCAGCACCAATCAATTGGCGCGCGGGTTGCGCCTGGTGGAACAGGTGGCGCGCTTCTTCACGGTCGGTAATGGCGCGCTGACCTTCGGCGTGACCACGGCGCAGGTTTTCGCACGCTCTCGTGAAGGGCTTGCCAGCCCTGATCTGCAATTGCTGTTCACGCCGGCGAGCTATGCGCTTGGCCAATTCGGCGTACTGGAAAAAGAACCCGGCATGACTTGCGCCATCTGCCCGGTAAAGCCTGATAGCCGCGGCACGGTCATGGCGAAATCCGCTGATCCTTTTGAAAAACCCGCCATCCGCCCGAATTATCTGTCCGCACGGAGCGATCAGGAATTGCTTGCACGTGGGCTCCGCATGGTGCGCGATATTTACGCCCAAGCCGCCATCACGCCCTATAGCGTGCGCGAAATCCTGCCGGGGCCGGATGTGCAAAGCGATGACGAATTGCTCAGCTTCGCGCGCCAATATGGCACCACCATCTATCACCCGGTCGGCACCTGCCGCATGGGCGAAGACCCCGCGAGTGTGGTGGATAGCCGCCTGAGGCTGCGCGGTATTGCTGGGTTGCGTGTGATTGATGCCTCCATCATGCCCACGCTCACTACCGGCAATACCAATGTGCCAACCATCATGATCGGCGAGAAAGGGGCGGATATGATCATGCAGGATGAGGCCGCGTGATGCGCGCGATCATATGCGAAAGCTGGCGGGATTTTGCGGAACTTGAAATCAAGGATGTGCCGCGCCCGGCGCTCCGCCCACGTAGCGTGCGGATTAAGGTCGCGGCGGCAGGGGTTTCCTTTGCCACGCAATTGGTGGTGGCGGGCAAGTATCAACGCAAGCCGCCCTTGCCCTTCACGCCGGGCACAGAAATTGTCGGCACGGTGCTGGAAGCAGCCCCGGATGCGGCTGCACCGCCACCCGGCACGCGGGTCTTCGCCGTGGTGGATTGGGGCGGCATGGCAGAAGAAGCCATCGCCGATGATATCCATACCATCGCCATCCCCGATGGCCTGCCCTTGGAACCTGCTATCGGTTTCCCGATTTCCTACCCAACCGCCGGCGCGGCGCTATTGTGGCGCGGCAAGATCAAACCGGGCGATTGGGTGCTGGTGCATGGCGCGGCGGGCGGCGTTGGCCTTGCCGCTGTTGAAATCGCCAAGGCTTGCGGGGCCAAGGTGGTTGCCCGCGCGGGTGCGGCAAAGCACGAAATGCTGCGCTCCCGCGGCGCCGATGTGGTGCTGGATAGCGCAGCACCTTTCCGCGATGCGGCGCGTGCTGCCACGGGCGGGCGCGGTGTGGATTGCCTGGTGGATACCATCGGCGGCCCTGCCTTTGATGAAAGCCTGCGCTGCCTGGCGGATGGCGGCAATCTTGTCGTGGTGGGTTTCGCCGGCGGCGGCATCCCAACGCTGCAGACCAATATTCTGCTGCTGAAGAATATCGGCGTCATTGGCGTGAATTGGGGCACCTATGTCGGCTGGTCTCCGGGCGATGGCCGGCGAGATTACGCGCCCGCAGCGCGCGCGCTGTGGCAGCAATTGGTTGCATGGTGGCAGGCGGGTGCGCTGAAGCCCGAAATCCACGCCGCCTATCCGCTGGAGCAATTCCGCGAAGCCATGGCGGAAGTCAGCGCCAGGCGCAGCGCGGGCCGCGTTATCCTTCGCCCCTGATGGAACAACCCGCCGCCCACGCCAATCATCGCGTCATTGCGCTGATCGTCGCATCCGCGTTGCTCATGCAAAACCTGGATAGCGCCGTGGTCGCCACCGCGCTGCCCAGCATGGCGCGTGATATGGGCGAAGACCCGGCGCGCTTGGGGGCGGCCATCACTTCCTATCTGGTGGCACTCACGGTCTTTATTCCGTTCTCGGCCTGGATCGCGGACCGCTTCGGCGCCAAGCGCGTTTTCATGCTGGCCATCATTGTTTTCGTTGTGGCCTCCGCACTTTCCGGCCAGGCGCGCGGATTGGAAGACCTGATCGCTTTTCGCATCCTGCAAGGCGCGGGCGGTGCCATGATGTTCCCAGTCGGGCGGCTTTTGCTGCTGCGCGGCGTGCGCAAGGAAGAACTGCTCTCCGCCATGGCTTGGCTGACGATGCCGGCCTTGCTCGGCCCCGTCTGCGGTCCGCCGCTTGGTGGCATCCTCACCGATTTTTTCGGCTGGCGCGCGGTGTTCTGGATCAATGTGCCAATCGGCGTGATTGGTTTTCTGCTGGTGGCGTGGAAAATCCCCGCCATTCCACTAAGCAATCCGGGCAGGCCGGATATTCTGGGCCTCGCGCTGGTGGGGTTGGCCTTGGCGCTTGGCATGTTCGGGCTGGAAACCGTGGGCCGGCATGTGGTGGCGGAACCCTGGCCGGAAGTTGCGCTGATAACCGGCGGAGTGATTGGCGTCGCCGCCTATTTTCATTGCCGCCGCGCGCCGCGCCCGGCGATTGATATCGCGCTGCTCAAGATTCCAACCTTCCGCCAGCCGGCGCTTTTCGGCAGCCTGTTTCGCGTGGGTGCCGGCGCGGTGCCGTTCCTGGTGCCGGTGATGCTGCAAATCGGCTTTGGCATGTCGGCTTCCGAAAGCGGGCTGGTTTCCTTCGCCACTGCGCTTGGCGCCTTTACCATGAAGCCGCTGGTGCGCCCGCTTCTGAAGCGCTTTGGCTTTCGCAATGCGCTGCTGATCAATGGTGTTTTTGCTTCAGCCGGTATTGCGGCGCTCGCCTTTCCCAATCCCGCCTGGCCTGTCATCGCCATCTTTGCGCTGCTGGCAACGGGCGGGCTGTTCCGCAGCCTGCAATTCACCTCGCTCAATACGCTGGTTTTTGCCGATGTGCCGCCGGAAAAACTCTCCGCCGCCACCAGCTTCTACAGCACGCTCCAGCAATTATCGCCTGCGCTTGGTGTGGTGCTGGCCACGGCTACGCTGGAAATCTCTCGTCTGGCCGCCGGGCGGGCAGAGCTTGGCCTTGCGGATTTTTCCACTGGTTTCCTGGTGGCGGCGGCAGTCACCTTGCTGTCAACGCCTTTGCTCGCCGCGATGGCGCGGGATGCGGGGGCCGAGGTTTCCGGCCATACCCCGAAGCAGAAGCCCGAATGATGCATCCGGCCACGTAACATGCGATAAGCGGCCATGCCCTTGGCGAGGAACCCCCCGATGAAGCTGCCGCGCCTTTTGCTGATCCTGATGCTGGCCTTAGCCCCGGTCATTGCCTGGGCGCAGGGCTTTGATTTGCCCGGCCTGTCTCAGGAATCCGGTGCCTATCAGCAAAGCCTGCAACGGCGCTTCCCTGCCGGCGGCACACCGCAACAACGCGCCGCCGCGGAACGCCGCGCGCAGGATGCCATTGCGCGGCGAGATTTCGCCGCCGCCGCCGCTGCCCTGGAAGAACGCATCGGTCTTGGCAATAGCAATGCCGATCACTGGCTGGCGCTGGCTGAAGCCCAGCTTGCCCGCACACCACCTGAAAACAACCGCGCCTTGCAGGCCGCCTGGCGCGCCTTTCAATTCGCCCCGGGCGGAGAACCTGAAGTCCCACCGCTGCTACTGATCGCCGAAGCGCTGCGCCGGCAGGATCGGCTCGCGCAACAGGTGGAAGCTTTGGAAGCGGTGGTGGATCGCCTGCCCAATGATGCGCGCCAAAAGGCCGCTTTGGAATCCGCGCGGCGCGCCGCTGGCATGTTGGTGCGGCGTGTCTCACCGGAACCGGATGCCGAACCGGCGCGCGCCTGCATCACCTTCACCATCCCGCCCGCGCGGCGCAGCGATTGGCGCGCGGAAGATTGGGTGCGCGCTGAACCGGCGCTGCCAAACCTCACCATCGAACGCGAAGCGGATCAGCTTTGCGTGGGTGGCCTGCCTTGGGGGCAGACCACGCGCATTATTCTGCGCGCTGGCCTGCCGGGTGAAGGCGGTAATCTGCGCGCTGATACGCCGCTTGCCATCGCCATGCCGGATCGCAGCGCACGCATTGTCTTTGAAAACCGCGCCTTCATCCTGCCGCGTGGCCAGGCGCCGCGCCTTGGTGTGGCGACGGTGAATGTCGAGAAATTGCAGCTTCGCTTGGTGCGGCTTTCCGAACGCAATCTGATCTCACTCCGCGAACGCTGGCGCCCGGGTGAGGCTTTGGATCAATGGATGGCGCAATATATCGGCGACCAAAGCGGCCGCGTGCTGTGGGAAGGCAGCGCTGAATTGCAGGGTGGCGCGCCCAATCGCCTGACGCGCCATGCGCTGCCGCTTGCTGATTTGCTGCGCGATGCCGCGCCGGGGCTTTATTTGATCACGGCGCGGCAGGCGGAAACCCGACGCGGCGAAGCCACCGCCGCGGCCTTTCCGTTTTTCGTGACGGATATTGCGCTGACAGCGTGGCGCGGCGCCGATGGGCTGGCGGTGCAGGCGCGCGGCTTTCAGTCGGGCCAAGTCAAATCCGGGCTGCGCGTGGCATTGATGGCGCGCAATAATGATGTGCTGGCGGAAGCGCGCACCGATGAAGCAGGGCTTGCGCGTTTTCCAATTGCTTTGCTGCGCGGGCAAGGACCCTTGGCGCCCTTCGCCATTCATGCTGAAGCGCTGGATGACCTCGCCGCGCTCAATCTGGAAGCGGCGAGTTTTGATCTTTCGGATCGCGGCGCCACAGGCCGCGCGCATCCCGGCCCTTTGGATGCGTTTCTCTGGCTTGATCGCGGCATTTATCGTCCTGGCGAGACAGTCAATCTGACAGGGCTTTTGCGTGATGCCGCGGGCAATCCGCAGGATTTGCCGCTGCGCGTTCGGCTGCGCCGGCCCAATGGGCAGATCGCGGCGGAAGTCACGCCGCCGCGCCTTGCGGGTGGCGCGATTTCCTGGCCGCTCCGACTTTCTGATGGCGCGGTCTTTGGCCAATGGAATATTGAAGCGCTGGTTGATCCTGCTTTGCCGCCGATTGGTCGCGCGCAATTCCGCGTGGACGCCTTTGTGCCGGAAGGGCTGGAAGTCACCGCCGGGCCGGCGCCGGGGCCTTTGGTGCCGGGGGCCGCGCCGCTCAACCTGCCGGTCACCGCGCGCTTCCTGTATGGCGCGCTGGGCGCAGGGCTTACGGGCAATGCGGAAATCCGCCTGCTGCCAGACCCCGAGCCCTTTGAAGCCTGGCGTGGCTGGCGCTTTGGCTTGCAAGATGAAAACTTCGCGCCCGATTTGATCACACAGGAAATCGCGCCACTGGACCGCGAAGGGCGCGGCGTAGTGGCGCTTTCCCTGCCGCGCGCGCCGGATACCACGCTGCCCATCAAGGCCAATGTGACGCTCGCGATTGCAGAACCCGGCGGGCGCGAAAGCCGCGCGCAGATTGCCGTGCCGGTGCGCGCTACAAGCCTTTTCCCCGTACTGCGCCCGGCCTTTCAGGGCGATGCGGTGGATGCCGGCGCGGAAGCGGCCTTTGATATCGCTGCCGTGGCACCCGATGGCAGCGCGGCGCCGGCGCGGTTGCGGTTGCGCTTGGTGCGCGAAAGGCCGGATTGGCGGCTGGTGATGCGTGATTCCATCGCGCGGTTTGAAACCGTCTGGCGCGATGAACCGGTGGATGCGGCTGAGGTCGCCATCACCCCTGCCGCGCCCGCGCGTTTTGCGCGCAGCCTGCCATTTGGCCGCTATAGGCTGGAAATTGCCGATGCGGATGGGCTTGGCATGGCATCCTATCGCTTCCGCGCCGGCTGGGCTGGCGTTGAAAGCGCGGAAATCCCGGACCGGATTGATGTCGCCGCAGAACGTCGCGCTTTCGCGCCGGGGGAAGTGGCGCGGCTTCGCATCACACCACCCTTCGCCGGGCCGGCCACGGTTGCGGTGCTGACGGATCGACTCGTGTCGTTACGCGAGATTACCCTTGCCGAGGCCGGCACGGAAATCGAAGTCCCGGTGGATGCCGCTTGGGGGCCGGGCGCTTACATCGCCATCACCGCCTATCGCCCTGGTGAGGCGCGTGAAGGCCGCCCAGCCCGCGCGCTTGGCCTCGCCTGGATCGGGCTTGATCCCGCGCCGCGCCGGTTGGAGGTGAGCATCACCGCGCCGGAGCGCATCCGCCCACGCCAGCGCGTGGAAATCCCGATCCGCATTGCCGATGCACGCGGTGAAGCAATGGTCACACTCGCCGCGGTGGATGAGGGGATTTTGCGCCTGACTGGCTTTGCCTCACCCGATCCGGTGGCGCATTTCCTGGGTCGGCGCAGGCTTGGCGTGGATATTCGTGATGATTACGGGCGGTTATTGGCGCCGGCGGAAGGCGCTTTGGCGTTGCTCCGCCAGGGCGGTGATGGTGGGCTGGCCGGCATGGGCATTCAGCCGCCGCAAAAACTGGTGTCGCTGTTTTCCGGCCCGGTGCGTGTTGGCGCCGATGGCACTGCCGTGATCGCGCTGGAGATTCCGGATTTCGCCGGCGAATTGCGCCTGATGGCGGTGGCCTGGGAAGGCAATCGCATCGGCGCCGCCAGCCGGCCCATGATTGTGCGCGATCAGGCCGTGGTGGAAGCCGCGCTGCCGCGCTTCCTGGCACCCAGGGATACCGCGCGCCTGCCCGTGCTGATGCACAATATTGAATTGCCGGCGGGTGAGATTGTCGCCGAACTCAGCACCGAAGGCGCGATTGAAATTGAAGGGCCGGCGCGCTTAGCCGCGCAGCTTGCCACCGGCGAACGCGCCGCGCCGACAACGACCTTGCGCGCTTTGGCCGGCGGCGAGGGCGTTTTGCGTCTCCGTCTGAGCGGGCCTGAGGGTTTCAGCGTCACGCGCGAAAGCCGCATCACCATTCGCCCCGCACGCCCCCTGCTGACCGAAGTGCAAGCAGCGGAATTGCCCGGCGGGGCGGAGCGTGAAGTCGCGCCCGCCTTTGATCGTTTCATTCCTGGTACGGCGCGGGCAGAACTGAGCCTTGGTGCCGTGGTGCGCTATGATGCGGCAGCGGCCTTGCGCGCGGTGGAGGCTTTTCCGCTCGCCTGCCTGGAACAAAGCGCATCGCGCGCCATTGCGCTGAGTGCGGGATTGTTCACGCCAGCCGGCGGTGATCACGCGGCCAGGTTGCAAGCAGCAGTGCAGGCCATTTTGGATCGGCAACGCTTTGATGGCGCTTTCGGCCTGTGGTCCGCCAATGCGGAAGCCGAGCAATGGCTCACCCCTTTCGCGGTGGAAGCCTTGCTCCGCGCCCGCGCCGCAGGCGCCACGCTGCCGGAAGCGGCGCTGAATGATGCGCTGCGCTTCTTGGATGATGCGGTGGGCGATACCGGTGAGGCCACGCCGGAAGAACGCGCCGCGCAAGCCTATCGCCTGCATGCGCTGGCGCTGGCGGGGCGCGTGCGGCTTGGTGCCGCGCGGCGGATGATGGAAAGCGCGGGCGATATGCCAACGCCGCTTTCCTTGGCACAGCTTGGCGCGGTGTTTGCGCGCGGCGGCGACAGGGCGCGGGCGGAACAGGCTTTCACCGCCGCGCTGTCGCGGCTGAGCCGGCGCTGGTGGAGCTTTGACTACGGCACACCGCAGCGCGATGCTTTGGCGGTGGCGACCTTGCTCAAGGAAAGCGGGTTGCTCGCGGATCGGTTGGCGGCGCTGATGGGCGCCCTGCCCGGGCAGAATTTCACGCCCGAGACCACCAGCACGCAGGAACAGGGCTGGGCGGTGCTGGCGGCGACGCGGCTTGGCCAGGGCATGCGCCCGATTGAAGCGAGCCTTGATGGCGTGGCGCTGCCCCCCGCCCCGGTGGTAGTGGCGCCGCTAACGGCCCCGGCGCGGCTCAGCAATCTGGGCGCGGCGACGATATGGCAAATGACAGCAACCACCGGCATCCCGAGGGAAGCGCCGCCCGCCGCGCGCCAGGGGCTCACCATCCGGCGGCAATTCCTCGCCCTTGATGGCAGCGCGCTGAACCTCGATCAGCTACGCGCGGGCGATGGCTTCATCCTGCTGCTGGAAGCCCGCGCCGATGGCGAAGATCGCCATCAATTGCTGCTGCAACAGGGCCTGCCGGCGGGATGGGAAATCACCGGGCGCTTCGGCGCCGGTGAGGTTTCCGGCCTGCCCTGGCTTGGCGCACTTACCGCCATTGATAGCCAACCCGCCTTGGATGATCGCTTTGCTGCGGCGGTAACGCTTGAAGGCGAAAACCGCGTGGCGCGCATCGCCGTGCGGCTGCGTGCCGTCACGGCGGGAAGTTTTGAGTTGCCGGGGGCTGAAGCGCGCGAGATGTATCGCCCGGCGATTTTCGCGCGTCAGAACACGGCGCGGATCGCAATCCTGCCCTAAAGCTTTTCAGCCGCCATCCTTATTGGGGCGGCGGCGGAAGGCATCCAGGCTGACCACCTCACCCTGCGGCGCCGGTGCAGGGGGCGGCGCTGCTGGCGCTTCCGGCGCAGGCGGCAGGCCGGCCTTTTCTTCCTCCAGCCCGCTTGGCGGGAAGCGCAGGCCAAAGCGCACATGCGGGTCGTGGAACATGGTCAGCGCGCCGAAGGGGATCACCAGCTTCGCCGGCACACCGCCGAAATGCAGCGTCACGCCAAAGCGTTCTGCCACGCGGTCCACAAACAAATCGTCAAACTGGTGTTGCAGGACGATAGTGATTTCCTGCGGGTATTTCGCCTTGAGGTGCCCTGGGATCGCAACACCCGGATGATCGGTGCGGTAGCTCAGGTAGAAATGATGCTCCCCCGGCAGGCCATGCTTTGCGGCATGTTCCAAGGCCCGCCAGGCGACTTCGCGCATGGCTTCTTCGGACCAGGCTTCATAGGGAAGCAGGCTTTCGGGCGGGGGGGATTTCTCGCTCATCGCGGGGTGTCTCTATCTCCCTTGGCGCACAAAGGAAAGAGTGGGGGGCTTCTGTTGCCCGGCGCCCCCCGAGCCGCGCTTACCTATTAGGCAGCGAGTGCGGCAGCCTCACGGCTGTTATCGTTCGCACTTAAGGTTTAGCCCGATAACGGCGGTACAATGCCGAGCAAAAGCGTCCCCTTTACCACGCGCGTCGAGCCTGTTTCGCCCCCATCTGCCGCTGATAAGGCGGGTGATTGGTGGAGGCGCCGGGTACCGCCCCCGGGTCCGCAACGCTTATTCCGAGCCGTGTTTATCGCCATAGTCACCGAAGTGACGGGATAGATATAGGCGCTGTGGCGATGGATTTCGAGGGGCCTTACGCGCCCGGCAACCCCTTTTCCACCACGCGCGCAAAAAGCGCCGCGCCATAGGGAATGGCCTCATCATTGAATTGATAGCGCGGGTTATGCACTTCCGCGCCATCGCCAATGCCGAAATTGATATAGGCGCCAGGCACGCGTTCCAGCATGAAGGCAAAATCCTCGGACGCCATGGCGGGCGGCTTGTCGCGCGCCACCTTGGTTTCGCCGACCAATTCCGCCGCCGCCGCGGCCAGGGCTTCGGTCGGCTCTGGCGCATTATTGAGCGGGGCGAAGATCAGCCGGTAATCCACGCTGGCCGAGGCACCAAACCCCGCCGCAACCCCTGCCGCGACTCGCTTCAGCCCTTCTTCGATCTGCTGGCCGACCTCCCGCGAAAAGAAGCGCGCCGTGCCGGAAATCACGGCGGTTTCGGGAATGATGTTATAGGCCTCACCCCCCACCACCTTGGTGACGCTGATCACCGCCACATCGCGCGGCGACAGATTGCGCGAGACAATGGATTGCAGCGCCGCCGTGACATGGCAGGCGGCCAGTACGGGATCAATCGAGGCCTCTGGCCGCGCGCCATGGGCGCCCTTGCCGGTGATGGTGATGTCAAAAAACGCGCCGCCCGCCATGAAGGATCCGCTGCGAATGGCGAATTCGCCAAGCGGGAAATTCGGCCGGTTATGCATGCCGTAAATCGCATCGCAGGGGAAACGCTCAAACAGCCCATCTTCCAACATGGCGAGCGCGCCGCCGCAGCCTTCTTCGCCGGGCTGGAAGATGAAATGGACAATGCCGTCGAAATTGCGGGTCTCCGCCAGGTATTTGGCGGCACCCAGCAGCATGGTGGTGTGCCCATCATGCCCGCAGGCATGCATCGCCCCCTTCACCGTGCTGCGAAAGGGCAGGTCTGT
>JADCEX010000041.1 GCA_020249825.1 Roseomonas sp.
ACCCGTGGGCGCGAAACCGATTTGATTGAAATCCCGGCTTCCTGGTATTTGGATGATCTGCCGCCCATGATGTTCGTGAAAAAATTCCCGAATAGCCATGGCTATGTCTCCCCCCATCAGCTTGAACAGATCTGGCGCGATCATTTTGATTTCATCTACCGTGAATATGATTACGCGGTCGTTCCAATGACGATCCACCCGGATGTATCGGGCCGGCCGCAAGTGCTGCTGATGCTGGAACGCCTGATCGGACATATGCTAAAGCATCCCGGTGTGCGCTTCGTGACCTTGGAGGAGATGGCTGCAGATTTCCGCAAGCGCTTCCCGCGCAAAGCTGCTGCTAAAGGAAAAAAAGGCAAGTGATGCTGGTTGGTGTTGATGTCGGTGGTACCTTCACCGATCTGGTACTGACGGATACCGAAGCCGGCAGCGTCACCATCCACAAGGTATCGACAACGCCGGCTGATCCTTCGATCGGCGTTGTTGAAGGTATCCTTGCCCTTTGTGCCAAAGCGGGTGTGGCGCCCGCGGCAATTGGCCATGTGCTGCATGGGACCACCATCGCCACCAATGCAGCACTTGAATATCGTGGCGCTGAATGCGGCATGATCACCACGCGCGGATATCGGGATGTGGTGCATATCGGCAGGCATCAACGGCCGGAACATTACTCGATTCAGCAACGTATTCCTTGGCAGGCCACCCCGCTCGTCAAACGCCGCCATCGCCTGGTGGTGAGCGAAAGGCTGATCCCGCCACGTGGCGACGTGCTTATCCCACTTGCGGAAAATGAGGTCCGCGACGCAGCCCGGCATTTCAAGGAAATTGGCATAGCCTCCATCGCCATTTGCTTCCTGTTTTCCTACTTGAACCCCGATCATGAACACCGCGCACGCGATATCGTTCTGGAAGAATTTCCCGAAGCATTCGTCACCATTTCATCCGATGTGGCGCCGCAATTTCGTGAATTTGAACGCTTCACCACCACCGCGATGAATGCCTTTGTCGGCCCCGCCGTCAGGGATTATGTCGCGCGGTTGCAAGGGCGCATGCGCGCGGGTGGCTTGCAGGCTGATTTGCACATCATGGGTTCAAATGGTGGTGTCGCGACCGCGAAAATGGTGGCGGATCGCCCGGTCATCACCATGCTTTCGGGACCTGCCGCTGGCGTCTTGGGCGGCATTTGGGCGGGCGCGCTTTCTGGCCGCGACAATCTGATCACCTTCGATATAGGCGGCACTTCCGCCGATATCGGTATTGTGACTGCCGGACGCTTTGCTGAAGCAACGGCGCGTGACACCTGGATTGCGGGCTTCCCTTTACTGACGCCGATGATTGATATCCATACCATTGGCGCGGGCGGCGGTTCGATTGCGCGGCTCGATGCGGGGGGAGCGTTTCGCGTGGGGCCGCAATCCGCCGGCGCCATGCCTGGCCCTGCCGGGTATGGGCGCGGCGGCACGCTGCCCACCGTGACAGATGCGAATATCGTTTTGGGACGGCTTGATCCCAAGAACTTCCTGGGCGGCGCCATGGCGCTTGATGTCGCGGCCTCCAAGGGCGTGATTGAACGCTTCGCGGCCGAGACGGCCTTGCCCATGGAGCAGACCGCGCTTGGCATTCTTACCATCATCAACGCCAATATGGCCAATGCCATTCGCAGCCGCACGGTGCAGAAAGGCATTGATCCCAGGGGCTATGCGCTGGTGGCCTTTGGCGGCGCTGGGCCTTTGCATGCGGTGGAGGTGGCGCAAATCCTAGGCATCAAGGAGGTTATCATTCCGCCTGCGCCGGGTATTACCTCGGCTATGGGTTTGCTCACCACTGATCTGAAATATGATGCGGTGCGCACCTGCTTTCAGTTTTCAGGTACGCCCGATCTAGCCCGCATGGCGCGAGACTTCACGGCGATGGAAGCCGAAATTGCCGCACAATTCGCGGCCGATGGGCTTGATCCTGGGTCAGTACGGTATGAACGTGCCGGCGATTTGCGTTACGTCGGCCAGGGCTACGAACTGCGCGTTGCCTTCAATGACGATGCGGTGAATGAAGTGGCGCTGGCCGAAGCGCTTACGCGCTTTCATCAGCAACATCGCGCGGAATACGGCCATGCTTTCACCGATAGCGTCATTGAAATCGTCAATCTGCGCGTCACGGGCTTTGGGTCGCGGCCTAAGCTGGGCAAGCCGCCAGCGCCCCAGAAGGGAGGCAGCATTGAAGCCGCCTTGGCGCACCGAAGCCCGGTTGTTTTCAAAGAGGCTGATGGTAAGCCTTTTGCGCCAGACACGCCCTTCTTGCACCGTGACCTTCTGCCCATGGATGCGCCCATTCCTGGGCCTGTCATTGTCTTGCAGACCGACAGCACCACTGTGGTACCGCCCGGCTGCACCATTACCGCCGATATCGGCGGCAATCTGATCATTGCGGTTTGAGGATACGCCATGAACCAGCAGGTAGACTCCGTCACGGCCAGCGTCATTCAGGGCGCGCTTGAAAACATTGCTGTTGAGATTGGCTATAAGCTGATGCGTATGTCATATTCCTCCATCATTCGTGAAAGTGAGGATTTCGGGGCAGCGCTGATGGATGAACATGGCAGTGGCTTGGCAGAATCCGCGCAATTCACGCCGCTGCAATCTGGCCCCATTCCCGGCTATGTGAAGCATATCCTGAAAACGCTGCAGGCCCGTGGTGATGTGGTGCGGGCTGGCGATGTGATCATGCATAATGATCCCTATGGCGGGGCCTCCCACGGGCCGGATGTCGCTTTCATTGTGCCGGTATTCCATGGGGGAGAATTGGTTGGATTTTCCGGCACCACCGCGCATCATTTGGATATCGGCGCGTTGACGCCGGGTTCTTGTGGCATTGTGGATGCGATTGATGCCTATGCCGAAGGCCTGCAATTCAAGGCCATCAAGGTCTATGATCGCGGGCAGCGCAATGATGCCGTATGGCAAATCATGCGCGACAATATCCGCGCCTCTGACCTTGTGGTTGGCGATATGGAAGCGCAGGTTGCTGCAAGCCGCATTGGCGCGGAGCGTATGGAAGCGCTGATCGCGGAATATGGCTTACCGACCTTTCGTGCCGCCTGCGCATCCCTCATGGACCACGCCGAACGTTTGATGCGCCAAGCCATTCAGCGCCTGCCGGAGGGTTCCTGGCGCGCGGAGACTTTCATTGATGGCTATAGTGATAGCCCTGATTCCTCCAAGCGCGATCTGCCTATCGTGGCGACAGTTACAAAGCGGGATGATCGTTTGATCGTGGACCTGACTGGTACTGCGCCGCAGGTCAAGGATCGTCCCATCAATATGCCTTTCACCGGTACGGTGGATGTCGCGATTTGGCTCACGGTGCGCTCCGTATTGTTGGATACCGCCGTACATGGCCATATTCCGGTGAATGAGGGTCTGACGCGCCCGATTGAAATCATTGCGCCAAAAGGCTGTCTTGCTAACCCGGAATTTCCAGCGCCGACCATTGCGCGTTTCTGCCCAGGCAATCAGGTGGCAGATACGGTAATGCGCGCCTTGGCGCAGGCTGTGCCTGATCAAGTTTGCGCGGGTGTTGGTAATCTGAAGGTCATCGCGTTTTCCGGCATCAAGGGAAATTCCCATTGGGTGCATATGGAAATCTTCGAAGGCAGCTATGGTGGCCGGCCAGGTGCGGACGGCATGGATGCGGTGGACACGCTTTACGCCAATACGCGCAACAACCCGATCGAGGATATCGAGAGCCATTTGCCATTGCGTGTTGAACGCTATGAATTGCGCGAAGATGCCGGTGGCGCAGGCCAATGGCGCGGCGGCCTAGGCAGCGTGCGCGAATTCCGACTGCTGAGTGATGGCGGTGCCAGTGTTGAAGGTGAGGGGCACCGCTTCAAACCCTGGGGCTTGTTAAGTGGGCGCGATGGCGCGACTGCGCGCCTCACATTGCGCCGTGCCGATACGGGGGAGAGCATCGCGCTGCCTTCAAAGGTGCCGCATATGCCGACAAGGGAAGGCGATATCTTTATCTGCGAAGGACCGGGCGGGGGCGGTTATGGCGATCCTTTCAGGCGACCCACTGAAAGCGTGCGCGCTGATGTGTTGGACGGCTTGATTTCTACTGCCACGGCTGAACGCGATTACGGCGTGGCGCTTACATCGGCAGGTCAGGTGGATGTGGTGGCGACTGGTCGGCTTCGTAAGGATCGATGCTGAATCGAAAACTGATAGAAGAATCTTTTATTCTGAACTTACCTGAAAATCTTCCCGCATCACGGGCGATTGCCGTCGCGATACCGCTAACCGGGAAATTGTCGAACCGCGGCGTGTGTTCACGTCTAGCAAGCTGCTTTTTCATTGAATCGGGATTCCCGAAGCGGGTTGATTTCTGATTCAAGCTCCGTGCTGGGTTGAGGAGGCCAGCATGGATCGCCCCTATTCCGAAGATCTGCGTGAGCGTGCCGTTCAACGTGCCGGGGCTGGCGAGACGATCCGCGCGATCGCTGCTGCCTTGCGGATCAGCCCATCCTGCGTCTCCAAATGGCGCAAGCGGCAGCGCGAGACCGGGGCGCTGACGCCAGGCCAGATGGGCGGCCACAAGCCGCGCACCCTGAGCGGCGCGTGTGCGGATTGGCTGCGCACGCGGCATCAAGACCGATCGGCGCGCTGTGTGGTTTTTCCTGGATGCGAGGGGCTAAGCTTAAAAAAAATCCGTACCGCCCCGCCGCGACACCGCGTTCAAGCGCGCATGCTGGAAGGCCCATCAGGACATGGTTGACCCCAGGCGCCTGGTCTTCATCAATGGGACCTGGCTCAAGACCAACATGCCACCGCTGCGCGGCTGGGGCCTGCGCGGGCAACGTCCTGATGCGCGCGTGCCGCACGGCCACTGGAAGACGCTGAACTTCATCGCCGCCTTGCGGCACGACCGCATTGACGCGCCCTGGGTGATCAACGGCCCGCCGGGTGGCGGCATGGGCGGGATGGATTTCTGATCCATCACGACCTACGTGAAAAATGCGGGAGGTCCTTCGGT
>JADCEX010000410.1 GCA_020249825.1 Roseomonas sp.
CCGCGCCGCGGATTGGCTCGTCAAGGATAGTTTTCGCGTGCTTTCCTACACGGAACGTGATCAGGCCTTGCGCGACGTGATCAGCGATCATTGCCCCATTTCGGTCCGGCTGCGCCTGCCCTGATATCCCCTATGGGCGGGGCCGGGCGCCCGTGCCATGCTGAACCCATGTCGCTTTTCACCCGCATTACCCTGCCGCTCGCGGCGATCAATTTCATCAACCAGGCCAATCGGTCCCTGGTGGCGGTGATCGGGCCGTTTCTGGCGCTTGAATTCGGGCTGACGGCGGCGGAGCTTGGGCTGCTCGCGGCCTGCTTTTTCGCAAGCTACGCCATGGCACAATTGCCGATTGGGCTTGCACTGGATTTGAAAGGCCCGCGCCGCGTGCAGGCGACCCTGGCGCTGATTGCGGCAACGGGCTTTGTGATCAGTGCACTGTCAACGGATGTGCTGATGCTGGCGGTGGGACGTTGCGTTGCCGGTGTTGGTGTGGCGGCTGGCCTGATGGCCATGCTAAAGGCCAATACGCAATGGTATCCCAAGGAACGTGTGGCGGCTGTCACGGGCGCGGGGCTGTTTTTTGCTTCCATGGGTGGGCTTTCCGCCACCATGCCAGTGCAATGGGCGCTGCCTTTGATTGGCTGGCGCGGGGTTTTTGCCGTGCTCGCCATGCTTGCGGTGATGGTTTCGGCGTGGATCTGGTTTTCCGTGCCCAATGCGCCGCCCGGCGTCGCGCCCGCGCCGCGGCGCAGCCTGCGTCCGGAAATCGGCGAATATGGCCGCATCTTCAAGGACCCGGTGTTTCTACGCCTGGTGCCGACAGTTGGTATGCTCTCCACGCTCAATTTCACCTATCAGGGGCTTTGGGCTGGGCCGTGGCTGCGTGATGTTGGTGGCTTGGATGATGGCGCACGCGCTGCGGCCTTGCTGATCTATGCACTTGGCATGATGCTCGGCAGTCTTTTCACCGGGCAGGCAGCATCCTTCGCGCAGGCGCGCGGCTATTCGCCCATGCTGATGCCCTATATTGGTGTCGCGGGCTGTCTTTTCGCCCAGGCCATGCTGATGCTGGGGCCGAGCAATTTCTGGGTCATGGCCTTCCTGTGGTTTTTCTTTTCTTTCTCGGGCTCGGTCGGGCCGGCGGGCTATGCCGCTATTGCGCAGGGTTTTCCGCCAGCCTTGGCCGGGCGCGTTTCCACTGCGATCAATTTTCTGATGCTCTGTGTGGTTTTCGTGTTCCAGACAGGGATCGGCGCCATTCTTGATCTCTGGCCCCGCACCGCAACGGGCGGTTGGGCGCCAGAAGGTTACGTCTGGGCGCTTGGCATGACATTCTCCATCCAATTGGCGGCGGCGCTCTGGATTTTCCTGCCCTGGTGGCAACCACGAAAGGAACCTGTGTAATGGAAAAAAGAGCAACCAAGATCCTGGACCGCTACCGCGTGACCAAGGGGCGCGGCTTTCGCCTGAAGGATTATGACCCGGCCGATACCGCCGGGCTTGAGATGCAGAAAACCGCAGCCGAGGCGCTGTTGCAGCAGGGTATCGCGCGGCTCGCGGAGTTGCAGGACAAGCTTTATGCGCAGGATCGCTGGTCGGTCTTATGCATTTTTCAGGCGATGGATGCCGCCGGCAAGGATGGCGCCATCAAGCATGTATTCTCCGGCGTCAATCCGCAGGGCTGCCAGGTGCATTCCTTCAAGGCGCCGGGGGCAATGGAGCTGGACCATGACTTCCTATGGCGCCATTCCATTGCCCTACCGGAACGAGGGCGCATCGGCATCCATAACCGTTCCTGGTATGAGGAAGTGCTGGTGCTGCGTGTGCATCCGGAATTACTTGCACGCCAGAAGCTGCCGCCTTCGCTGATCGGCAAGAAGATCTGGGATGAAAGGCTCGAAGATATCGCGGCCTATGAACGCTATCTGGCGCGCCAGGGGATGGTGGTGCTGAAATTCTTCCTGAATGTGAGTGAGGAGGAGCAGAAAAGGCGCTTTCTGGCCCGCATCGAAGAACCACAGAAGAACTGGAAATTCTCAGCCAATGATGTCGCGGAGCGTGCGCATTGGGATGATTACATGAAGGCCTATCAGGCCGCCATTTCCGCAACAGCCGCGCCGCACGCGCCCTGGTTTGTGGTGCCGGCCGATGCCAAATGGTTCACGCGCCTTGTGGTGGTGGTGGCGATGATTGAAGCGCTTGAAAAGCTTGATCTGCATTACCCCGCAGTTACCAAGGAACAGCGCGCTGCCCTTGCTGTGGCGAAGAAGCGCCTGGGGTGAAAAGCTAGTCGCCCACCGCATCCAGCACATGCAGCGCATAGGTATAGGCCGCGCCGGCATTGAGCGCGATGGCAACGCCAAGCGCTTCGGCGATTTCTTCCTTGGTGGCGCCGGCGGCCTTGGCCTTGCGCGCATGGGCATCAATGCAGCCATCGCATTTCGTGGTGATGGCAACAGCAAGGGCGATGAATTCGCGCGTCTTGGCATCCAAGTGCTTGGTCTGCGCGGCACCATTTGAAAGCGCCACAAAACCCCTGACGATATCAGGGTGCAACTGCCCCAATTCCTTGCCGCGCGCCTTCAGCCCGGCGCTATAGTCTTCCCAATTCTTCACTTCGGTCATGGCCCAATATCCTTTCAATGCATCACGGCAGCGGCGGCACTGGCATAGCCCACGCGGCGTTCCGGCGGCACGGGATGGCGCCCGGCCACGCGTTCCAGCAGCAGGCGCGCATCGGCCAGCATGCCCGCCTTCATCGCCGCATCCAGGAAAAGCTGTTCCAGCACATCCTGCTGCGCGTGGCTGCCGCCCATGCGGTGCATCACGCCAATGGCAGGGCGCATCACGGTAACGGCACGGGCATGATCACCGCGCCCATGCGCCAGCACGGCCTCACATACCGGCAGCGCCGCATCGTGGAGTATGGGCGCGAGTGTACCGCCAGCGGCGATGGCGTCACGTATCCCATCCAATAGCTTTGCGGCCGCCTGGAAGCGCCCGGTCGCAACCAGAGCCATCATCCAATGCGGCAGGGTGAAGGCAGAAAGGCAATCGCCAATCCGCGCTTCCGCCTTATCGGCCAATTCTTCCCAACGCGCCCCCACATTCACCCCCTGGCGCTGCAGGCGAAACAGCATGGAAGCGGCATTCTGCACATCAATATACAAATCGGGTGCGGCTTCCGTCAGCGGGCTTTGCAGGTTGCGAAAGCCCTTGTCGTAAAGCGCCAGCACTTCCTCCGATTCCGCGCGTTCCAGATGATACATCGCGCGGTGCCA
>JADCEX010000411.1 GCA_020249825.1 Roseomonas sp.
CTTTTCAAGATCAACATAGCTGAACAAGGAACCAGCCACTGCATCATTGCCACGCATCGCAACCTCGACCAAATGCGAGGACAGTGAATCATAAATACGGAAATCAGGCTATGAATTTCAGCAGCCTGCTAGGCTGGATTAGGCGCCGCCGTCACCCCGGGAATGGCCCCAGGCCGTTCAGGCGGTGATCAGTCGGCGGCGGATGCGCCCGGAAATCCAATCAATCGCGGCGACGGTGATGATCATCAGGATGATGATGAAGGCCACCTCATCCCAATGGCGCACGCGAATGCGCTCGGCGATTTGCAGCCCAATCCCGCCCGCGCCGACCACACCCAGGATGGAAGCGGAACGCGTATTGCTTTCAAAGAAATAAAGCGCCTGGGCCAGCATCACCGGCGCCACTTGAGGCACAAGCCCGAAGCGAATGCCAAGCAGCCGCCCGCCACCCGCGGCGGTCACGCCTTCCGCCTGGCGCTTTTCGGCGTTTTCGATGGCTTCTGCATAAAGCTTCGACAATACCCCGATATCCGAGACGAAAATCGCGAGCACCCCGGCCAGGGGACCTAACCCCACCGCGCGCACGAAAGCCAGCGCCCAAATCAATTGATCAACGCCGCGCATACCATCCAGAACGCGGCGGAAGGAAAAGCGCAGTAGCGTGACCGTCACCACATTGCGCGCGCCCATGAAGCCAAGCGGAATAGCAACAAGCGCAGCCAAAAAAGTGCCGAGGAACGCCATGGCAACACTTTCAGCCAGGCCCTTCAGAATTTCGACCCAAAGCTCCCCGGGGGAGGGTGGGATCATCAGCACAATGATCTTGCTAAGCCCGCCCAAGCCATTCCAAAGCCGCGTCGGCGAAAAATCGAAATACCAAAGTGTGCCGATGAACCAAGTCAGGAATAGCGCTAGGCCAAGAACGCAAAGGCCGCGTTGCATAGGCCCTGGCCCAAAGGCAGCCGGCATGCGTGTGCGCCAGGCGGTGATTGTGGCATCACTCATCGCGCTGCCTCCAGCCGGCCAATCGCGGCGTGGCGCAGCCTTTCGGACAGCAGGTCCACACAGGCAACGGTCAGGATAATCAGCAGGATGATGGCGCTGATTTCCTCGTAATAATTGAAGGAGATCACCTTATAGAGCTCCTCACCAATGCCGCCGGCGCCGACAAAGCCGATCACGCTGGCAGAGCGGATATTCACTTCAAAACGCAGCAACAGATAGGACAGGAAATTGGGCAGCACCTGCGGCAGAATGGCGAAGCGGCAGGCAGCGAACCAACTGCCACCGGCTGCTGTCACACCATCCCAGGGCTTCATATCGGCATTCTCAATCGCCTCAGCGAATAACTTGCCATTGGCGCCAGCGCTGTGCAGCGCAATCGCCAAAATGCCCGCGAGTGCACCAACGCCAAAGGCCCAAACGAAAATCAGCGCATAGACGATTTCAGGAATGGTGCGCAGCGCTTCCAAAAAACGCCGCGTAAGCTGATAGATGATGCCCGAAGGCGCGATATTGCGCGCCGCCGGAAAGGCCAGCGCGAGCGACAACGCGGATCCAAGCAAGGTTGCCAGCGCTGCCATATTGGCGGTCTCCACAATCAACAACGCCCATTCCGGCAGGCGATAGAACCAGAAGGCGATGGAACCCTCAGTCTCCGCATCGGCAAACAGCCTATCCCAGCGCAAATCCGGCAGGATGCGGATAAAATACTCGCCAATGCGCGGCAGCCCCGCCCATAATGTCGCCGGATGCGCCTCACTGATCCAAGCCGCAACAACCAGGCACACCAATATCACCGCAGCGCCTAAAAGCGCGGCATTACGCTTCTGGCGGCGCGCGGCCTGAAAGGCTTCCTCCCCGCGGATTACCGCGGGAAGGCTGGTGGCATAGGCTGCCTGCATCATCAGGAACGGCGGCGACGCGCGGCGGCTTCCTCACGCCGGAGTTCGACGAAAAGTTCGAAATCCTGATGGCGTACTTCGCGATACCCCATGCCGCCGCCGCGTTCGATCTGCTTGTAGATATCCGGATGCGTCTTGGGCAGCGCCAAATGGAAGCGCTTGATATCTTCCTTGAAGGCCGCAGGAAGATCGGTGCGCGTGCCCATCGGGCCGTTCAGGATGGGTTCAGACCGCCAGATGATGCGCAAATCGCGCATGTTCAGCAGCCCCTTTTGCACCATGGCGGCCAGATTGCCGCGGCTGAAGCCCTGCGCCTCATCGCCCTGGCCAGAGGTCCAGGTAACGGCGGCATCATATTGGCGCTGCAGCACGGCAACCACCGCCTGTTCATGCCCGCCGCCAAAGCCGGTGCGGCCGAAAAACTGGCCAGCTTCCACGCCAATGCCGGCGCGGCGGAGCGAAAAGCGCGGAATAAGGTAGCCGGAAGCGGAATTCGGATCGGCCCAGGCCAACGCCTTGCCGCGCATCTGTTCCAAATTCGAGATGCCGCTATCGGCGCGCACCACCATCACGGAAAGATAATGGATGGACCCATCCGCTTCCTCCGCGACAAAAAGCGGCTCCACCCCGCCATTGGTATCAAGCCAAGCACCCGCATAAGCGGAAGCGCCAAGTGCGGCGATTTCAATCTGCTTCGCGCTAAAGGCTTGCAGCACGCCGGCATAATCAGAGGCCGGGAACAGCCGCACCGGCACACCAAAGGTACGTTCCAGCAAATCGCGATAGGCGCCAAAGCGGCCCAGGCGATCGGCTTCATTCTCGCCGCCCATCAGCCCGATGCGCAGTTGCGGCACTTGCTCCGCCCAGGGGCGGCGGCCCGGCGCGGGGAAGCCTTCGGTGAAGGTTTCCGTACGGCGTGGGGTCCAGGCCTGCGCTTGGGCAAGGCTTGGCAGCAGTGCAGCGCCAGCGGCAAGCCCGGCAAGGGAACGGCGGGTGATCATGGTTTGATCTCCTGTTTGGGGGAAAATCAGGCAGCGACCAGGCTGCGCGGTGTCGCGCCCACGGCCTGCGCGGCTTCTTCGGCGAATTCTTCCTCGGTCACGCCATAAACCTCTCGGATGCGTGCGGCGGTGAGCTCTGCTGGCGGGCCATCAAACACCACGCGCCCGGCATTCAAGGCGACAATCCGGTCGCAGTAATCGCGCGCCGTGGTCAGGTCATGCAGATTGACCAGCACGGTCAGGCCATCGCGGTTAACATCGCGCAGCGAATCCATCACAATTTTCGAATTGCGCGGGTCGAGTGAGGCAATCGGCTCATCGGCCAGGATCAGGCGCGGATTCTGCATCAGCGCGCGCGCAATCGCGACCCGCTGCTGCTGCCCACCAGAAAGTGTATCGGCGCGTTGCAGCGCGGCCTCGGCCAGGTCAAACCGATCCAAGGCGGTCAGCGCCATGGCGCGTTCTTCAGCCGTGAACATCTTGAACATGGAAGTCAGTATGGGCCGCTGATTGAGCCGGCCAACCAGCACATTGGTCAGCACATCAAGCCTTTGTACCAGATTGAATTGCTGGAAAATCATGGCAGAGCGCATGCGCCAATCGCGCAGCGCCCGGCCCTTCAGCTGCGTCACATCCTGGCCATCGAAAATGATGCGGCCTTCGCTTGGTTCCGTCAGGCGATTGATCATGCGGAGCAGCGTGGATTTGCCCGCGCCCGAGCGCCCGATCACGCCCACCATTTGCCCGGCAGGGATGGACAGGCTGACGCTATCCACGGCTGTTTTGCTGCCAAAGCGCCGCGTCAATCGTTCGATTTCCAGCATGGAGACCCCGGTTTGCATGACCGTGGCCTAGCAATGCTGTGTGACAGATGAATGACAGCCGTATGAAGGATCGGAGTCCTTGGTGAGTTCGGGGGCTCACCTGGGACCTTCACCCCAATCCGAGGCAGCGCTTCCAAGACGGCGGCATGATTGCACTTTGATGACAGTTTCCATAGACAGAACGCGATGAAGCACCCGGCTTTCCCGCTTTACACTGACCGCTGCGGGTTCAATGCCCTGCTGCCGCCGCGCGCAGCATCCGCCCCGGCTAAGGGGGATATCACTGCCGATTACGTTGTTGTGGGCGCTGGCTATACCGGGCTTGCCGCTGCGCGCCGCCTGGCTGAACTCCAGCCTCAGGAACGGATCATCGTGATTGAAGCGACTGAGGTCGGTGAAGGCTCATCTGGGCGCAATTCGGGCTTCGCGAGTCCGCGTGATCTTCCCTCAGGCCCCGGCGACGCCGACCTTAAGCGTGCCGAAGCGCTGAACCGTTTCACGGAAGAAGGCTGGGCCTGGCTGATGGCGCCCATTGAAGCGCACGGAATTGATTGCGGCCTGCAAGTTTCCGGTCGCATCAAGGCTGCCGCAACCGTTCTTGGGGCGAAGCAGGTGCGCGCCTTGGAAGCGGCCGTGAAAGCGGCTGGTTTGCCGCACCAGCTTTGGGATCGGAGCGCGCTGCAAGAACGCATCGGCACAAGCTATTATCAATGCGCGCTTTACACGGAAGAAGGTTATTTGCTTGACCCTGCGGCGCTGATCCGGGGTCTGGCTGATACCCTGCCCGCCAATATCGCGCTGCATGAAAACTCGCCGCTGCTTTTGATGCAGCGTCAAGGCAAATGGCATCTGGAAACGCCATTGGCACGCATCGTCACGCCATCGGTTATCATGGCGACCAATGCCGCCATCCGCCATTTTGGCCGCCTGCGTGATCGGCTGGTGACCATGTACACCTACGCCGCACTCTCTGAACCCTTGAACGCCAAGGACGCGCTGCATCTGGGTAGCATGCCTGTGTGGGGCTTGCTGCCTTCGCATCGTTTGGGAACCACCGTGCGGCGCGTTGGGCCGGATCGGCTTTTGGTGCGGTCCATGTATGCGCATGAACGGCCAGTGACTGCATCGCGCGTCCGCGAAACCCTGCTATCCTGTTTTCATCGGCGCTACCCAGGGCTTGCCCATATCGGCTTGGATCAGGTCTGGGGCGGCACCACGGCGCTGACCATGAATGGCGCGCCATGGTGGGGCCAGGTGGAAGAAGGGCTTTATACCTCAGCCGGCTGCAATGGCGCTGGCATTGTGAAGGGCAGCATTCTCGGCAAACGGCTTGCTGAATTGATTGTGGGCCGATGCACACAGGATGAAGTGCGCGCCACTTGGGGGCTGGCGAATTGGGTAGCGCCCGAACCCTTTCGTTCCATCGGCTTCAATCTCATTTCAATTCGAGAAGGACGCCTTGCAGGCTTGGAAGCCTGATCGGCGCACGACCATCAGGGCGTGATGGCGGCTGGGGCTTGATCCTCGGTCCCGGCTGAAGCAGCCTGCGTGGATGATCGGGAGGATCCCAATGCAAAGACGCGCCCTGCTTGCCGCAACCCTTGCCGCGCCGGCCCTGCCGGCTGCGCTCAGCGCACAGGAAACCTGGCCTTCCCGCAGTGTTTCCGTGCTGCTCGGCTATCCGCCAGGCGGGGTCACGGATTTCGGCGCGCGCGGCATTGTGGACCGCATGAGCAGGGAATTGGGCCAGACGCTGGTGGTGGATAATCGCCCAGGTGCCGCGACCGCTGTGGCGAATAACGCCGCCGCCCAGGCGCGGCCTGATGGCTATACGCTGCTGATGGGCACATCCACGCTTGCGATCAACCCCGCGCTGCAACCCAATCTGCAACCGCGCGATCCGGTGGCGGCACTGACGCCGATTGGCACCGTGTTCCGCACCGCCTTCATTCTGCATGTGCATCCATCGCTGCCGGCGCGCAGCACGGCGGAACTCATTGCCTATGCCAAGGCCAATCCGGGCCGCGTGAATTTCAGTTCGTCAGGCACCGGGGCGGTCAATCATCTTTGCCTTGAATTGTTTCGCGCGCGGGCGGGGATTGATGTGGTGCATGTGCCCTATCGCGGCGGTGCGGCGGCCTTGATTGACCTCAGGCAGAATCGCGTTCAGGCAATGTTCAGCGCGGTGCAGGAAGCGCTGCCGGCAGTGCGGGAAGGCGCGACGCGCGCACTTGCCATATCTTCCATGGAAAGATTGGCGCTGCTGCCCGATCTGCCCCCTGTGGCGGATGCGCTACCGGGTTTTGATGGGGTGTTCTGGCAGGGGCTGTTTGGCCCGGCCGGCCTGCCCGCGCCGATTGTGGCGCGCGCCGCACAGGCCTTGGCGGTGGCAACGCGCGATCCGGACCTGATTGCACGCATGGGCGAACAGGGTGTGGTGTTGCAAACTGGCGGTCCTGAGGTTTTGGCGCGCACCCTTGCCGAAGAATTGGTCATGTGGGGCGATCTTATCCGCAGCCAGAACATCAAGGTTGAATAATCGGGGCTTGGCCCCGGCCCAAAGCTTGCTAGGTTCAGGTCAGGCCAGCGCCCCCGCGCTGCCACGGACGGGAGATAAAACATGAAATGGAAAAACCGCCTTTGGGGCGCGGCGCTGACCGCTGCCCTGATGGCCATGGGCATAAGCAGCGCCGATGCGCAGCAGCAGCCCAAAACCTTGCGCATCGCCATGACCGCGACCGATGTGCCGACCACCACCGGCATGCCGAATAATGGTTTTGAGGGCATGCGCTTTCTTGGCTATCCGGTGTTTGAATCGCTGGTGCTGTGGGATTTGTCGCGCGCCGATCAGCCGGCGGGGATCAAGGCGGGTCTCGCGGAACGCTTCGAACAGGATGCCAATGACCCGCGCATCTGGCGCTTTCATTTGCGCCGTGGCGTGACGTTCCATGATGGCACGCCCTTCAATGCTGATGCGGTGCTGTGGAATTTCGACCGCTTCTTCAAGAATGACAGCCCGCAATTCGATGCAACGGGCAGCGCCATCACGCGCGGGCGTATCCCCGTGCTGGAATCCTACCGCAAGGTGGATGATTTCACCTTTGAAACCACTACCACGCGCCCCGTTTCCTATTGGCCCTTCCTGGCAGTTTATGTGCTGATCACCTCGCCCAATTCCTTTGAACAGGCGGGGCGTGATTGGGCACGGGTTGCGGCGCTGCCGCCGGCGGGTACTGGCCCCTTCCGGCTGACCCGCTTTGTACCGCGCCAATCGGCGGAGCTCTCACGCAACGACAATTACTGGGATGCGGCGCGCCGCGCGAAGCTTGATCGCATCATCCTGCTGCCCATGCCGGAAGCGAATACGCGCCTTGCCGCGCTGCGTTCCGGCCAGGTGGATTGGATTGAAGTGCCGCCGCCCGATGCGATTGGCTCTCTCCGTCAAGCGGGCTTCAATATCGTGACGAATTCCTACCCGCATGTCTGGCCCTGGGTTTTTGCCTCGGGCCGTGCCAATAGCCCGGTGGCTGATGTGCGCGTGCGTCAGGCGCTGAATTACTGCATAGACCGCGATGGCATGGTGCAATTGCTGAATGGCACGGCGGAACCTTCCGTGGGCTTCGTGAAGGCCAATGACCCCACCTTCGGCAATCCGCAAAACCGCTATCGGCTGGACCCTGCACGGGGCCGCGCCTTGCTGGCGGAAGCGGGCTATAATGCGCAGCGTCCGCTCACGCTCAAGGTCGGGATTTCCAATTCCGGCTCGGGCCAGATGCTGCCGCTGCCGATGAATGAATTCCTCCAGCAATCGCTGCAACAGAATTGCGGCGTGCGGGTGAATTTTGAAGTGGTGGAATGGAATACGCTGCTGGCGGCGCTGCGCTTCCCGCCTGATCAGCCGGCCTGGCTTGGCGCGGATGCGGTGAATATCAGCCTTTATTCATCCGATGCCTCGGCCTTTGCGCGCTGGTTCCTTTCGTCCAATTTCGCGCCGCGCGGTTCGAATAATGGCCATTGGCGGGATGACCAATTCGATGCCGCCTTCGCCGAATTGGAACGCGAACGCGACCCTGCGAAGATCAACCAGCTTCTTGCCACGGCGCATGCGCGGCTGGTGGATAATCCCCCCTGGCTTTGGATTGTGCATGATTTGAACCCCCGCGCCATGAGCCGGCGCGTGACAGGCTTCACCTCAGCACAAAGCTGGTTCCAGGATCTGACGACGGTGGATCTGCGCTGAAGCACCCACGCAGCCAGCATCCGTGCTAAGGGAAAGGGGCAGTCCTGGTGGACTGCCCCTTTTTTGTTGAAGGTCGCTACCCATGATCGCTGGCCTCGCCACGCTGCTTTGCTGCCAATTGATCGGGGAGGTGCTGGCGCGCTGGCTATCCCTGCCCATCCCCGGCCCGGTGATCGGCATGGCCTTGCTATTCGCCGCACTGCTCCTGCGCGGAGGGGAGGCACCGCGGGACCTTGCGCAAAGCGCCGATGGGCTTTTGGCCAATCTTGGCCTGCTGTTTGTGCCCGCTGGTGTCGGCGTGGTGCTTTACTTGCCAGTGCTGGCGCAGGATTGGGCGCCGCTCTCACTCGCGATCCTGGCCGGCACCTTGGCAGCGATTGGCGTCACGGGTTTGCTCGCACAGGCACTGCTGCGGCGGCTTGACCCATGACCAACCTTGCTGAGATCTGGGTTTATCTGGCGCGCGAACCACTGGCCGCGCTCACCGCTACCTTGCTTGCCTGGCTTGCCGCGCAACGCCTCGCGCGGGCGGCGCGGTTTCACCCCATGGCCAATCCAGTGCTTTTCGCGGTGGTTTTTCTGGCGGCGGGCCTGTTGCTGGCGCGCGTTGATTACCGCGCCTATTTTGAAGGGGCGCAATTCGTCCATTTCCTGTTGGGGCCGGCAACGGTGGCGCTCGCCGTGCCACTCGCGCGGCAATGGCGGCAAGTGAAACGCTCTGCGCCTGCGGCGATTGCTTCGGTGGTTGTGGGGGGTGTTTTTGCTGCTGCGGCGGGTGTGGCGCTGGCGCTGGCGTTTTCCGCAGCGCCCGAGGTCACAGCCTCACTCGCGCCGCGTTCCGTTACCACGCCGGTTGCGATGGGGGTGGCGGAACGCATTGGCGGCTTGCCCTCACTCACTGCGGCCATAGTCATTTGCAGCGGCATTGTCGGTGCTGCGCTTGGGCCGGCCTTGCTCACGCTGCTGGGTGTGACGGATTGGCGCGCGCGCGGGCTTGCGATTGGCACGGCAGCGCATGGCATTGGCACGGCGCGGGCGATTTCGGTTAATGAAGTGGCGGGCGCCTTCAGCGGTTTGGCGATGGGGCTGAATGCACTCGCCACCGCGCTGTTATTGCCTTTGCTGTGGCAAGTATTCTTCGGCTGAGGATCACGCGCTGAGCAGCCGTCGGCTCCAGACCATCAGGCCCAATGTCGCGATGGCCGCGACCACGAATACCGCCGCATAGCCCGCCATATGCAGGATCGACCCAAACACCAAGGCGCCGACGCTCTGGCCGAAGAATAGCGCCATGGCGAAGGCCGCCACAGCCGTGCCGCGCGCTTCCGGTAGCGCTTCCGTCGCGCGCGCCTGCAAGACGCCATGCAGCATGTAGAAGGCAAGGCCAAGCCAGAATTGCATCGCCGCCACCACAAGCCCATTCGGTGCCAGCGCCGTTCCAACCAGGCCCAAAGCCAGCAGCACGCCACCCAAGGTTAGCAAGCGCGTCTCCCCAAAGCGCGCCACCAGGGTTTTTGCCAGCCGCGTATAGGTAAAGGCGCCAAGCCCAAACCCCGCCACCACCAAGCCCGCCATGGCCGGTGAATAGCCGAAACGTTCGATCAGCAGCGAACCCGTGAGCGGAAAGGCACCACCAAACAGCACTGCCCCATCAATGAAGGCCGCCACCATCAGCCGCTGCCCCGGCGCGCGCGACAGCAGCGTCAGATAGGGCCGGAAACTGCCGCGAAAGCCGCGCCCTGCCTCAGATGCCGGTGCCTGCCAAAGCTCTGCCCCCAGCCGCCGCCCCAGCAGCACGGAAACTACCAGCGCCAGCAGCGCCAGCACGATGAAGGAAGCGCGCCAGCCCGCCAAATCCGCCAGCACGCCGGAAAGCGGCCCCACCAGCAATTGCGCCATCACCATGCCGGTCAAAAACCGCCCGATGGTGGCCTGCCTTTCGGCATAGGGCACCGCATCACCAATCCAGGCGAGGGCGAGGGGGATCACCGCCCCCGCCAGCAACCCCGTCAGCGTGCGCAGCGCCACCATGGCCGAAAGATCCCAGGCCAGCGTGCAGGCGGCCAAGCCAAAACCATAAAGCAGCAACGCAAACCAGGCGACGCGGAGCTTCCCGTAGCGATCACCAAGCGGCCCAATCACCAACTGCCCCGCGCCATAGGCAATGGAAAACCCAGCCAGCACCGGCGCGGCGCCGGCCACCGTCACGCCAAAATCCGAAGCGAGCAATGGCAGCAAGGGATCGAGCATGCGTATGCCTCCCCCGGTCGCAAAAGCGGCCAGGGCGAGCAACGGCAGAATGGAAAGATCGGTCTTCAAGCCCCCGGAATGGGCGCCGGGGGCTTGGCGGTCAAGCCGTGCCTAGGCGCTCAGATCGCTTTCGCGGCACGCAAGGCGGCGATTTCCGCTGCCGTAAAGCCAAACTCGCCCAGAACCTGATCAGTATGCTCACCACGTTCCGGGGTTGGATTGCGTGCGCAGGCAACGCCGGCAATCTGCATCGGCGCGCGCACCAGGGCGATCTCGCCAAGCGCGGGGTGCGCGACCGGCATCGCCATGCCAAGGTGCTTCACCTGCGTATCGGCGAAAACCTGATCCATGGAATAGACCGGGCCGCTCGGCACGCCGGCCTTGTTCAGCGCTTCCACCCATTCGGCGGTGGTTTTCTCGCTCAGGCGGGATTGCAGCAGCGCATTGGTCTTGTCGCGATTGGCATGGCGCGATTTGTCGGTCGCGAAGGCCGGGTCCTTGGCTTCTTCGGTAATGCCAAGCGTCGTCACAATCCGATCCCACATTTGCTGCCCGCCGCCGGCCAGGTTCATCAGCCCATCCTTGGTGCGGAACAGGCCGGTCGGCGTCGTGGTCGGGTGGTCATTGCCGGCCTGGCCGGGGATATCGCCCTTCATCGTCCAGCGGGTCGCCTGGAAATCCATCATGGCGATCATCGCTTCCAGCAGGCTGGTATGCACCCAGCGGCCCTTGCCCGTGGTTTCGCGTTCCAACAGCGCCACCAGAATGCCGATCGCAGTGTAAAGCCCCGCCGTCAGATCCGCCACCGGAATGCCGGCGCGCACCGGGCCCTGGCCGGGCAGGCCTGTCACACTCATGATGCCGCCCATGCCCTGGGCGATTTGATCAAAACCCGGCCGCTTGGCATAGGGTCCATCCTGGCCAAAGCCGGAAATCGAGCCCAATACAATGCGCGGATTGATCGCCGATAGCGCGGCGAAATCAATGCCCAGGCGTTCCTTCACATCCGGACGGTAGTTTTCCACCACCACATCGGCCTTGGCGACCAGCCGGCGGAAGGCCGCCAGCCCCTCGGGCGCCTTCAAATTCAGCGTAATGCCGCGCTTGTTGCGATGCGTGTTCTGGAAATCCGGCCCATGGCGTTCCCCGCCCATGCCCTTGCCAGTATCCACCTCATCCGTTGCTTCAACCTTGATGACATTCGCCCCCCAATCCGCGAGCTGGCGCACGCAGGTGGGACCGGAACGGACGCGCGTGAGGTCAAGCACGGTGAAGCGGGAAAGCGGCATCATGGCGGTATCTCCGTGAAAATTCGCCGCCTTGTTGGCATTGCCACCGCCCCCGGGCAAGAGACCGGGTTGACGCCTCCGCGCCGCGCGCTACCCATGCGCCCACCAAACCCCAAGGATATGACCATGAGCGAAGACCTGCTGCACGAAACCCGCGAAGGCGGCATTGCCTGGACCATTTTCAACCGCCCGCAAGCGCGCAATGCCATGACCTTCGCCATGTATGCGCGGCTGGCGGAATTGGCCGATGAGATCAGCGCCGATCCTACGATTCGCGTTTGGGTAATCATGGGCACGGGCGGCAAGGCTTTCGCCTCCGGCACCGATATTTCCCAATTCCGCGAATTCCGCACCGCCGAGGATGCGCTGAATTACGAAGCGCGCATTGATAAGGTGCTGGGCGCGCTGGAACGCTGCACCAAGCCCGTGATCGCGGCCATTACCGGTGCTTGCACCGGCGGCGGGCTTGGC
>JADCEX010000412.1 GCA_020249825.1 Roseomonas sp.
AGGCACACCCATCGCCGCCACGGTCTTCAGGAAGTGCAGCGTGCCCGAATAGACGCCGGCATGGATCATGTTCGGGTAATTGGTCGGCACGCGCCGCAGCATCCGTTCCGTCCAGGCGCGGGTCTTGTCATTCAGATCCCAATAGAAGCTTTCGGTACAAACCAGCCCCTGCGCCGTTTGCAACCCAAGGCCATGCACGTCATTCACAAACAGCAGCAGCGAGGCAAGCTTGATGCCGCGCCGCGTGAGGCCGAACTCCGCTGCCTGCTTCACGCAATTCTGCGTATCGGCACCCGCATTGGCAAGCCCGATCACCTTCGCGCGGGAAGCCTGCGCCTGCACGAGGAAGGAGGAGAAATCCGTCGTGCCCGGGAAGGGTGTCCGCACCTGGCCAATGATACGCCCGCCGGCCGCGCGCACAAAGTTCGTGGTATCGCGTTCCAGCGCGTGACCAAAGGCGTAGTCAGCGGTGATGAAGAACCAGGTATCGCCGCCCGCACGCACAGTCGCACCACCCGTGGACCGTGCCAGCATGAAGGTATCATAGGCCCAATGGATCGTATTTGGGCTGCATTGCGTGCCCGTCAGGTCAGCCGTGGCTGAGCCAACATTGATATAGGACTTGTTCTTTTCCCGCGCGACATTGGAAACGGCCAACCCCACAGAGGAAGTCGGCACATCAATGATCAGGTCCATTCCCTGATCATACCATTGCCGCGCCAGATTGACGCCGACATCCGGGCGGTTCTGGTGATCGGCTTCGATGATTTCCACCCGGAAACCATGGCTTGCGCCGAATTCAGCGGCCGCTTCACGCGCCGCGGCAACCGAGGTCGGGCCCGTATTGTCGCGATACATGCCCGACATATCGGTCATGACACCGATACGAACGGTATTCGCCGCCTGCGCGCGCGCAAGGGAGAGCGGCAGGGCGCCGGTGGCGGCCGCTCCGGCTAAAACACTACGACGTGAAACCTGCATTTTTTCTCTCCCTCAAGCGATGATGTTGTTGGATCAGCTACGCACGAGCGGGCAATTGCCTTCAGCCAAAGGCCGGAAGGCTTCCTCACCCGGGGTGGTCTGCAAAAGCTTGTAGTAATCCCAAGCGCCGCGGCTTTCCGCCGGCGTCTTCACTTCAAACAGATAGGCGGGATGAAGCTTCCGGCCATCGGCGCGGATAGTGCCCTTGCCGAAGCAATCATCTTCCGTCGGTATCGCCTTCATGCGCGCAACCGCTGCCGCGCCATCGGCCTTGGCCGCTGCCACGCCCATATCGGCCACCGTCTTCAGGTAATGCAGCGCACCGGCATAGGTGCCAGCATGGGTCATGGCCGGCATATTCGGCGCCATGGCGGAACGCACCCGATTGGTGAAGCGCCGCGTTGCGTCATTCAAATCCCAATAGAAGGTTTCGGTCAGCACCAGCCCCTGCGCTGTTGGCAGACCAAGCGCATGCACATCATTGATGAACATGAGCAAGGAAGCGATCTTGATGCCGCGGCGGGTGATGCCGAATTCGGCGGCCTGCTTGACGCAATTGGTGGTATCCGCGCCCGCATTGGCAAGCCCGATCACCTTGGCGCGAGAGGCCTGCGCCTGCACAAGGAAGGAGGAGAAATCGGTCGTGCCCGGGAAGGGCGTGCGCACCTGGCCCAGCACCCGTCCGCCAGCGGCACGGATGAAGTTGCTGGTGTCGCGTTCCAGCGCATGGCCGAAAGCGTAATCCGCCGTGATGAAGAACCAGCTATCGCCGCCGGCACGCACCATCGCCCCACCGGTGGATTTCGCGCACATCCAGGTGTCATAAGTCCAATGCACCGTATTGGCATTGCAGCGGGCACCCGTCAGGTCGCTGGTCGCCGCGCTGCAATTGATGTGCACCTTGTTCTTTTCGCGGCAGATATCGGAAACCGCGAGCGCCACCGAGGATGTGGTCACATCCAGCAGCACATCCACCCCTTCGCGATCAATCCACTGGCGCGCGATATTCACGCCAACATCGGCGCGGTTCTGATGGTCCGCCGACAGCACTTCAACATTGAAGCCGCGGCCTGCAAATTCCTGCACCGCGGCGCGCGCGCACACCACCGAGCTCATGCCCGAAATGTCGCGATACATGCCCGACATGTCATTCAAGACGCCGATGCGGATGGTATTCGCGGCCTGGGCCTTGGCGCTGCGATAGGGCAGTGCGCCAAAGGCGGCGGCGCCGGCTGAACCGGCCAAAATGTCCCGACGTGAAAGGCTCATTTTTTGGTTTCCCCTTTTTTGCTTGGCCGCCCCGGCTTGGGAAACGGCCCTGTTAAACGCCAAGATATTCATGCAACCGGTCGAGTGATGCATTCAGGTCTTCATTGGCGACCATATCCACCACACGGCCATGTTCCATGACATAGTGCCGATCCGCGACTGTTTGCGCGAAGCGGAAATTCTGCTCGACCAGCAACACCGTGAAGCCGCGCTTCTTCAATTCGCGGATGGTGCGCCCGATCTGCTGCACAATCACCGGCGCCAGGCCTTCTGATGGCTCATCCAGCAGCAGCAGCCGCGCCCCGGTGCGCAGGATCCGCGCAATGGCCAGCATTTGCTGTTCACCGCCCGAAAGCTTGGTGCCTTGGCTGCGCGCCCTTTCCTTCAAATTCGGGAATAGCGTGTAGATTTCATCCAAGGGCAGCCCACCGGGGCGCACCATGGGCGGCAGCATCAGGTTTTCGGTCACGTCGAGCGAGGCGAAAATCCCGCGCTCCTCAGGGCAATAGGCAATGCCGGCGCGCGCAATCACATCCGAACGCGCATTGACGAATTCCTTGCCCTCATACTTGATGGAACCGCTGCGGCGCGGCACCAGCCCCATGACTGACCGGAGCGTGGAGGTCTTGCCCGCGCCATTGCGGCCAAGCAGCGTCACCACTTCGCCTTCGCGGATATCAATATCCACGCCGTGCAGAACATGGCTTTCGCCATACCAGGCCTCAAGCCCGCGAATTTCCATCAGCGCACCGGTGCTGGGCTTGGTGCCCGCGGGGGCGGTCATCACATCAGCCATGGGCCGGCTCCGCTTCGGTTGATGCATCCGTGCCAAGATAGGCCGCAATCACATCCGGGTTGCGCGAAACGGCCGCGTAGTCGCCTTCCGCCAGCACGCTGCCGCGCGCGAGAACGGTGATGGTATCGCAAAGCCCTTGCACAACACGGAGGTTATGTTCCACTAGCAGAATGGTGCGACCCACGGAAACCCGCTTCACCAGCGCCACCACGCGGTCCACATCATCATGCGCCATGCCGGCTGTCGGTTCATCCAGCAGCATCATCACCGGATCAAGCGCGAGTGTGGTTGCGATTTCAAGCGCGCGCTTGCGGCCATAGGGCAATTCACCCGCCGTCAGATGCATCCATTCCGTGAGGCCCACATCGGCCAGCAATTCCTCAGCGCGCACATCGAATTTGCGCAGCACCGAATCGGAACGCCAGAAATCGAAGGAACCGCCACGGGCGCGCTGCAAGGCCACGCGCACATTTTCAAGCACGCTCAGATGCGGAAACACGGCGGAGATCTGGAAGCTCCGCACCAGGCCGAGGCGGGCCACCTCGGCCGCCTTCATCCCCGTGATGTCGCGACCATCATAGCGAATGGCGCCACGGGTCGGCGGCAGGAATTTCGTCAGCATATTGAAGCAAGTGGTCTTGCCAGCGCCGTTCGGGCCGATCAAGCCATGGATGGTGCCGCGGCGGACATTCAGGTTCACGTCGCTGACTGCGACGAAGCCCCGGAATTCCTTCGTAAGCCCTTCCGTTTCAAGGATGGTGTCAGACACCCGAACCACGCCCCCCTTCTTGTAGCGGCGAATACCGCCAAGCCTCTTTGGACCCCTTCCTATGCGAGGCGTGGCCTTCCTGCAAGCCACCCCTTTCATTTCCCGACAAAAATCGGCGGCGCACCATCTGAACAAAAAAAGGGCAGAGGTTCCCCCCTGCCCTTTGATGCCCTAACCGCTCGCCGGTTCAGGCTTCCGACAATTCCTCAGGCTTCACCTGACGCTCGGCCACCTTGGCCAGCTCCAGGATGAAGTCCACCACCTTTTCCTCAAAGATCGGGGCGCGGAGGTTTTCCATCGCATCCGGATTCTTGCGGAAGAACTCGATCACCTGCTGTTCCTGCCCACGGTAGCGCGCGGCTTCCTGGCGGAGCGCACGGCTCAATTCATCCGGCGTCACCTGGATATTGTTGCTGCGGCCAATCTCAGACAGCAGCAGGCCAAGCCGGATCCGGCGCTGGGCGATGCCGCGATATTCATCGCGCAAAGTCGCCTCATCCTTGCCGGCATCATCGGAATCCAGCCGCCCGGCCTTCAAATCCGCCTCCACGCGCTGCCAGATTTGGCCAAATTCACCCTCCACCATGCCTTCCGGCACGGGGAAGCTCGCCTGATCGGCAAGCTTGTCCAACAGGCCGCGCTTGAGGCGCATGCGCGACATGGCGTCATATTCGCGCTGCAAGCCTTCCTTTACTTGCGCCTGCAAGCCAGCAAGGTCTTCCTGCCCGACCGTCTTCGCCAATTCATCATCAATGGCCCGCGGCACGCGCTGCTGCAGCTTCTTGCCCGTGATGGAGAAAACCGCGCGCTTGCCCGCCAATTCGGCCGAACCATACTCCAGCGGGAAGACCACCTGGATATCGCGGCTGTCGCCAACGGAAAGCCCTTCCATCTGTTCGGTGAAGCCTGGGATGAAGCCAGGGCCACCCACTTCGATGGGCATGTCAGTGGCCGAACCACCCGCGAAGGGGGCAAGCGCCGGTTCTTCCGTGCCCGCGATCAGCCGCGCAGGCCCGATGCGCAGCGTGAATTCCACCGCAGCACCCGCCGGCATGCCGTGCAGATAGATGAAGGGACGGCAGGCGCCGATTTCCGCCTGATTGGGGAAGGTGAAGGCCAGCGTGCTGCGCCCGGCCGTCACGTCAAAGGCGTCGCGCTGCATATCCAGGAAATCAACGCCATCGGCGCGCGGGCTGTAGAAATTGAAGCCAAGCTTGCCCTGGGTGCCCTCCGGCAGGCTACCGCCAGCCAGTTTGGTGCTGACCATCAGGCTTTGCGTGGCACCCGGCGCCGCGGCGATGCCCTTCGGCCCTTCAAGGAATACCTGGACCCAGCCGGCCTCACTCGTCGTGCCGCTCACGCGCAAATCCAAATAGGGCAGCGCTTCATCCGTGCCGATGGCCGCAATTTCGGACTTGAGCCCGCCCGAGAGCCCAATTTCCCACCCGCGCGGCGCCTGGCCCGGAATGCCGGGCACAGCACCAAGGGCCGGGCCATTGGTCAGCAGATCGGGCACGACGGAGCCAGCAAAATCGCACACCATCACCTCACCCTTGGTGGCGGGGCGGGCTTCGGTCACATCGGTCAATTCGCCATTGCGGGTCGCCAGTGTTTCCAGGATTTTCTGCACTTCCTCATCGGAAGGCTCGGCGCGCAGGCGTTCGAGTTCAATGCCGGAAAATTCCGGCATCGGCACATCCGGCAGCACTTCGAATTCCATGCGGAATTCAAGATCGGCGCCTTCGGCGAAATTCGTCACTTCGATCTTGGGCTGCAAGGCGGGCTTCAGGCCGCGATCCGTCACAACCTTGCGCTGCGCATCATTCACGGATTCTTCCAGCACCTCGCCCATCACGGCGGTGCCATAGCGCTGCCGCACAATGGAAAGCGGCACCTTGCCTGGGCGGAAGCCCGGCAGCGAAACCGTCTTGGCGATTTCGGCAAGCCGCTTTTCGCGGCTCAGGGCGATATCGCCCGCCGGAAGGATCACGGAATAGGCGCGCTTCAAACCTTCATGCGCGAGCTCATTAACCTGCATCGGAGGATCGTCCATCCAAAGTTAGAGAAACAAAAGGCACCGGCGGCGCTTTGGTGCGGGCGAAGGGACTCGAACCCCCAAGGCTTGCGCCACCGGAACCTAAATCCGGCGTGTCTACCAATTCCACCACGCCCGCGCCCAACGGCGCCGCGCCGCGGTCGGCGGCTGGGCTTTAGCCTATGCCTTCACGCTTTCCAAGTGAGGTAACGCCATTTCCGCTTCAAGAAACCAAAGCCTGGGCTGCGGCATCCAGAATGGCGGCCTCATCCAGCCCATATTCGCGATACAGGTCGGGGATATCGCCCGCCTGGCCGAAGCGGTCCACCCCAAGCGGCACCACCTTTTGCCCGCGCACGGAGCCAAGCCAGGCATGGGCGGCGGGGTGGCCATCCAGCACCGTCACCAGCGCCGCATTGGCGGCGAGCGGTTCGAGCAGGGTTTCGATCCAGCTTGGCGCGCCAAAGCCCGCCCGCGCCTTGCGCCGTGCCGCGAGCCAATCCGTATGCAGCTTGTCCGGGCTGGTGATGGCGAGCAGCCCGGCTTCGGGGATATCTTCCCGGATGGTGTTGAAGGCGGCCAAGGCCTCCGGCGCCAGGGCGCCCTGATAGGCCAGCGCAAAACTCGCCCCCGGTGCGGGCGGCACCACCCAATAGGCGCCGGCAATCACCGCTTCGGGGTCGAGGTTGCGTTCGGGCTGTTCCAGCCCGCGCGTCGAAAGCCGCAGCCATACCGCCGAACCATCGGGCTGCTGCATGTGGTGGAAGGCATGGCGCAACAGTATGGCCAATTCATCGGCATGGGCAGGTTCATAGGCCACAAGCCTATCCTGCGCCATGCCGATCAAGGGCGTATTGACGCTTTGGTGCTGGCCGCCTTCTGGTGCCAAGGTCAGGCCGGAGGGCGTTGAAACTAAAAGAAACCGTGCATCCTGATAGCAGGCATCA
>JADCEX010000413.1 GCA_020249825.1 Roseomonas sp.
CAGGTTTTGGCGGCGCCTGGTTCCATCACGCCGCACACGAAGTTCAAGGCGGAAGCCTATGTGCTGACGAAGGAAGAAGGTGGGCGTCATACGCCGTTCTTCACCAATTATCGTCCGCAGTTTTATTTCCGCACGACGGATGTGACGGGCGTTGTGTCTCTGCCGGAAGGGGTGGAGATGGTGATGCCGGGTGACAATGTGTCCATGGATGTGGAATTGATTGCGCCGATCGCGATGGATGAGGGCCTGCGCTTCGCCATTCGCGAAGGTGGCCGCACCGTCGGCGCCGGCGTTGTCGCGAAGATCACGGCGTAAGAAGGCTTGCGGGGCGGCGGGGTTTTGGCCTTTCCGCCCGGTGCTATCACGGCTAGGTTAGGCCGTGTTGAGGGGTGTAGCTCAATTGGCTAGAGCGCCGGTCTCCAAAACCGGAGGTTGGGGGTTCGAGACCCTCCACCCCTGCCAGTTTAAGTAGTTTTTCTTGTCCGGGTGGGGGTCTGATAAGGCTGCCGCCCGGTGATGTTTTTCAGGGGAACCGATAGTGGCCAAGCTCGATCCCGCGCAATTCGTTCGGGAAGTCCGTCAGGAAGCCTCCAGGGTGACCTGGCCATCGCGCAAGGAAACCCTCATCACCACAGGGCTGGTGCTGGGGCTTTCGACCTTGGCCGCGATCTTCTTCCTGATTGTGGACCAATTGATCCAATTGGCCATGCGGCTGGTCTTTGGTATCGGCTGAGCAAGTTTTTAAGGAGGTACGGCACCGTGGCCGATAAGAAATGGTATGTCGTGCATGTCTATTCTGGCTTCGAGCGCAAGATCGCCGAGCAGATCAAGCAGCAGGCTGCGCAAAAGGGCCTGGCCGACAAGTTCGACGAGGTGTTGGTACCGACCGAGCAGGTGGTTGAGGTGCGGCGCGGCCAGAAGGTGGATACGGACCGCAAATTCTTCCCCGGCTATGTGTTGGTGAAGATGGAAATGACTGATGACGCTTGGCATTTGGTGAAGGACACCCCCAAGGTCACCGGCTTTCTTGGCGCCCGCAACAAGCCCCAGCCTGTGCCGGCGTCTGAGGCTGAGCGTTTGCTCAAGCAGATGCAGGAAGGCGTGGACAAGCCCCGCAGGCCCGCCGTGGTTTATGAGGTTGGTGAGCAGGTGCGTGTGGCCGATGGCCCCTTCACTTCCTTCAATGGTGTTGTCGAAGAAGTGGATGAGGAAAAGGGCCGCCTGAAGGTGAGCGTTTCCATCTTTGGCCGTTCGACCCCGGTGGATCTGGAATACGGCCAGGTTGAGAAGCTTTAAGTATGGAGTCCAGAGGCCTTTCGGCCTTTGGCGGGTGGTCCGGAGGGCAGAGCCCTCCGGCCTTTTTTTAATTTTCTGTGATGCCCCCCACTCGCGCCGCCGGCCTTGCCCGCCTTGCCGCTTTCACCCCCTTGATGGGCCGCGCCTATGCCGATGGGCGCAATCACGACCCCGGCCCCGGCAAGCCCGGATATGTCTCAACGCTCTCCCCCTATATCCGCCATCGCCTGATCACCGAGCAGGAGGTTGTGGCCGCTGCCATTGCCGCGCATGGCGCGGAGGTTGCCGATAAATTCATCCAGGAGGTTTTCTGGCGGAGTTATTGGAAGGGCTGGCTCGCGCAGCGCCCGGCGGTTTGGGACGCGTATCGCGGGCGTGTTGCGGCTGGCCTTGAGGCCCCGCCCGAAGGCTATGAAGCAGCGATTGCGGGGCGTACGGGCATCGCCTGTTTCGATGCCTGGGTGCAGGAGCTGATCGAGATCGGCTATTTGCATAATCACGCGCGCATGTGGTTTGCGAGCATTTGGATTTTCACGCTGCGCTTGCCGTGGGAATTGGGCGCGGATTTCTTTTTGCAGCATTTGTTGGATGGGGATGCGGCGTCCAATACGCTGTCCTGGCGTTGGGTGGCGGGGCTGCATACCAAGGGCAAGCATTATGTCGCGCGCGCCGAGAATATCGCGCGCCATACGGGCGGGCGCTTCGCCCCGCATGGGGAATTGAACGAAAAGCCGATGCCGCTGCAGGAGGCTGATCCGCCCGCGCCGCGCCCGATCCCTGCCTTGCCAGCGCCGCCGCCTGGCCCGGTCGTGCTATTGCTGCATGAGGATGATCTGCATCCTGAAAGCCTGCCGCTGGCGGGGCTTCACGTGCGGCGCGTGATCGGCGTGTGCGGTCCCGAGGCGCGTTCACCGCTTGGCGCCGCGCCGCTGGTGCAAAGTTTTGTCGATGGTGCCTTGGAAGATGGGCTGACCCGCGCCGCGCAGCATTTCGGCGTGCCGGCTGAGCGTGTTGCGCTAACGGATTTGCCTGATCTTATCTTGCGCGATGCAGTGGTGATGCCTGAAGCGCCCATCGGATGGCTCGCGGATGCCCTACGCCCTTATGGCGTTGCGGCATTGCGCCGCCCTTGGGATGAAGCGTGCTGGCCCCTGGCCGGGCGCGGTTTCTTTCCCTTCGCGCAACATATTCCGCGGCTATGTGCGGAATTGATCCAGGGCAGGCACGGCTGAACATCCAGGATGGGGAGCTAATCCTCGCCGCGGCCTTGCAGGTTTTCAAACACTTCTTCCGCACGCTTGAAAATCTCCTCAGCATTCTGGCGCTTCGCAGGATCAGTCTGCCGATCAGGGTGATAACGTCGCCGGAAGGCGCGGCGTACTTCCACAATCAGCCATAGCGGCGCATTGGGCGTGAGGTACACCCGCGCATGGGCGCTGCCATCGGTCGGCGTTTCCTTAAACTTCTTCAGCTCCGTCTCCGCATCCTGCAAGCGCTTGCGCAGTACGGCGATTTCTTCGGCGGCAATCGCCAAATAGCGGCGCATTTCCTCAGGCGGCGCACCACGGCCTGGCACCTTGGTCAGGATATTCGCCAGCGCATTCTCAATCCGCCGCGCAATCAGCTTGGCGCGCGCGCCCGGGCGGCGTTCCGTTTCGATCAATAACTGGGACAACAGAACGCGATCACCCTTATGCTGCGCCGCATGTTCGGCGAGCTGATCCAAGGGCCATTCCCTGAAAGGCCTGTCATCGGCCATGGCTGACAAGAATCCTTGTTTAATGACCCATGATGGCCAATGCTGCCCCGGCTGAATAGGGGCGAACGGCTTCGCAGAAGCGCCGCAATGGGCAAGACTGGCGCTATCGCCTTTCGGGAGACCATCCGATGACCCCTGCCCTGCCCCGCCGCGCCCTTTTGCTGGCCGCCGCTACAAGCCCGCATGCCGCCCCCGCCTTGGCCCAGGCGCCCTGGCCCGCGCGGCCTGTGCGGATCATCGTGCCCTTCCCGCCCGGCGGGTCCAACGACGTGGTCGCCCGCCCCTTGGCGGAGCGTTTGCAAGCAAGACTCGGCCAGCCCGTGGTGATTGAAAACCGCGCCGGTGCGGGTGGTGCGATTGGCGCCACCGCCGTCGCGCAAGCAGCGCCCGATGGCTATACTCTCATGGTCTCATCTTCCTCCTTCGCCACAACCTCCATCACGCAGCGCGTGCCTTGGGGCGTCTTGGAGAATTTCACCCCCGTCGCGCTGCTGGCGCGTTCGCCCTTCATTGTGCTGGTGCATCCTGATTTCCCGGCGCGCAGCGTTACTGATCTGGTGCGCATGGCACGCGAAAGGCCGGGCGCGATTGACTATGGTTCCTCCGGCCCTGGCGGCATCAATCATTTCGTCACCGAATATTTTTGCCTGCGCGCCGGCATCAAAATGAATCACGTGCCCTATCGCGGCATGCCGCCCGCCGTGACCGATCTGGTCGCCGGCCATATCCCCGTGCTGATCACCACCATGCCAAGTGCGGCCGGCGTGGTGCGCGAAGGTCGTGTGCGGCTTTTGGCCTATACCGCGCCAGGCGCGCCCGATGGCTCACCCCCCGGCCCCACCGTCAAGGAAGCGGGCATTGATTATGAAAGCGATATCTGGTGGGGGCTTTTCGCGCCGCGCGGCCTGCCGCCTGAAATCCTTACGCGCCTGAACACGGAAGCCAATGCTGCCTTGGGCGATCCGGAAATGGCGAAGCTGCTGCAAAGCGAAGGCGCCCGCCCATCACCCGCCACACCGCAAGCCTTTACCGAGCTTCTGCGCATCGAACTCGCGCGCTGGCGCGAAGTGGCCACCGCCGCCAACATCAAGCTGGACTGACACCATGGCCGAACTGCATCGCAAGAATTTCGACCCGAACGCGAAGGGCGCCATGGATGGCGTGCGCGTCATTGATCTTTCCCGCCTGGTCGCCGGCAATATCCTGACCAAGGTTTTTGCTGACCACGGCGCGGAAGTGGTGAAGGTGGAACCGCCCGAAGGCGACACACTACGCGCCTGGCGCGTGGGCGGGGTGGAGACAAGCTGGAAAACCATCTGTCGCAACAAGAAAAGCATTTGCCTTGATCTGAAAAGCGCCGAAGGCATCGCCGCCGTGCGCGCCTTGGCAAGCGATGCGGCGATGCTGGTGGAAAGCTTCCGCCCAGGCGTGCTGGAAGCCATGGGGCTTGATCCAACAAGCCTGCTCGCCGCCAATCCGCGCCTGGGCATCGCGCGGGTTTCAGGCTGGGGACAAGACGGGCCCTACCGCCATAAGCCGGGCTTCGGCACCTTGGTTGAAGGCTATTCGGGCTTCGCCGCCATCAATGGTTTTGAAGACCGTGAACCGGTGCTGCCGCCCATGTTCATGGGGGATGCCTATGCCGGGCTTTATGGTTCGGCCGCTGCCATGATCGCGCTGCGCTACGCGGAAGCAACAGGCCAGGGACAGGTGATTGATGTCTCGCTCTTTGAGCCACTCTTCAGCGTGCTTGAACCGCAAGTGGCGAATTGGCGCATCACACGCAAACGCAAACCCCGCACCGGCAGCCGCAGCACCAATACATCGCCGCGCAACGCCTATCGCACCAAGGATGGCGGCTGGGTCTGCCTTTCTGCCTCCACACAAGGCATGACGGAAAAGCTGCTGCGGTCCATCGGCCAGGAAGCCCTGATCACCGACCCGCGCTTCGCCAATAATCCAGCCCGCGTGAAGAATTGGCAGGAGCTTGATGCCATCATCGGCAACTTCATCGGCGCCCGCGACATGGCCGAAAACCTGGCGCATTTCGACAAGGCCGGTGTCACCATTGGGCCGATCATGGATACCGAAATGCTGCATAGCGACCCCTACGCCATTGAACGCGAAGCGCTGATCGAAGTGCCAGACGCCGATATGCCAGGCGGCTGGCTGCCCATGCATGGGATGGTGCCGAGGCTTTCCGCAACGCCAGGGATTCTCGCCCGGCCTGCGCCCAAGCTCGAGGAACATAATACGGAAGTGCTGGAACCGGCTTTGGGCGCGGCGCATTTCCAGAAATTACGTGATGGCGGGGTGATACGCGGATGAGCAACATGTTTGATCTGACGGGGAAGACCGCGCTCGTCACAGGGTCCAGCCAGGGGATTGGCTTTGCACTCGCAAAGGGTCTCGCAGAAGCGGGCGCACGCGTCATCATCAATGGGCGCGATCCGGAAAGGCTCCAGAACGCGCACAAGAAACTCCAGGACGCAGGCATCGAAACCATCACCCGCGCCTTCGACGTGACCGATCCCCAAAGCGTTGAAAACGCCTTCACGGAAATGGAAAGCAGCATCGGGCCAATCCATATCCTCGTTGCCAATGCCGGCATCATGCGCCGCGCCCCCGCCACCGAAATGCCACCCGAAACCTGGCGCGAAGTGCTTGGCACCAACCTCGATGGCGTCTGGTATTGCTGCCAGGCCGCCGGTAAACGCATGGTCCCGCGCGGTGCCGGCAAGATCATCACCATCTGTTCCGTGCAAAGTGAATTGGGCCGCCCCACCATCGCACCCTACGCGGCAAGCAAGGGCGCGCTGCGGATGCTGACCCGCACACTCTGTGCCGAATGGGCGAAACACGGTGTCAATGTGAATGGCGTCGCCCCCGGCTATTACGCCACCGAACTCACCAGCGCACTCGTGCAAAATGCCGAGTTCAGCGATTGGCTCTGCAAACGCGTCCCGGCCGGACGCTGGGGCAAGGTGGAAGAATTGGTGGGCGCCACCGTCTTCCTCGCCGCCCCCGCCTCAGACTTCGTGCATGGCCATCTGCTTTACGTGGATGGCGGGATGACGGCGGTGGTTTAACCTGAACGCGCGATCAGCTTCTTCGCGCGCTCCACAATCGGCTTGTCAATCATATCGCCCTCAAAAGCGACCGCGCCCTTGCCTTCTGCCAAAGCGGCATCAAAGGCGGCAACCAACCGCCTGGCGCGTTCCACTTCTTCGGGCCGCGCGCCATATTCTTCGTTAATGATGGCGACTTGCGAAGGATGCACGCAGGATGCGCAGGCAAAGCCAATGGCGCGGGACCGGCGCAGCATGGCGCGGTAGCCATCAAAATCCTTCAAGCCCGCCACCGTACCGATGAAGCCGAGCGGCAGAATGCCCGCCGCACGGGCGGCAATCAGCCCCAGGCGCTTGGGCAAATCCAGTGCATCGGGTGTTGGTTCCGCGCCCAGATCAGTCGCCAAATCCTCTCCGCCGACGCCAAGCGCTACAATGCGCGGATCGGCACCCGCAATCGCATCCACTTGCCGCAGCGCCGCCGCATCTTCGATCAGCACAATGAAACGGAGCGAGCCGATTTCGCGCCCCGCCGCCAATTCCGATTCGGCTGCGAGTTCCGACAGCAACCGCACATGATCCGCGCCCATCATCTTGGTGCAGATCACGCCATCCGCACCCGCCGCGGCCGCTGCCGCGATATCCTCCGCCGCCATGCGGAGCGGGCGATTGATGCGCACCACGATATCCGCGCCATTCCGCCGCGCACTGGCCGCCGCAGCCGCAAGCCCGGCCCGCGCGCGCGCCTTGGAATCCGGCGCCACGCCATCTTCCAAATCAAGAATGATCGCATCCGCGCCGCGTTCATGCGCCTTGGCGACAAAGCGTTCCTCGCTGGCGGGCACGTAAAGCAGCGAACGCCACTGCGGCAGATCACCGCTCATGGCAGCATCTCCGATCCCGGCACAATACCCTTGGGTAGGCTTGCCGCGTGGCGCGCGACCTCTCCGGGGCGGGCCAGCCAAATCTTATCGCGCTGCGTCAAAATATGCTGCATGGCGCGGCGGAAGGGGCGCAAGCGAAAGGGTTGGCCGATGATGAAGGGGTGCAGCACGATGGAACAGACCATCGGCATATCGCGCGACCGATCCAGCATTTCGTCGAATTGATCCACCACCATATCGGCAAAATCCCGCGCCGCCTGTTGGCGAAAAACCAGAACCGGGCTGTCATTCAACTCAACCGAATAGGGCACGGAAAGCATCGGCCCGGCGCGCGTTGTCATCCAGAAGGGCTGGTCATCTGCCGGCCAATCCATCACATAGCTGAAACCTTCTTCCTTCAGCAGATCAAGCGTTGTCGCCGATTGCGTGATGTAGGGGCCAAGCCAGCCATCGGGCGCCTTGCCTGTGTGACGGATAATGGCGTCGCGGCTTTCGGCAATCAGCCGGCGCTCATCATCTTCAAACAGGATATCCTGGCGTTCCGCATTGGTGCGACCATGCCCGATGAATTCATCGCCGCGCTTCATCAAGGCCGGCGCGATTTCGGGGCAGGTATCCAGCACCAGCCCATTCACATTATGCGCGCAAGGCAGGCCATATTCATCGAACATGTCCAGCATGTTCCACAGCCCAACGCGATTGCCGTAATCCCGCCAGGCGTAATTGCGCTGAGATTGCGGCGCGGCAGCGCCGGTACTGTCACTGCCAAGCCCGGCACGGAAGGCGAAGGCTTCGATATTGTTGCACAGCACCACCGCCAGCCGCGCCCCATTGGGCCATTCATAGGTGGGGCGATGGGGGATGGCGCTATGCGGATAGCGCCCATGCGTTGGCAGTTTCATGGCTGGACTCCAATACCTTGTCCGGGACGCTAAGGGGTGGTGCGGGCTCCGTCAAAGCAGCCCCACCCCCTTTGCAGGGCCACCCCGCCATGCGCTACTTGTTCTGAGAAGACTGGAGGAACGGCTGATGCCAGACGGGAGCACCACGGACCGGATCGCCTATTCGGCGCCGATCGGCGATGAGGTGAAAACCACCACCTGCTATATGTGCGCCTGTCGCTGTGGCATTCGCGTGCATCTGAAGGATGGCCGCGTTCGCTACATTGAAGGCAATCCCGATCATCCGGTGAATAAGGGCGTGCTCTGCGGCAAGGGCAGCGCCGGCATCATGACGCATTATAGCCCGGCGCGCTTGCAGGCGCCCCTGAAGCGCATCGGCCCGCGCGGTTCCGGCGACTATGCCGAGATTTCCTGGGATGAGGCGATGGAAATCGCCACCAGCGCGCTGCGGAAAGTGCGGGAAACTGACCCGAAGCGCCTGGCTTTCTTCACCGGGCGCGACCAATCGCAATCGCTGACCGGATTTTGGGCCGCGCAATTCGGCACGCCCAATTTCGCGGCGCATGGCGGGTTTTGTTCGGTCAATATGGCCGCCGGCGGGCTTTATACCATTGGCGGTTCCTTCTGGGAGTTTGGCGAACCGGATTGGGAACGCGCGAAATATCTGCTGATCCTTGGCGTGGCGGAGGATCATGATTCCAACCCGATCAAAACCGGCCTCGCCGCGCTGAAGCAGCGCAATGCCAAGGTGGTTTCCGTCAATCCCGTGCGTACCGGCTATTCCGCCGTGGCCGATGAATGGGTGGGCATCCGCCCCAGCACGGATGGGCTTTTCGTCATGGCGCTGATCCATGAATTACTGCGCAATGATTGGGTGGATTCCGAATTCCTCGTGCGTCACACCAACGCCCATTGGCTGGTGGTGCGCAATCCGGGTGGCGCGGATGATGGGCTTTTCGTGCGCGATGCCGATGGCAAGCCACTCGCCTGGGATCGCGCGCGGGGTGCGATGGATGCGGCAGCGGCTGATCTTTCGCCCGTGCTGGTTGGCGATTTCACCCTGCCGGATGGCCGCAAGGCGCGCCCCGTTTTCCACCTGATGGCCGAACGCTATCTCGGCGCCGAATATGCGCCGGAAGCGGTTGCGGAACGCTGCGGGTTGGATGCGGATCGCATTCGCCGCATCGCCGCCGAAATGGCGGACGTGGCCTTCAACCAGACCATTACGCTCGATCAGCCTTGGACCGATACGCTGGGCCGCCGGCATGAAAAAATGGTGGGCCGGCCGGTCGCGTTGCATGCCATGCGCGGTATCAGCGCGCATTCCAACGGCTTTCATACCTGCCGCGCCTTGCATATTCTGCAAATACTGCTGGGCGCCATCGATACGCCTGGTTCCTGGCGCTATAAGGCGCCCTTCCCGCGGCCCATCCCGCCTGGCCCCGGCCCCGCGGGCAAGAATTCCAAGCCCAATACGCCGCTGGCTGGCAATATCCTGTCCTTCACCCATGGGCCGGATGATTTGCTGGTGAATGATGATGGCTCGCCCATTCGCATTGACCATTCCTTTTCCTGGGAAGCGCCGCTTGGTCTGCATGGCATGATGCATACCGTGATCGGCAATGCGGCGAAGGGTGACCCTTACAAGATTGATGTGCTGTTCATGTTCATGGCGAATATGGCCTGGAACAGCGCGATGAACCCGCTGGAGACGATTGAATGCCTCACGGCCAAGGATGAAAGCGGCGAATACGTCATTCCAACTGTGATCTATTCCGATGCGTTTTTCAGCGAAACCGTGCCCTATGCGGATCTGATCCTGCCGGACACGACCTATCTGGAACGCTGGGATTGCATTTCTATCCTCGACCGTCCGATTGGGTCGTCTCATGGGCCCGGCGATGCCATTCGCCAGCCGGTGCTGAAGCCGGATCGTGATGTGCGGCCCTTCCAGGATGTGCTGATTGAATTGGGCGCGCGGCTTGGCCTTCCCGCCTTCACCAAGGAAGATGGGAGCCCGCGCTTCAAGGATTACGCGGATTACATCGTCAATCACGAACGCATGCCGGGTGTGGGGCCACTCGCTGGCTGGCGTGGGGAAGATGGCAACGCGAAGGGCGTGGGCAAGCCCAACCCGGATCAGTTGCAGCGCTATATCGAAAATGGCTGCTTTTGGCGGCATGATTTCTCCGCCGAGGAAAGCTATTTCAAGCATTCCAACAAGCTCTATCTGGAAAACGCCAAGGCGATGGGGCTGATTGGCAAATCTGATCAGATCGTTTTGCAGATATGGTCAGAACCCTTGCAGAAATTCCGTCTGGCCGCGGAAGGCCATGGCGCGAAGCAGCCACCGGAAGCGCTGCGCGAACGTGTGCGTACCTACTGCGACCCGCTGCCCATTTGGTATGCGCCGCTTGAGCAAGTTGCGCATGATGTCTCAGGCTTTCCTTTCTCTGCCGTCACGCAGCGCCCCATGGCGATGTATCATTCCTGGGGGTCCATGAATGCGTGGCTGCGGCAAATCCATGGCGCCAATCGGCTGTATATGAGCCGCGCCAAGGGCGAAGCCATGGGCATGGCGCAGGATGATTGGGTGTGGGTGGAGAGCCGCAATGGCCGCGTGAAGGGGCAAGTAACGCTGATGGAAGGCGTGAACCTCGATACCGTTTGGACCTGGAATGCGATTGGCAAGCGCGCCGGTGCCTGGATGCTCAGCCCCGATGCGGCGGAAGCGCAGCGCGGCTTTTTGCTGAACCACGTGATCAGCGAATGGCTGCCAGCACAAACCGGCCCGCGTTTGGCCAATGCTGATCCCATCACGGGTCAGGCCGCCTGGTATGATCTGCGCGTGAATATCAAGAAATGCGCAGCCGGTGAGGAAGGCATCACCGCACCGCATCCAAGCGCGCTGAAGCCGCCACCCAATATGCCTGAACCGCCCGATATTCTGCGCTTCAATGCCGGAGGAAAAGCGCCATGACATCCCTGCCCACGCCCGCACCGGGTGCCAAGAAGCTTGGCCTGGTGATTGATCTGGATACCTGTGTCGGCTGCCATGCTTGCGCGACGAATTGCAAGGAATGGAACACCAGCGGCCATATGGCGCCGCTGCCGGATCAGCACCCTTATTCCGCCGCGCAGGAAGGCGTTTGGTTCAACCGTGTCCATGCCTATGAAGCCGGTGATGGCGATGAAGGCCGCACGGTGCATTTTCCGCGGTCTTGTCTGCATTGCGAAACGCCTGCTTGCGTGACGGTGTGCCCGACGGGTGCTTCTTACAAGCGCGCGGAAGATGGCATTGTGCTGGTCAATACCGATATGTGCATCGGCTGCCAGCTTTGCGCCTGGGCCTGCCCCTATGGCGCGCGGGAATTGGATGAAGATCAGGGTGTGATGAAGAAATGCACGCTCTGCGTTGACCGCATCTACAACGAAACCATTCCGGAAGACCGCCGCGTGCCGGCCTGTGTTTCCACCTGCCCCGCCAATGCGCGGCATTTCGGTGATCTTGGTGATCCGAACAGCGATGTCTCCAAGCTCGTTGCCGAACGTGGCGGCTATGAGCTGATGCCTGAGATGGGCTACCAGCCCGTCAATCGCTATCTGCCGCCCCGCAACGCTTCAAGCCAGGTGAAGACCGCGCCGAACGAAGCCGGGCCCTTGCCGAGCCAAATCACCAACCCGCTGCTGCGCTGGATGGATAAGGTGCTGTCCCGATGAAACCCGCGCCTTCCATCATTTTCTTCACGGTCGCGTCCGGTGCTGGTTACGGCTTGCTGTTTTGGCTTGGCGTGTTGAAGCCGCTTGGGCTTTTGCCGGCCAGCAGCCTGTTTGGCGCGACAGCCGCCATCATCGCTTTGGCGCTGATCACGGCGGGGCTTTGTTCTTCGCTGCTGCATTTGGGGCGTCCTGAACGCGCTTGGCGTGCGCTATCGCAATGGCGGTCTTCCTGGCTGTCGCGCGAAGGGGTGGCGGCAGTGCTGACCTTCCCGCCGGCGGTGGTTTTCCTGATTGCGCTTGCGCATGGCGAAACCTCACTGATGCTGCCGGCGGGCTTGCTTTCTGCCGTAGGTGCGGCGGTCACGGTTTACTGCACGGGCATGATCTATGCCTCGCTCAAGCCCGTGAAGGAATGGCATCACCCCATGGTGGCGCCGGGCTATTTGCTATTCGCGAGCTTTTCCGGCGCGTCACTGCTCGCCATGCTTGCCATTTTCTGGGGGGGCGGATTTTTCCCTGCTTTGGTCGCGGCAGCACTCGGCATGGCCGCGCTTATGTTCAAACGCGCCTATTGGGCGAGTGTGGATGCCATGCCCGCCGCCAGCACGCGCGAAAGTGCCACAGGGCTTGGCTTCATCGGCAAGGTGCGCCCGCTGGAAAGCCCGCATACGGAAAGCAATTACCTGCTGCGTGAAATGGCGTTTCGCGTGGGGCGTGTGCATGCGGCGAAGCTGCGCATCATTGCCTTGCTGCTCGGCTTCGCCTTGCCTGCGCTGCTGTTCTGCCTTGCAATCATCCTGGGTGGCGGTACCGCCATGGCTCTGGGATTGCTGGCCGCCGCCAGTGCCGTGGCTGGCCTATTGGTGGAACGCTGGCTGATTTTCGCTGAGGCCACGCATACGGTGGCATTGTACTACCCAACACAGCGCTGACCCCCTCAGCGCATCCGCCAAAATCGCGCGATCAGCGGCCATAACAGCCCGATAGCGGTGATGGAAAGCAGCGTCATCGCAATCGGCCGCGTGGCGAATTGGCTGACATCATCGCCAAAGATGATCAGCGATTGCTTGAGCGTTTCTTCCATCTTGCCCCCCAGAACCAGCCCCATGATCAGGGGTGCGGGCGAAAACCCAGTCCGGCGAAACAGAAAACCCACCACCCCCGCCACAAGCATAATGACGACATCGCCCATGGATTGATCCGGCCCATAGGCGCCGATGATGGAAAGCACGAATACGGAAGGCCAAAGGATCGCCGGCGGCACGAGTGAGATGCGCGCGAAGAATTTCGCCATGTAAAGCCCAAGCCCAAGATAGAACAGATTGGCCGCGAGCATTGAAGCGAATACCGCGTAAAGCAAAGTTGGCTGTTCGGTAAAAAGATGCGGGCCGGGCCGCACCCCCTGCACAATCAGCCCAGCCAGAATAATCGCTGTTGTCGCACTGCCGGGAATGCCCAAGGCAAGCGTCGGCACCATGGAACCACCGACCGCGGCATTATTCGCAGCCTCAGGCCCCGCAACACCTTCAATGCTGCCCTTGCCGAATTCCTCCTTATGCTTGGACCAACGGCGGGTTTCATTATAGCCAATCAGCGCTGCCGTTGTGGCACCAAGCGCCGGCAAGGCACCAATGAAGGTGCCAATCCCGCTGCCAATCCAGATGGAGCGATTGCATTTGCGAAACTCCGCCATCCCCGGCACGCGTGCCGCATCCATGGCGATCATCTTCGCCTTCTCCGCCCGGCGCACCACCTGATCGAGCATTTCGCCCACTGCGAAAAGCCCGATCAGCACCGGAACAAACTTGATCCCATCGGCCAGTTCATCAATGCCAAAGGCGAAACGCTCAATCCCCGTGGTCAAATCCATTCCCACCGTCGCAATCAGGACACCAAGGGCCGCCGCAATCAGATTCTTGACCGCGCTATCCCCGCCAATCGCCGCGCACATGGAAAGCCCAAAGACGGCCAGCGCGAAATATTCCGGCGGCCCGAAGGAATAGGCCGCACGCGCCAATAAAGGTGCGGCAATGATCAGCACAATGATCGAAAACATGCCGCCAATCGCCGAAGAAACCGCTGACATGCCAAGCGCCAGACCCGCCTGGCCCTTTTCCGCCATCTTGTAGCCTTCAAGCGCCGTCGCACTTGCCGAAGGATCACCTGGCGCATTCACCATAATGGCGGTGATGGACCCGCCGAAATTCGCCGCACAATAAATCGCCCCCAGAAAACAAATCGCCGGAATGGGCCCCATGGCGATGGTCATGGGCAGCATCAGCGCAATGGTGGTGCTGCCCGAAATCCCCGGCAATGCGCCGACAAAAATCCCCAGCACGGTGCCAAGGAACACCATGAACATCACCCAGGGATCAATCAAAATGGCAAGCCCGCCCAAAAACCCTTCCATCACTCAAAACCCCAGCATGGTGACCAGCCAGCCCTTGGGCAGGGTCAAGCGAAAAACCTTCACGAAGATCAGCCAAATGGCGATGCCCATGCCAAGCGCTGAAAGCACCAGCGTGCGCCAAGCCGTACCCCCCCAAAGCAACCCCACCACCACCAGAAAAATCGGGATCGCCGGGATCATGCCAATCACCTCAGCCAGCGGCAAAAACCCAAGGCAGAGCGCAAAAATCAACCAGGCGCGGGATGAAATGCTCGGCGCTTCCTCCTCACTTGCGGGCGATGCCGCGGTCAGCCCCAGGATCAGCGCCAACAGCAAAAGAATGGCCGAAACCAGGCGCGGAAACTCCACCGCGCCAAGACCGGGCAGGCCGGGCGGCACAGGTTCAAAGGTGAAGGTCGCGGCGATGGCTGAAAGGGCTACCGCCGCAATGCTCGCGGCGATGGCGTGATTCGGGTTGCGCGCAGGGCGCATCAGCGCAGCAAGCCAAGCGCCTGCAGCGCTTCCCGCCCGCTATCATGGAAGGCCTGAAGCTGCGCGCCCCAGGCGGCACGCCCCACTACGCTATCGGGCGATTGCCCCGTATTTTCCAGATAGGATTTGAAGATCGGGCCGGACATGGCGCGAAGCAATCCTTCCTCCAACCGCGTCACGCGGTCTTCCGGTGTGCCCCGCAGCACACAAAAGCCGCGCACGGTGGAAGCAACGCCATCAATGCCGGTTTCTTTGGCGGTCGGCAGATCCGGAAAATTCGCAAGCCGCTTTTCGGAAAGTGCCAGCAGCGGGCGCAATTCACCGGAACGGAGTTGCGCTTCCGCCTCCGCCGGATTGACCAGGGCTGAATCGGTATTGCCGCCGACCAGATTGATCACAATCTCGCCACCACCTCGGAAAGGTACCAGGGTTGGCTGCTGCATGCCCGCAGCGCGACCGAAGGAAAAGATCGCAATATGATCAACGCCGCCCACATGCGTGCCGCCAAAGCGCAAGGAACGTTGTTTGCCGGCGGCAACAAGATCTGCGGCGGTGCGGAAGGGGCTTTCGCGCCGCACCAGCACAAGCTGCGGGTCATCGGTTGCGCGCACCAGCGGCACAAGCTCGGAAAACTGCGGCACATTGCGGTTGCGCAGCTGGGTCAGCAAATGGGTCTGCGTGACCAGAATAATCGTATGCCCATCGGCGGGCTTTGAGGCCAGATATTGCAGCGCCTGCGCACCACTGCCTGCGGTGCGATTGACGACGACGAATTCCTGTTTGAATTCGCTTGACGCCTGCACCATCATCATGCGCGCGGTGATATCCGTACCACCACCAACCCCGGCATGCGTCACCACTTCAATGGTGCGTTCGGGAAAATTGCCCTGCGCGCGCCCAAGACCTGGCGCGGCCAAAACGGCGCCCGCCCCGAAACCAAGGCGCGCCAATGTGCGACGTTTCATCATGAATGTCATGAAGCCCTCCTCCGGCTTTGGGATCGCTACCCACCCTTTTTCGGGAAGCCTAGCCCTGATGCCGATACTCTCCAAGGGGTTGGCTTGCGCGCCGCCCGGCGCCACGACATGCTTAGCCCACCAGCAAGGAGCCCTGAGCCATGATTGCACGCCGCCCATTGCTTGCCGCCACGGCCGCCGCACTCGTCGCGCCGCGCTTCGCCACCGGCCAGACTGCGGCGCGGACCCTGCGCTTCATTCCGCATGCCAATCTTTCCAGCATGGACCCGGTCTGGAGCACGGCGGTGGTCGTCCGCAATCACGGCCTGATGGTCTATGATACGCTGTTTGGCTTGGGCGCAGATTTTCGCCCCAAGCACCAGATGCTGACGGGGCATGAAATCTCGGCCGATGGCCTGACCTGGACCATGACGCTCCGACCCGGCTTGCGCTTCCATGACAATGAACCCGTGCGCGCAGCTGATTGCATCGCATCCATCAATCGCTGGTCCAAGCGCGATGTGCTGGGCCAAAGGCTTGGCGTGCTGCTGAATGAAATGCGCGCGCTGGATGACAACCGTTTTGAAATTCGCCTGAAGCAGCCTTGGGCGGGCTTGGCCTGGGCGCTCGGCAAGCCATCGGCCAGCATTTGCGCCATCATGCCCGAACGCATCGCCGCAACCGATGCCTTCCAGCAAATCCGCGATTTCACGGGCAGCGGCCCCTTCCGCTTTCGGCAGGATTTGTTCCGTTCCGGCGATATCGCGGTGTATGATCGTTTCGAAGGCTATCAGACGCGCCAGGAAGCATCGGACTTCATGGCGGGCGGCAAGCCGGTGCATTTTGATCGCGTGGAATGGCGCATCATGCCCGATCCTTCCACCGCATCCGCCGCGCTGCAGAACAATGAAACGGATTGGTGGGAACAGCCGCATGCGGATTTGCTGCCGCTGCTCCGCCGGCATCGCGACATTGTCGTGGACCGTATCAATAATGCCGGCAATTTGGGCGTACTGCGCTTCAATTTCCTCCATCCGCCCTTCGATAATGTGGCGGTGCGCCGCGCGCTTTTGCCCGCGATTGATCAGCGCGTTTTCATGGATGCCGCCATCGGCACGGATCAAACACTTTCCCATGTGCCAGCGGGTGTTTTCACGCCAGGCACACCGCTTGCCAATGATGCGGGTCTTGAGGTGCTGACCGGCCCGCGCAGCCTGGATGCGGCGCGCGCTGCGCTGGCTGCTTCCGGCTACAGGAATGAACGTGTGGTGATGATGTCGGCCACCGATCTGCCGGTTTTGCAAAACCTGGCCGTGGTCGCATCCGATCTCATGCGCCGCATCGGCTTCAATGTGGATTTCATTTCCATGGATTGGGGCACGCAAATCCAGCGCCGCACCAATCGCGGCCCGGTGGACCAAGGCGGCTGGAGCGCCTTTTGCACCACCTGGGAAGGGCTGGATGTCTCGGTACCCGGCAGCCACATGCCCATTCGCGGCAATGGCGCCAATGCCTGGTCCGGCTGGCCCACCGTGCCAAGGCTTGAGGAATTGCGCGATGCCTGGTTCGCCGCGCCTGATCTGGCGGCCGAAAAACGCATTGCCGAGGATATTCAGCGCGTGGTCTGGCAGGAAGTACCCTTCATTCCGCTGGGACTTGTGCTGCCGCCGCAAGCCTATCGGCGCAGCATTCGCGATGTGGTAAAGGGCGGCCCGGCCTTGTTCTGGGGGGTGAAGCGCGCATGAGGAAACTCGTAGCCACGGCGGCGATCATTGCTGCACTCATGGCGCCCATGGCGGCGCAGGCATCCGATGCTGTCGCGACAAACCCGAAACTGCCGATGCCCGGCAGCACGGAACCGCTTCTCCCGAAACATGCTGTCCCCGAATCGCACAAAAGCTATGCCTGTATGCTGGGCCAGGCGGGCGGGGCAGCGCTTTCGCTGCTGCTTGGTTCCGGCAAGGTCTGGGATGCTTTGGCGGATGCCATGGCCGGCCGCCCGCCCAGCGCCGAGCAACGCGCCTTCTGCGCCTTGGGTGAAGCGTTGGCACCCCATGTGAGCGCGGCTGCAGAGCGCCAGGCCGAAGCCGCGCAGGAATTGATGGCCGCGGGCAGCGCGCAGATCGGGCAAGCCTGGGCCGGCCTGCGCGATGCCGCGAGAGACTCCGGCAGTGACCTCACGCAGCTATGCGAAACCTCGGCAGGCTGCGCATCGCTGCGCGACAGCTTGGCCCATGCCTGGTCGCGTCTTTGGCCCCTGCGCTGACAAAAAAGCCGGCGTCAGAGGCCGGCGGAAGGTATCCATCCGGCGAGTCTTTCGATTACCCACATCGTCGTTTCGAGCCGATATTTATGCCACGGGCGATATCGTGGAGGCGCGTTAATCCGCGCCATACGACGGTATTTCCGGGTGGCGGATCGTGATTGCGGTTGAGGTAACCGCCGAGCATAGCGATCTGAAGCAAG
>JADCEX010000414.1 GCA_020249825.1 Roseomonas sp.
ACATTGGGACCAAGTGATCCCGTTCTTTGCGTTCAGCCCGCCGATACGCCGGATCATTTATACAACGAATGCGATCGAGGCCTTGAATTCAAAGCTCCGCCGGGCGGTGCGCACGCGCGGCCATTTCCCGGGTGACGAGGCGGCGATGAAGCTGCTATACCTTGTTCTCAATCGAGCGGCCGAAGGTTGGAAGCGACCGCCGCGGGAGTGGTGCGAGGCCAAGACCCAATTCGCCATCCTATTCGGTGATAGGTTCACGGTCTGATGAACAACGCTGACCCCGCGCACAAAATTACTGATAGGCCCCATTGTAATGAAAGTTCCGATCACCTCTCCCCATCCCTCCTGTTGTGCGTTAGCTTATCCAGCGCAGCCGATCGCTTCACCCGAAAAGCTTTCTGCTTCCGTTTGTCATGACGCAAGCCCATCTGACCCCCCAAATAGATCGTTCAATCTTGCGCAAGGCGATGCGGTTTCAACAACGCCAGCTTGTTGGACAGACCACCGACGGGGGAGTTTAGGGCCAAGGGACCACACTTATCTTTGCCGAAAATGTGCAAAAACAGAAGCTTGGACCATGTGCGGCAGCGCAAGCCAAGCAGCCAGGACCGAACCCTTCAAGCCAGCGCCCAGCCATGCCATTCTGGCGCCATGAGCACCAGGAACCCAACTCATGCGCCTTGCGGTCATCTCCGATATCCATGGCAATATCGCCGCTTTGGAAGCAGCGCTGGATGACATCGCCCGCCGCGGCATCACCAACATCATCTGCCTTGGCGATTGCGCTTCCGGCATGTGCTGGCCCGAAGAGACCACGCGCCTGCTGATGGAAAAGAATATCCCAACCATCCGCGGCAATCATGATCGCTGGCTGACGGATCGTGTGGCCGAGGGGCTGAAGGGCCAGGATGGCTTCGCCTTTCAGGAAACCACCGCTGATCAGCGCGCCTGGCTTTACGCCTTGCCGGAACGCCTGACGCCCGCCCCCGGCATCCTTGCCTGCCATGGCACGCCTTCTTCCGATCTGCACAACCTGTTGGAAGACCCACGCCATGGGGTGCTGATGCCATCGCCGCTTTCGGCCATTCGGGAAAGGCTGGGCGCAGATGGCATGGCAGCGCGCGTGGTGCTCTGCGGCCATAGCCATCAATCGAGTGTCATTCACATGCCCGGCGATGGGCCGCTTGTGGTCAATCCCGGCAGCCTCGGCCTGCCCGGCTTTCGTGTGACGCGTGGCGATCATCCCCATCGGGCCGAGGCAAGATCACCCCATGCGCGCTACGCCATCATCCATGCCGCAGAAGGTGCTAAGCCCATGGCAGAGCTGGTTTCCCTTGTCTATGACTGGGAAAGCGCCGCGCGGCGGGCAGAAGCGGTCAGCGCCAATGCCGCCTGGCCGCATGTGCTCCGTACTGGGTATTTGCCGGAATCGCTCGACGAATAAGCGAAACGCCGATCAAATCCGCCCAAAGCGCTGCAAGGCCGCATCCAATTCACCCGCGCGGCGTTCGATGCGCTGCACTTGATCGGCTGATGGCCCGCCAGACCGCCCGGCGGCGGCGCGAATCTCGCGTTCCTGCGTATCTAGTTCCGATTGCAGCCGGGCACCTTCCGCCGCTGCTGCCGGGTTTTGCGCGCGCTCGGCGCGCAGCCTCTCAAGCGCGGCGCGTTGCTCGGCAAGGCTGCGCTGCTGTGCGGCAAGACGCGCTTCGGCGTTACGTACCGCAGCCCCGGTTCGCGCTGCTTCGGCCTGCGCCGCGGCATTGCGCTCAGCAGCCATAAAGGCGGCGCGTTCCTGCAACGCGGCGGCACTTTCCAACCGTTGCGCGCCCCGCACATCCTCGCCGCTCACGGCGGCACCAATGCCGGTGAAGAATCCCCGTTCGGAAGCAGGGCCGGCGCCCGCTCCAGCGCAGCCCGCAAGGATCAGCAATGGTGCAATTGCGCGGAAGGTTTTCAGCGTCATGGCGGATCAACCCGTCGGCACGCGGCGGAGCGCGGATTCCAGATCATCCGCTGCCGCTTCAAGCCGGCGCTGCGCCTGATCAATCTTTGCTTCCTCATTCATCAATTGCGGCACTTGCCGTGCACTCGCCACCAGGCGCTGGCGCGCATCACGCGCCTCGCCAGCGGTCTTGCGCATCAGCTCCGCATCTTGGCGCATGGTTGCGGTCTCAGCGCGATATTGTGCGGCAGTGATCTGGCCCGCGCGATATTGCCGATCAAGCTGCGCCAGGCGTTGCTGATTCTGCCGCGCCACTGCTTCGGAAGATGCGGCGGCATTGTTCAGGTTACTCGCTATTTGCTGGGCGGATTGGATACGCTGGGAAGCGCTGGCTTCGCGATTTTCAAAGGCAAGATTGCGTTCCGCGACCGCCATACCGGCCGCAAGACCAACCAGCGCGCCGATCCCTGCGCCGATCAGTGCATTCTGGCCCGTATTGCCGCGCCCAAAAGCGGCAGCCGCCGCAGCACCGGTCGCCGCACCCGCCAGCGCACCTGTCGCCGCCGTCTGGTTCCAGCGCTGCGATTGCTGGCGCATGGCCTGTTGCTCAGCCGTCAGCGGCTGGCCACCCGCGCCGATATTGGGGTTTTGGCAGGCAGGCAGCAGCAAGGATAGAGAAAGCAACGCCGCCGCACCCTTCAGCGTGGGTTTGCGGCGGGCCAGGGCCAAAACGGTCATGGGCGTAGACTCCCTTCGATCATCACAAAGTATTCCACCACTATGGCAGCACCCGCGCAGCTTTACGGCGAAATCATCGCAATTCCATTACCGCCCGCCCCCGGGGCAGCCAATCGTGTAATCCCAACGCGTGGAAGGTGATCCGGGCGTGCCCATGACTTCCACCGTGACCACATAGTCTTCAGCCGAACCCCCGCGCGGCGGGTTCCAATCGAAGGAAATCGCGCCATTGCCGGAAACAAACCCAGGTGTTTCCGCCAGTGACCGTCCGCGGTGATAAACCCGGATCCGGTCTGGTTCCATCCGCGTGTTGTAGGGAATGGTCACGCGCCCCGGATTGGGCCCCAGATAATGCCGCGTTTCGGTAATGCCGCGCCCACCGCTTTGGACCTGCGTGTTGCAGGGCTCAACATTGGGCGGGCGTTCCAGCGGTCTTTCGGCGGGCCGCGGTGGTGGCGTTGGCCGCGGCGGCGGCGGAGGTGGTGGCGGCGGTTCCGGCCTTGGTTCGGGCTGGCGCGGCGGCTCTGGTGCTGGCGGCGGCGGAGGCGGCGGCGGTGGCGGCGGTGGCGGCGGTGGCGGTTCCGGCAACGGGCATTCCGCGCGACGGCGGCCGAGTTCTTCTTCCAGCACGGCCAGGCGGTGGCGAAGCTCCCGTTCCCGTTCCCTTTCGCGCAGCAATGTGAGCATGGCATCCAGATCCACCTGCTCCACGCGGCACATCCCGGGCTCTGGCGCCAGCCAGCGCGCGATCCAGGGTGAGGCCAAGGCCGCCAAGGCACCCAACAGGAACAGCGCAAGCAAAGCCGCACCAAGCGCGACCAGGGGCAAACGGACAGGCGCTTCGGCGGGCTTGCCATCATCCAAGTCGCGCAACAGCCCAAGCCCGCCCGGCGCATTGGCCGGCGCCATCCCCCAGCCCGCCAGCACAGGTCGGCCTTCATGGGCGAAAACCTGCTCAAAACTCGGAATTTCAATCGCGGCAGCAACCAGCGCGGGCAGATGCCCGGAAGCTGCGGGATCATTGGCCGCCGCGAGCGCAGCGGCGCGGCGGAGCGCGCTGATGATCCGGCCGATCTCGGCACGCAGCCTGTCGCGCCCTGTGGCATCCAACTCGGCAAACCGCGCCACGCGGCCTTCGGGGGCGAAGAAGCTGAGGCCATGTTCGGTCGCGCTGACGGGCGCGAAAAAGCCCGTGACCTCCGGCCCCAGGGCGTCATGCAGCAGTGCCGTCAGGGCCCGATGCGCCGCAGCGTGATCCTGCCCTGCCGGCAGGAACGGACGATAGGCATCAAGCGGGAGGGTGATCAGCGGCTGCATGGCGCATCAGGGCACATCGAAATGCCCCACTTCCACTTGCTGCCCGGCCGCCACACGTCCGGTGAACACCTGATCCGGCCGGCCTTCGCGCTTCACTGTCACGCGATAGGGTGAAGATGCCGGCGCGGGCGGGTTGTTCTGGAAATGCCAGACAATGATCCGGTAGCGCCCCGGCGCGGGTTCAGCGGCGAAAACGATGTTTTCCACCGGCGTCGGTGTCAGCGCGCTATTGCCCGCATTGCGGTCCACATCCAATTCGGCCCCGCAGGCGCGGCGATGGTCGAAATAAAGCCTTTCGCCATTCGGGCAGATCATCATCAGGTCAAGATCATTGCGGTCATCCCAGGCCAGGATGATCTGCACGCGCCCGCTGCGTGCCCCTTCACGCCGCGCGCGTTCCGCATCTTCCTGACGTGGCGGCGGGGGCGGCGGGGTTTGCTCCACCCGGCGCAGCGGCGGGGGCGGCGGCTCGGGCGGCGGGCAGGCAGTGCGCCGATCCCCGAGGCGCAGCATCTCCCGCGCGATATCGGCACGCAGCGCCGCTTCGCGCGCCTGCGCGGCGCGGAGTTCATCCAGCAATTCCGCATTACCTGGCTGCACCACGCATTGCGGCAGCGCGGCCTTGAACCAGCCAAAGGGGTCACGCCACAGCAGCAGTAACAACAGCAACAACAACAAAAGCCCGAGCAGGCCGAGCAACCAGAACAGCAGCGGCCGTTTCGCTTGTAGCTCCGCCGGCGGGCCGACAATTTGCATCGCGCCCGCGCCACCGCGCCGGCGCGTCATGCCAATCAGTAATTCGGGGCTTGGTGCCTCGCCCAGCTTCGCGTGACCCCAAGCGACCAGTACGGGCTGGCCGCTGATCACCCGCAGGCAATCGGTGGCAGGCGTAATCAGCGCAAGGGCGATCAATTCACCAAGGAAACGTTCACTTTCGCGCGTGCTGGCGCGCAGCCGATCTGCTTCTTCGCGGATATCGCCATAGAGCCGGGCGAATTCCGCGCGCGCGGCTTCCTGCGCGGCTTCGGGCAGGGTTTCGAGTGGCGGTGCCGCGCCCTGACCGGCCGCATACCAATCGGTGATGCCGCGATCCGCATCCGGATTGGGTTCGGCAAAAAGCGCGGCATGGGCGGGGCTGCGCGCGCGGCGCAGATAGCCGGTGATCTGATCCCAAGCCTGGACCGCAAGCTGCCCGCCCGTGCCCAGCACCTGCAATTCCGCATTGCGGGTGGTGGCAATCAGGCTGCCATCGCCGGAACCTGACATGCGCGCGGCGCCGCCTTACCGACTTGGCCCGGCCCCGCCAGGGGGCGCGGGCGCTGCGGGCGTAGCAGCGGGCGGCTGAGGCGTCGCCGGCAGGCCGGGGGTTACCGGCTCGCAGGCTTCAGTCCTTATAACTGCCTGCACATTCTGCTGTTGCAGCCAGGGCAGCAGGCTTTCGGTCTTTTGTGCGTATTTCACGCGGTCCGCGACCTGGGTCGCGAAACTGACAAAAGTATTGATGCCCACCACACGCCCGCATGTATCCACGAGCGGCCCGCCCGAATTGCCCGGCGAGATATCAGCGGAATGCGGCATGACCACGAGGCCATTTTCCAGGCGCTGGATGGTGCTGATGCTGCCCCGCGTCAGCACCAATTCGGGTGGTGTGCCAAGCCTGCCCTGCTGCAATTCCTGCATGCCCTGTTCAACACGCACGACAGAGTCCGGATAGCCCGCCGCCACCACATCCAAAAGCTTATCGGCGGTGGGGGTCAGCGCGAGCGGCTGCGCCCCCGCCACCGCT
>JADCEX010000415.1 GCA_020249825.1 Roseomonas sp.
ACAAATCCATGATGCGGACAATCAGATCGCCGCCACCGAAAAGCTGAGGATCGAGACCGGCGCTCATGAAATCAACGCCGTGAAGCCATTGGTGATGGGGTAGCGCCGATCCCGCCCAAAGGCGCGCGGCGTGATCTTCACACCGGGCGGGGCCTGGCGGCGCTTATACTCGGCGCGGTCCAGCAAGCGCCAAACCCGCAGCACCAAGGCGCGATCAAACCCATCAGCCACCAGCGCATCAACGGATTTTTCGCCCTCCACCAGGCCTTCCAGAATGGCGTCCAGCACTTCATAAGGCGGCAGGCTGTCCTGATCCTTCTGATCAGGCTTCAATTCGGCGCTGGGTGGCTTGGTGATCACGCGTTCGGGCATCACCATACCGCGCGGCCCCAGGCCGCCTTCGGGGCGGTGTTCATTGCGCCAACGAGAAAGCGCGAAAACCGTGGTTTTATAGACATCCTTCAACACGGAATAACCACCGCACATATCGCCATAGATGGTGGCATAACCCGTGCTCATTTCGCTTTTATTGCCCGTGGTCAGCAGCATGTCGCCAAATTTATTCGACAGCGCCATCAACGTGACGCCCCGAATCCGCGATTGCAGATTTTCTTCCGTGATATCGGGCGGGCGATTGCCGAAGGCCGGTGCCAACATCCCCGCGAAAGCCTCCATCGCCGGGCCGATGCCGATATTCTCATAGCGAATGCCAAGAAGCTGCGCGCATTCGGCGGCATCTTCCAGGCTTTCGATGCTGGTATAGGGCGATGGCATCATCACCGCGCGCACGCGATCCGCGCCCAAGGCATCCACGGCGACAGCGGCGGAAATCGCGGAATCAATGCCGCCGGAAAGGCCAAGCACCACGCCAGGGAAGCGGTTTTTGTTCACGTAATCGCGCAGCCCCAGCACCATGGCGCCGTAAATCTGTTCCAGCCTTGGCAGCGCGGGCGCGACTTCTCCCGCCGCGCAAACAAGTACGCCGCCATCGCGGCGCCATTCGGTGATGCGCAGCCCTTCGGTGAACATGGGCATGACATGCGCAAGTGACCGATCCGCATTCATCACAAAGGATGCGCCTTCGAATACCAGCTCATCCTGCCCGCCCACTTGGTTCACAAACACAAAGCCAAGCCCGGTTTCGACGCAACGCGCCACCGCCAGATCAAGCCGCGCCTGATGCTTTTCCGCCTCGAACGGGGAGCCATTGATGGCGATCAGGATTTCCGCGCCGGTTTCGCTGAGCGTTTCGGAAACGGCAGGAAACCACCAATCCTCGCAAATCATCAGGCCAAGACGGAAGCCGCGGAAGGGAATGGGGCCAGGTGCGGGGCCGGCATCAAACACGCGCTTGTCGTCAAACACGCCGTAATTGGGCAATTCATGCTTGGCGCGCCGCGCGGCGATTTGCCCGGCTTCCAGCAGGAATAGCGCGTTGAAAACCTTCTCTCCATCCCGCCAGGGGCCACCCACCACAAGGCCGGGGCCGCCATCGGCGGTCTCCGCGGCGAGCGCCGCGATCTCGGCTTCGCAGGCGGCGATGAAGGCGGGCTTGCGCACCAAATCCTCCGGCGGATAGCCGGCGATGGAAAATTCCGGTGTCACGACAAGATCGGCGCCAAGCTTCGCTGCCTCGGCCCGCGCCTTGCGGATTAGCGCCGCATTGACAGTCAGCGCGCCTTCATGGGGATTGAGTTGCGCAAGCGCGATTTTCAGGGTCTCAGCCATGCGCGCCTTCTAGAGCTTTTCTTCGGCAGGCGAAATCACCCAAAGTGAGGGGTATCAGCCTTGCCCGCCATTGCGCCGGCGCCCTTCCCCGATTTGGGAGCACATCCGGTTCGCTTTCGCTCACCGGACATGCCCTAACCTCGATTTTTGACCGCATTTTCCGAGCCGCCAAGTGTGTCCACTTGGCTTGAAAATGCTTTCAGCAGGAACTCGCGGCCAAGCTTCACGCGCGGCACGCCATCATAGGCAACGATATCCGCCGTGGCGTAGGTTTCCGACCAGGTATTGGGGATGAAGCTGCCGGTGCCCACCACGTCAATCGGCGCCTTGGCTTCCGCCATGACCCGGCATTTGGTGACCCCAAAGCCCGAGGAAGCGACAATCCTCACCTTGGGGAAGCCGGCCTCATCCAGCGCTTCGCGCATCCGCCAGACGGCGGCGGCGGAAACCCCGGTGCCGGTCAGGTGGCGGAGCTCCGTCTCGCTCCGGTAGCGCCGCGTTGCCTGGGGGGCGTGGCGTTCCAAAACGGCGTAGCTTTCCGCGGGGTCGAGCCCTTCCAGAAAGCGCCCGCCATGGGTGTCGAGCCGCATGGCGAGCCGCCCAGCCGCGGCCAATGCCGGGAAGCGGCGCGCGACGGCCAGGCCATCTGATACTTCCCGGCCAAAGTAATCCACCAACACGGTCAGGTTTTCATCGGGGAAGGTTTCGTGGAACATCTCGGCAGCGCGCACCGTGCTGCCGGCATAGCCAATCAGCGCATGGGGCATGGTGCCATAACCGCGCAGTGCGCCGAACCAATGGGCTGTGGCGTCATTGGCATTGCCGATGAAGCCTTTGGCGCCTTCTGCCTGCGCGGCCTTGCTGCCGACGGAAGCGGCATAGGCCATCATGTCCTGCATTTCAGCGCCCGCGCAGTGGCGCGCTTCCATGGCCAGAAAGGCGGTTTGCGGCAATTCAAGGCACATCTGATAGGCATTATGCGCCGCGACACAGGCAGCCCCCAGCTTCTGGAGCAGCATGGTTTCCAGATCCACCAATTGCACGAAAGAACCAGTGATATAAAGCAAAGGATCGCCAGCGCCGACCCATTGCCCTTCTTCATGCATCACTTCGATCTGAAACGCGGTAGCACGAGAAGCCGCCACCGCGCGCAACCAATCCAGCATCAGCCGGGGTGCGGCAATCACCGGGCGGCGCAGAAACACCGCGTAGGTCACTTGCGTATCACCAAAGCGGCTGACCACCGCCTTGGTACGGTTGAAATAGCTATCGGCACGGGCGGTGATCACCGCATCCGTCACATCGGATGCCGCCGAGGGGCTGGCTTCCCCCCGGCTGCCTTGGCTGGTCACTGCGCTGCCTGGGCCGGTGCGGTCAGGCCGGCCACACGCCGCGCCTTCAATTCCTCGGCGATCAGGAAGGCGAGTTCCAGCGATTGTTCCGCATTGAGCCGCGGGTCGCAGGAAGTGGCGTAATTGGCCGACAGATCGGTCTCCGAAAGCTTATGGGCGCCGCCCAGGCATTCGGTGACGTCACTGCCGGTCATCTCAACATGCACGCCGCCGGCGAAGCTGCCTTCCGCTTCATGCACATCAAAAAAGCCGCGCACTTCGGAAATAATGGCATCAAAGGGGCGGGTCTTATAGCCGGCAACCGTTGTGGTATTGCCGTGCATCGGGTCGCAAAGCCACACCACATTCCGCCCGGCACGCGTCACGGCGCGGACCAGCGGCGCCAGCTTCGCTTCCACCTTATCCGCCCCCATGCGGGAAATCAGCGTGAGCCGCCCCTTTTCATTGGCCGGGTTCAGGATTTCCGTGAGGCGCACCAATTCATCCGGCTCCATGCTGGGGCCGACCTTCATGCCGATGGGGTTCTTCACACCCCGCAGGAATTCCACATGCGCCCCTTCCGGCTGGCGGGTGCGATCCCCGATCCAGAGGAAATGCGCCGAACAGGCATACCAATCGCCGGAGGTGGAATCGACCCGCGTCATCGCCTGTTCATAAGGCAGCAGCAGGCTTTCATGGCTGGTGTAGAAATCCGTCTCCCGCACTTGCGGCAGGTCTGACATGCCGCAGGCCTGCATGAAGGACAGCGTCTGATCAATGCGGGTCGCCAAATCCGCATAGCGTTCTGCAAGCGGGCTGCGTTCGACAAAGCCCAGATTCCAGCGATGCACTTCATGCAAATCCGCATAGCCGCCGGTGGCGAAGGCGCGCAGCAGGTTCATGGTGCCTGCCGATTGCATATAGGCGAATTCCATCCGCGCCGGATCGGGGATGCGCGATGCCGCATCGAAATCCGGGCCATTGATGATATCGCCGCGATAGGATGGCAGCGTCACGCCATCCCGCGTTTCGCTATCGGAAGACCGCGGCTTGGCGAATTGCCCGGCCATGCGGCCAAGCTTCACGACTGGCAGCGCGCCACCGAAGGTGAGCACCACGGCCATTTGCAGCAGCACGCGGAAAGTGTCGCGGATCACATTGGCGGTGAAATCGCCAAAGCTTTCCGCGCAATCGCCCCCTTGCAGGACGAAAGCCTGGCCATCACCGGCCCGCGCCAAGGAGGCCTTCAGGCGCCGGGCCTCACCGGCAAAAACCAGCGGGGGAAATCGCGCGATCTTGGCTTCCATTGCGGCCAAGGCCGCCTGGTCGGGATATTCCGGCACTTGCCTGATTGGCATATTACGCCATGAATCCGGGCTCCAGCCCCGCGCAGTCATTTCCGCCTATCTCCTGATTACAAGAAGGGGCACAATAACCACGGTGTCGCGCTTAGGGGAAGAGCAGCCAGGCCAACCGCCTGGGCAATGAAAGGTTTTGAAGTTATGGACAGGCAGCAAGATATCGCGATCCGAATGCAGAAGGCCGTCCAGGAAGGCGAAATCCCAGGCATGGTGCTGGCGCTCGGGGATCGGCACAGGATGCGGATGGAGGCGGGCTTTGGCAGCCGCGCCTTGGGCAGCGCCGAGGCCATGGCGCCCGATAGCGTCTTCTGGATTGCTTCCATGACCAAGGCGATTACCGGCGTGGCGGCGATGATGCTGGTGGAAGCCGGCAAGCTTTCGCTTGATGCGCCCGCCAACGCCCTGGTGCCTGAAATCGGCGCGCTTGGGGTGCTGGAAGGCTTTGATGAGGCCGGGCAGCCCAAAATACGCCCCGCCAAGCGCCCGATCACGCTGCGCCACTTGCTGACCCATACTTCCGGCTATGCCTATGACATGTGGAGCAGCGACATCGCCCGCTTCCGCAAGGCAACCGGCACGCCCGCCGTTGGCACTTGCCGCAATGCCGCGCTTGCCCTGCCCTTGCTGTTCGATCCCGGCGAGGATTGGTCCTACGGCATCGGCATAGATTGGGCCGGCAAGATGATTGAAGCCGCCACGGGCGAAAGGCTTGGGGCGCATTTGCAGCGGGTGATTTTTGAACCGCTCGGCATGGTGGATACGTCCTTCAAGCTGCGCCCGGATCAAAGGGCGCGGCTTGTTGCCATGCATGGGCGCGGCGCGGATGGGGCGCTTTCCGTCATTCCCTTTGAAGTGCCGCAGGAACCAGAGTTTGAGACCGGCGGCGGCGGGCTTTACGGCACGGCGCGGGATTACCTGGCTTTTGCGCGCATGATCCTGAATGGCGGGCGGCATGGCGATATCCGCCTGCTGAAGACCGAAACCGTGGCGGAGATGGCGCGCGACCAGATCGCGCCGCTTTCCGTCCGCCCGATGATTTCCGCCGTGCCCAGCGCCACGCGCGATGCGGATTTCTTCCCCGGCATGGCGAATGGCTGGGGCCTTACGTTTCTAGTGAACCGCAAGCCATCGCCACAGGGCCGTTCAGCGGGTGGCCTCGCCTGGGCGGGGCTTGGCAATACCTTCTATTGGATTGACCATGGCCACGGCACGGCAGGGATTTTCCTCAGTCAAATCCTGCCGTTTTTTGACCCTGAGGCGATCAGCCTGTTTCGGGAGTTTGAGAGCATGGTAAATGGTGTTTGAGGCGCTGCCCCTAAAACACCACCACCGATCGGATGGACTTGCCTTCATGCATCAAATCGAAGGCATCGTTGATTTTCTCAAGCGGCATGGTGTGGGTGATCAGATCATCAATGTTGATCTTCCCTTCCATGTACCAATCAACAATCTTCGGCACATCGGTGCGCCCGCGCGCGCCACCAAAGGCGGAACCTTTCCAGACGCGGCCAGTGACAAGTTGGAAGGGCCGCGTGGCGATTTCAGCGCCTGAAGGGGCGACGCCGATGATGATGCTCTCACCCCAGCCGCGATGGCAGCATTCCAGCGCCTGGCGCATCACCGCGACATTGCCGGTGCAATCAAAGGAGAAATCCGCCCCGCCCCCGGTCAGGTCTGTGATGGCCTGCAGCACCTTATCGGCGCCGATCTCATTCGGGTTGATGAAATGCGTCATGCCGAATTTGCGCGCCATGGCTTGCTTGGCGGGGTTGATGTCTATGCCGATGATCTTGTCCGCGCCCACCATCCGCGCGCCTTGGATAACATTCAGCCCAATGCCGCCAAGGCCGAATACCGCAACATTGGCGCCGGGCCAGACCTTGGCGGTATAGATCACCGCGCCAATGCCGGTGGTGACTCCGCAGCCGATATAACAAATCTTGTCAAAGGGCGCGTCTTCCCGCACCTTCGCCACCGCGATTTCCGGCAGCACGGTGAAGTTTGAGAAAGTGCTGCACCCCATATAGTGAAACACTGGCTTGCCAGGGGCTGCACCTTCACAACTGAAGCGGCTGCTGCCATCCGGCATCACGCCCTTGCCCTGGGTAGCGCGGATGGAGGTGCAAAGATTGCTCCGCTGGCTCAGGCAGGTTTTGCAGGCACGGCATTCCGGCGTGTAGAGCGGGATGACATGATCGCCGGGTTTCACGCTAGTCACGCCGGCGCCGATTTCGCGCACAATGCCGGCGCCTTCATGGCCTAGGATGGCGGGGAAAAGCCCCTCGGAATCCAGCCCATCCAGCGTGTAGGAATCCGTGTGGCAAACCCCAGTTGCCATGATTTCCACCAGCACCTCACCAGCCTTGGGGCCGGCCAGATCAACGGTTTCGATGGTGAGCGGCTGTTTCGCTTGCCAAGCCACGGCGGCGCGCGTTTTCATGCAAAAGTCTCTCCGGATGCGTTCCCGTTAAAGCTTGCACCGACACGGCGCGGGGTGGAAGCCTCAGGCTGGCACAGCCTGGGGGGCAGCGCGCGCACCCGCATCACGCGGCAAAGCCATGGCAGCGGCCAGCATAACAAGCCCAAGAACAGCCAGCGTCAGAAACAGCGCCGGCGCACCACCCGCCGCATCGCTATAAGCCCAGGCAACCAGGTTCACACCCAGCGGCGCCGCGACAAAGCCCATGGCGAATTTGAGCCCGAAGGCCAAGCCGCGTCGCTTGCCCGATGAATAGCGCGCCAGCAACAGGTTTTCGACCGGTGCTGCGAAATCGAACATGAAGCCGATCACGACTGCGACCAGCAGCGCCCATGGCCCGCCAAGCCAGGCCGCCAGCGCCATGAGCGGTAATTTGATCATGAAGGTCGCAACGTAAAGCGCCTTCATCGGCATGCGATCCGCAAGCCGCCCGCCAATCAACTGCCCAGCACTGCCCATCAGCATGGTGGCGCCCACAATCACGCCAAGCTGCGCCGCTTGGGCAGAATCAAGCAGCAGCATGTCACTCAGCCATTTTGGAAGCGCGGTGGAATAGGCGGTATAGGAAACCGACCCAAGCATGAAGGTGATGGCGAGCACGATCAGCACGCCCCAGGGAATGCGCGCGGCCTCAGCCGCCGCAGCCTGCGGCGCGTCCTGGCCAGGCTGATGATTGCTGGCGGCAACACGGCCTGTGAGCAGGCAGAATAGCAGCGCCAAGCCTGCGATGATGGTGACAATGCCCGGCAGGATCATCGCCATGCGCCAACCGGCAATGGCGGCAAGCCCGCCGGCAATCACCGCAGCACAGGCAACACCGATACTGCCGGCGATACCAAGAACACCCATCAGCCGCCCGCGCGCATCGGGCGGCGCTGTCATGGAAACCCAAGCCAGTGCGACGGGATGATATATCGCGCCGAACCCGCCAAGCAGCGCCAGCGCAAGCCCCATATCCGCGGCGTTCGAGACGAGCCCAGCAATGATGGAAGCCAAACCAAGCCCCAAGAAAAACACCACCATCATGCGCGCATGGCCGAAGCGATCCGCAAGCCAGCCAGCCAAGGGCGCGCCCACGCCGATCATCGCGGCACCGAGCGTCCAAAGCGCGATGATTTCCGCATAGGGGCGCTGCCAGATGCCTTCCAGAATCACCGCGAGCGTCAGGAAAAGCCCGGTCAGCACGTGATGGAGGAAATGCCCCAGCGAGGCAAAGCCGATGATCAGGCGCTGCGCGGGCTGCATCACGCGCCCGCGACGCGGGTGCGGGTGCGGAGTGTGACGAATTCCTCTGCTGCCGTTGGGTGAATGCCGATGGTGCGATCAAAATCCTGCTTCGTTGCGCCCATGACAACGGCAATGCCGATGCCCTGCATCATCTCACCAGCGTCCTCGCCGATCATATGCGCGCCGAGGATTTTTTGCGTGCGCTGACAGACCACGAGCTTCATGAGCGTCTTGCGGCCTTCGCGTTTGCTGATGGTGTGGCGCATGGGGGTGAAGCGGGTGACATAGATATCGGCGGGGCCGCGCTTGGCGGCTTCTTCTTCCGTGATGCCAACCGTGCCGATGGGCGGGTTCATGAATACCGCTGTTGGTACGTTTTCATAGCTCACGCGGCGTGGGTTATTGCCGAAGAGCGTATCGGCCAAAGCATGGCCGACCGCCGTTGCCATGGGGGTCAAATTCACCCGGTCCAGCACATCGCCAATGGCGAAGATGTGAGGCTGGCTGGTGGCGTGGGTGTCATCCACCGCGATCACACCATTGGCCGCCAGCGCTACGCCTGCCTTTTCCAGCCCCAAGCCTTTGGTGGCGGGCGTGCGGCCAGTGCAGAAGAACACCGCATCGAATTCTGTCCCGCTGCCATCGGAAAGATGCAGCAGCCGCGCCTCACCTTGCGCTTCGATGCGCGTGGGACTGACACCGGCGCGGCAGGTAATGCCCTGCGCCACCAGCGCTTCCGCCGCGGCGCTGCGAATATCCTCATCAAAGCCACGCAAGGGCAGGGGCGCGCGATGCACCAGCGTTACTTCCGCCCCAAGCCCCTTCAGGATGCAGGCGAATTCCACCGCGATATAACCCGCCCCCAGCACTGCAACGCGCTTGGGCAAAGCCTTCAGGGTAAACAGATCATCGGAAATCAGGCCAAGCTCAGCGCCTGGAATATCAAGCCGCGTTGCCGTGCCGCCCACGGCGATGAAGATACGTTCCGCCGTTACGCGCTTGCCGCCGACATCAAGGCTATGCGCATCCAGAAAGGTCGCGCGCGCATCGAAGCTGGTCACGCCAGCATTACCCAACAAGCGACCATAAATCCCCGAAAGCCGCGCCACTTCCGCATCCCGAGCGGCGGCGAGCTTCGCCCAATCATGCCCGTGATTTTCAAGCGACCAACCAAAGGCAGCCGCATCTTCCGCCCAGGCGCCATATTCGGCGGCATTCACCATGATCTTCTTCGGCACGCAGCCGACATTCACACAAGTGCCGCCCCAGAATCGTTCTTCTGCAACACCAACCCGCGCCCCATGGCCGGCGGCAATACGCGCGGAGCGCACCCCAGCCGAACCGCCGCCAATCACGAAAAGATTGAAATCATAAGCCATGGAAACCTCAGGAAAACCGATCAGGCGGGACGCTTCGGGACAACAAGCCGCACGGTGAAAATCTGCACCGGCTCATCATGTTGGTTATAGGTGGTATTACGCATCAGCGCCGAACCACGATCCGGGCGGGAACGCGAAGGGGCCACTTCCAAAACCTCAATCTCCACGCGCAGCGTATCGCCAGGATACACCGGCTTGGTCCATTGAATCTCACCGCCGCCACCGACAATCCCGCCGGAAATACCGCCTATCGCCTGCACCACCAGGCGCATGCTCATCCCCGCCGTGTGCCAACCACTCGCGGCCAAACGGCCAAAAAGCGGATGCGCCGCACCCGCTTCCTCATCCATATGGAAGGGCTGCGGATCATAAAGCGCGGCGAAGCGTTTGACTTCCTCCGCATCCACCATCACCGAGCCAGCGGTAAAGCGCCGGCCCGGGAACAGGTCTTCAAGGAAAATCGCCTCAGTCACGTGCCGATACCACCAAGGGCGAGGTATTTCACTTCAAGATATTCCTCAATGCCAAGGTGGCTGCCTTCGCGGCCAAGGCCCGATTGCTTGAAGCCACCAAACGGCACTTCAGCCGTTGAGATAATGCCTTCATTGATGCCGACAATGCCATATTCCAACGCTTCCGCGACACGAAAGATGCGCCCGACATCGCGCGCATAGAAATAGGATGCCAGGCCGAATTCCGTATCATTGGCCATCTGGATCGCTTCTTCTTCGGTCTTGAAGCGGAATAGCGGTGCCACCGGGCCGAAGGTTTCCTCCCCGAAAATCTTGGCGCCGCGCGGCACATTCGAAAGGATGGTGGGTTCGAAGAAATTGCCGCCGCGCGCATGGCGCTTGCCGCCGGTGATCACACTGGCACCCTGCGCAAGCGCATCGGCGATATGTTCTTCAACCTTCGCCACCGCATCGGCATTGATCAGCGGGCCTTGCGTGACACCGGGCTCCATCCCGGGGCCGACCTTCAGCGCCTCCACCGCGATTTTCAGCTTTTCGGCGAAGGCGTCATAAACGCCATCCTGCACCAGAATGCGATTGGCGCAGACGCAGGTCTGGCCCGCATTGCGATATTTGGACGCCATCGCCCCCGCAACAGCCGCATCCAAATCCGCATCATCAAACACGATGAAGGGCGCATTGCCGCCCAATTCCATCGAGGTCTTTTTGATCGTCGCCGCGCATTGCGCGAGCAGCACGCGCCCGACTTCCGTAGAACCGGTGAAGGACAGTTTGCGGATGATAGGATTGCTGGTGAGTTCCTTGCCGGTTTCACCCGACGGCCCGGTGATCACATTGCAAACGCCGGAAGGCATCCCGGCGCGTTCCGCCAGCACCGCCAAGGCCAGCGCGGAAAAGGGCGTTTGCGAGGCGGGACGAATGACGCCGGTGCAGCCCGCGGCCCAACCAGGGCCGGCCTTGCGCGTGATCATGGCGGAAGGAAAATTCCATGGCGTGATGGCGGCGAAAACGCCAATCGGTTCCTTGGTCACCAGAATGCGGCGGCCCTTGGCGTTTTGGGGAATCGTCTCGCCCTGGACGCGGCGGCCTTCATCGGCGAACCATTCAATGAAAGACGCGGCATAAACCACTTCGCCCTTGGCCTCGGCAAAGGGCTTGCCCTGCTCGGCGGTCATGATCGCGGCCAAATCATCGGAGTTCTCATGCATCAGCGCGGCGATCTTGTGCAGGATCACGGCGCGATCTTTCGCGAGCATCGCACGCCAGGCCGGCCAGGCGGCATTGGCGGCTTCAATGGCGCGGCGCGTCTCGGCCTGACCCATGGCGGGCACTTCGCCAATCACTTCGCCGGTGGCGGGGTTGCGCACGGGAATCGTCTTGCCGCTATCGGCCTGTACCCAGGCGCCGGCGATGTAATTCGCCTGGCGGAACAGGGCGGGGTCCTTCAAGGGCAGCTTGGTGGTGGCGTCGAGCATCTGGGTCCTCCTGGGCTTTGCGCCGAGAATAGGCCGGATTGGCGCCTTTTCCCACCCTTTACGGCCTGGGCTTGCCTTCGCGCCTGGGCAGGCCATGATCGCCCGCAAGAAAGCCAGAGGAACGCCCAAATGGATGCCACCCATGACCCCAGCCTGAAAAGCTGGGTCGCTTCTGCCAATCAGCCCGGGCAGGATTTCCCAATCCAGAACCTGCCCTTCGGCACTTTCAGCCGAGCCGGCGAAGCGCCACGCGGCGGGGTCGCGATTGGGGAGATGATTCTCGATCTGCGCGCCGCAATCAGCGCTGGCCTGCTTGCCGGCGCCGCTGCGGAAGCCGCCGCAGGGCAAAGCCTGAATGCGCTGATGGCGCTGGGCCGGGGCGCATCGGCTGGTTTGCGCGCGCAAATCTCCGCACTGCTGGCCGCTGGGTCATCCGCCGAAGCCATGGCCGCGCGCATTCTGGTGCCCATGCGTGATGCGCAACTGCACCTGCCCGCCACAGTCGCGAATTTTTCGGATTTCATGGCGAGTTATGATCACTGCGCGCGGCTTGGTGTGCGGCGCGATCCGAAAAACCCTCTGCCGCAGGCCTTTCGCCATTTGCCTGTTGCCTATCATTCCCGCGCCAGTTCCGTGCGTGTGAGTGGCGAAGATGTGATCCGCCCGCATGGCCAATGGGCGCGGAGCGATGGCGCGGTGCGCTTCGGCCCATCGGAAGCGATGGATTACGAATTGGAATTGGCGATCTGGATTGCCGGCGAAAACAAGCTCGGCACACCGATCACGATGGCAGAGGCGCCCAGCCGCATCTTTGGCTTTGGGCTTTTGAATGACTGGTCGGCGCGCGATATCCAGCGTTGGGAAATGCCGCCGCTTGGGCCGTTTTTGGCGAAGAGTGTCTCGACCTCGGTCTCGCCCTGGATCATCACCGCCGAGGCTTTGGAACCCTTCGCGAAAGCCGCGCCGACGATTGACCCGCCCCCCCTGCCCTATTTGGATAGCGCCTGGAACCGCGCCGCCGGGGCGCTGGGCATTCGTATGCAGGCGTTTCTGGTGACAGCACGGATGCGTGCGGAAGGTGCCGCGCCCGCCTTGCTGACCGATACGGAATTCGCCCGCATGTATTGGACCGCGGCGCAAATGGTCGCGCATCACGGTACCAATGGCTGCAATCTGCTGCCCGGCGATTTGCTCGGCAGCGGCACGGTTTCCGGGCCGGAGGCGACCGCCGCCGCTTGTCTGGCGGAGCTTGGCCTTGGCGGACCCATCACGCTGCCCAATGGCGAAACCCGCCGGTGGTTGCAGGATGGTGATGAGGTGATTTTCCGCGCCCGCGCCGAAGCGCCTGGTGCCGTTTCCATCGGCTTTGGTGAATGCCGTGGCGCCATCGCGCCCGCCATCGCCTGGCATGCTTGAATTCACAAAAAGGAGAAACCCCATGCCCCGTCGTATTGTTGATATATCCGTTGCACTCCGCGCCGGCATCATCAGTGACCCGCCCCATGCGCTGCCCAAGATCGAATATCTGGATCACCACATGACCGCGCCCGCCATGGCGCAGGATTTCGGCATCAGCGTGGATCAATTGCCCGAAGGCGAATATGCCGCGATTGAGCGTGTTCAGATCAGCACCCATAACGGCACGCATATTGACGCGCCCTATCATTATTTCAGCCGCATGAATGAAAGGCTGGTGCCGGGTGGCGAGCCTTCCTGGCGCATTGATGAAGTGCCGCTTGATTGGTGCCTGCAGCCTGGCGTGAAGCTCGATTTCCGGCATTTTGAGCATGGCTATGTCGCGACCGCCAATGATGTGAAGGCGGAGCTGAAGCGCATTGGCCATACGCTGAAGCCGCTGGAAATCGTTGTCGTGAATACCGCCGCCGGCGCGCGCTATGGCGAAGATGATTATATCCATTCCGGTTGCGGTATGGGCAAGGAAGCGACACTTTGGCTGCTGGAACAGGGTGTGCGCGTGACGGGCACGGATGGCTGGTCCTGGGATGCGCCATTTTCACTGACCAAGAAAAAGGTCGCGGCTACCGGCGATGTGTCACTGATCTGGGAAGGCCATCGCGCAGGGCGAGAGATTGGCTATTGCCACATCGAAAAACTCTCCAACCTGGATAAGCTGCCGCCCAGCGGCTTCACCATTTCCTGCCTGCCGGTGAAGGTGCATCGCGGCTCTGCCGGCTGGACCCGCGCTGTCGCGATTTTTGAAAAATAAGGGGGGAAGCCATGGCACGCCGTTTCATTGATATCTCTGTCGCACTCAAGGGCGGGATCGCTTCCGACCCGCCGCATATGCTGCCGGAGATTGAGTATCACGACCATCACATGACCGCGCCGCGCCTGGCGCAGGAATTCGGCATCAGCGTGGATCAATTGCCGGAAGGCCAATTCGCCGCGCGGGAAGTGGTGCGCATCACGACGCATAGCGGGACGCATCTTGATTCGCCCTATCACTTCTTCAGCCGCATGAATGAAAGAACCATCCCCGGGGGCGAGCCTTCCTGGCGCATTGATGAAGTGCCCTTGGAATGGTGTTTTCAGCCAGGCGTGAAGCTGGATTTTCGGCATTTCCCGGATGGCTATGTCGCAACGCCGGAAGATGTGCAGGCGGAGTTGAAGCGCATCGGCCATGTGCTGAAACCGCTTGAAATTGTGGTGGTGAATACGCGCGCCGCCAGCCGTTACGGGCAGGATGATTTCATCCATAGCGGCTGCGGTGTTGGCAAGGCGGCGACACTTTGGTTGCTGGAACAGGGCGTGCGCGTGACCGGGATTGATGGCTGGTCCTGGGATGCGCCGTTTTCGCTGACCAAGAAGAAGGTGCAGGAAACCGGCGACGCGTCACTGATCTGGGAAGGCCACCGCGCGGGCCGTGAGATTGGCTATTGCCACATGGAAAAACTGACGAATTTGGAAAGCCTGCCGCCGGATGGCTTCATGATTTCCTGCTTCCCCGTAAAGGTGCATCGCGGTTCCGCCGGTTGGACGCGTGCTGTCGCGATCATTGAGGAGTGACGTGGATGAAAGGCCTGTTTTTCCTTGCGCTATTGCTGATACCCTTTGCCGCAAAGGCTTTTCCGGATCGGCCAGTCACGATCATCAACCCCTATGCGACCGGCAGCAGCACGGATGCGGCGGCGCGCGCCTTGGCGGAGGCTTTCACGCGTGATTTTGGGCAGAATTTCGTGGTGACCAGCCAATCGGGCGCTTCCGGCGTGGTGGGCATGCGCGCCTTGATGGCGGCGGCACCTGATGGGCATACGCTGGCCTACGCGCCGCTCGTGCCGCTCGCGTTCCAGCCGCATCTTGTGCGCAATACTGGGCTTGGGCCGGAAGCCGTGGCGCCGGTTTGCAACGTGACCGAGAATATTCTCGGCATCATGGTGAAGGCCGATAGCCCTTGGCGGACGCTGCCCGATATGGTCGCCGCGGCGAAGCAGCAGCCCTTGAGTTATGGCTCCCCGGGGCCGAATTCTGCGCCCTTTCTTGGCGTTCATCGCGTGCAGGTTGCCGCTGGTGGGCAATGGACTCATGTGCCCTTTCGCGGTGATGGTGCGTCACTCACCGAAGTGATTGCGGGGCGCTTGGATTTCGCGGCGATTGTGGTGGCGTCCGGCGTGCCCATGGCGCGGGCGGGCCAGACGCGCTTGGTGGCCGTTTTCTCCGAAGGGCGCCACCCGGCCTTTCCGGATGTGCCAACCGCGCGCGAACAGGGGATTAATGCTTTCCAGCCTTCCTATGCGGCGCTTTGGGCCACGCGCGGCACGCCGGAACCGATCCTGGACCGTTTGCAGGAAGCCTGCCGCCGCGCGATGGAAACGGAAGGGTTCAAGCGCTTTGCGGAAAACTGGGGCGCCGTGCCGCAATTTCGCGGCCGCGCTGACCTTGGGCGCTTGCTCGCTTCTGAATATGAAGCAACCGGCAGGGCATTTCGCGAATTGGGGGTGCAGCCGGAATAAAGTTCAGCCCTATTCGACCGTGACGCTTTTCGCGAGGTTGCGCGGCTGGTCCACATCCGTGCCCTTCAGCACTGCAACATGATAGGCGAGGAATTGCACCGGGATTGTATGCAGAATGGGCGCGGCAAAGGCCGGCACGCGCGGCAGCACCACAATCCGCTCGGCAAAACCGCGCAGCTTTTCCGCGCCCAGATCATCCGTGAAAGCCATGACACGCCCGCCACGCGCCGCCGATTCCTGAAGATTAGAAGCGGTTTTCTCAAACAACGGGCCTGAGGGGCAAAGCGCGATTACCGGCACGGCGGGATCAATCAACGCAATCGGGCCATGCTTCATCTCGCCCGCCGCGTAGCCTTCCGCATGGATATAGGAAAGCTCCTTCAATTTCAGCGCGCCTTCCAGCGCCACGGGAAACAGCGCCCCACGCCCAAGGAAAAGCACATCGCGCGCCTTGGCCACTTCCACCGCCATGGCACGAATATCACCATCGCGTTCCAGCACTGCGGCGGCGTTGGAAGGCACCTCCAACAGCGCTGCGGTCAATGCAGCTTCCTGTTCGGCGGTGATGGTGCCGCGGGCGCGGCCAAGCCCGATGGCCAGGCAGGCCAGCACCGCAAGCTGCGCGCTGAGCGATTTGGTCGAAGCAACCGCAATTTCCGGCCCCGCCACGGTGATCACCGCCGCATCGCTTTCGCGCGCCATGGTGCTTTCCGGCACATTCACAATGGAAAGGATGCGCTGCCCACGCTGCTTCAAGAGCCGAAGGGCCGCGAGGGTATCGGCGGTCTCCCCACTTTGGCTCAGCAGCAGCGCGCCGCCGCCCGCCGGCAAGGGTGGGTCGCGGTAACGCAATTCACTGGCAAAATCCGCATCCACGGGCAGGCGCGCCACTTCTTCAATCCAATAGCGCCCGACCAAACCCGCCAGATAAGCACTACCGCAAGCGGTCATGATCAGGCGCGGGACTGTGACGGGATCAAAGGGGAGTTCGGGCAGAATGACGCGCCGCTGCGCCGGTTCCAGATAGCGCGCGAGCGTATCGCCCAGCACCACAGGATGTTCGTGCAATTCCTTTTCCATAAAGTGGCGGTAATTGCCCTTGCCGGTGGTCGCCCCTGAAACAGTGGTAAGCTTGACCTCACGCGTCACTGCCGCGTCGGACGCGTCATGGAACCGCGCGCCGTTGCGATCCAGCACTGCCCAATCGCCTTCTTCCAGATAGGCGATGCGCTGCGTCAGCGGCGCCAAGGCAAGCGCATCCGATCCCACAAACATCTCCCCCTCACCAAAACCAACGGCGAGTGGCGCGCCTTGCCGGGCGCAAATCAGCAAATCCGGATGGCCCGCGAAAATCATCGCCAGCGCAAAGGCGCCATGCACGCGCTTCAGCGCGGCGGCAGCAGCGGCTTCCGGCGCATGACCGGCTTGCAGAAAATCATCCACCAATAGCGCGAAGGTTTCGGTATCGGTTTCGGTCTGGAAGACATGACCGCGCGCTTCCAATTCCGCGCGCAATTCAGCGTGGTTTTCAATAATGCCGTTATGCACCACCACCACGCGCGCCGTGCCATGCGGATGCGCATTGCGCGTGGTGGGCGCGCCATGCGTCGCCCAGCGCGTATGGCCAATGCCAGTGCTGCCAGCCAGCGGGCTTGCTTCCAAAACGGCGGCAAGGTTGCCAAGCTTGCCTTCCGCCCGCCGGCGATCAATCTGGCCATCAATCAGGGTTGCGATACCCGCACTGTCATAGCCGCGATATTCAAGGCGGCGCAGCGCTTCCAAAAGCCGGGGCGCCGCTGCTTGTTGACCAACCACTCCGACAATGCCGCACATCAGCGCTTCCCCTTACCCTTGAAACCGCGCCCTGGCTTTACCGCCTGGCGCCCGCGCGCAATCGCCAGCGCATCATCCGGCACATCTGCCGTGATCACGCTACCCGCCGCGACCAATGCGCG
>JADCEX010000416.1 GCA_020249825.1 Roseomonas sp.
ACCCGCCCTTAGAGCAATGAAAAGGAACCCAAGATGAAGCTGACGCGCCGCGTGAAGGAAATCCTCTCCTGGTATGAAAGCGACACACCCGGCACCAAGGCGAATCTCGCCCGCATCCTGATGGAAGGGAAGCTGGGCGGCACGGGGCGCATGGTGATCCTGCCGGTGGATCAGGGTTTTGAGCACGGCCCGGCGCGGTCCTTTGCACCGAACCCGGCGGCCTACGATCCGCATTATCACTTCGAATTGGCGATTGAAGCGGGCTTGAATGCCTATGCCGCGCCGCTTGGCATGATTGAAGCGGGTGCGGCCACCTTCGCGGGTGCCATCCCGACCATCCTGAAGGTCAATTCATCCAATAGCCTTTCCACCACCAAGGATCAGGCAGTGACAGGTTCGGTTGCCGATGCGCTGCGCCTTGGGTGTTCCGCGATTGGCTTCACCATCTATCCTTCATCCGAATATCAGTTTGAGATGATGGAAGAACTCCGCGAATTGGCGGAAGAAGCCAAGGCGGCTGGGCTTGCCGTGGTGGTCTGGTCCTATCCGCGCGGGCCGATGCTGGACAAGAATGGCGAAACCGCCTTCGACATCTGCGCCTATGCGGCGCACATGGCGGCACTTCTCGGCGCCCATATCATCAAGGTGAAGCCGCCCACCGATGTGCTGAGCCTGGACGCGGCCAAGAAGGTTTATATTGAGCGCAAGATTGACGGCAGCGACCTTGCCAAGCGCATCAGCCATGTGGTGCAGGCCTGCTTCAATGGTCGGCGCCTGGTGGTGTTCTCGGGCGGTGAGGCGAAGGGCACGGATGCGTTGCTGGCTGAAGCGCGCGCCATTCATGCTGGCGGCGGCAATGGCTCCATCGTTGGGCGCAACGCCTTCCAGCGCCCGAAGGATGAGGCGCTGAAGCTGCTCGGCCAGATGATCGAGGTCTATAAGGGCAAGGCTTGAAGCGCAGAGGCACCCGCTTGACCCGCAGCGCGATGCGGGCGGAGATGGCCGGGTGACAAGGCGGCTTTTGCAATGAATGAAGGTTTGAACGCCACGGGCTTGGATTTCACCCTGCCCGTGGCGCATCGCGGTTATCGCTGGTGGTATCTGGATGCGCTTTCCGATGATGGTGCGCATGGCATTACCATCATTGCGTTTCTGGGCACGGTTTTCTCCCCCTGGTATGCCTTTGCGCGGCGCGGTGGCGGCGGCGATCCGCTGAACCATTGCTGCATGCATGTGGCACTTTACGGCAAGCCGGCGCGTTGGGCGATGACGGATCGCCCGCGTGGTGCTTTGCAGCGTGGCGCGGATTTTTTGCAAATCGGGCCGAGTGCCATGCGCTGGGATGGCAATAAGCTGGTCGTTGACCTGGCGGAAGTCACCGCCCCTGTTCCTGGCAAGTTGCGCGGGCGCGTGACGCTTTATCCCGAAGCGCTGTCGCATCGGGCCTTTCGGTTGGATGGCGCGGGGCGGCATCATTGGCAGCCAATCGCACCACGGTCGCGCGTGGAAGTCGCTTTCGACAATCCCGCGCTGCGCTGGTCCGGCTTTTCCTATTTCGACACGAATACAGGTATCGCACCGCTGGAGGAGGATTTCCTGTTCTGGGATTGGTGCCGCGCGCCGATGCCGGAAGCCACTGCCATTCTGTACAATGCATCGCGCCGCGATGGTTCAGCGCAATCCTTGGCACTGCACGTGAACCGCGCGGGGGAAGTCGCCGATATGCCCATCCCCGCGCCAGCCATGATGCCGCCCGGGCTTTGGCGTGTGGCGCGCCCGACACGGTCTGAGGATGGCAAGGCAGAGCTGGTGCGCGCGCTGGTGGATGCCCCCTTTTATACGCGCTCCGAAATTCGCACGCGGCTACTGGGGCAGAATGCCATTGCAGTGCATGAAAGCCTGGCGCTGAACCGTTTTGATAATCTGGCGGTGCAGGCGCTGATGCTGCCTTTCAGGGTGCCGCGCAGTCGTTCCTAATCATACCAACCCACATCGAGCGTCGCGACCTCACCAAAGGTCGCACCGCGCGCCATGGCCATGCGGATGATGGGCCAAGACGTTGCCGTCATCGTCAGGAAGGGCATGGGGTCCCGCCGGTCCCAACTGACATCGCGGGTGGAGAATAGCTGGCGCAAATTCTCGCGAAACGGGCCACGCCGGAATAGCGACATCTGTGTTTCTGTCAGCGCAGAATAGAACTGCTGCAAGCGTGCCTCGGGCCGGTAGCGCGGGATGAAACCCGGCTCCACAACAGCGCGCGCGATATCGGCGCGTTGCCAGAAATGCAGGCCGCTTGTTGTGCGCGGATTGCATTCAATGCCCCAGGGCTGGCCGGTTTCATCCACCATGATGTCGAAGGCGATAAAGCCGGTCCAATTTGCCGCGGCGATGAAGCGCGTGATCCAATCGGCAATCGCTGGATGTTCCACCCGTTCAAACGCCACCGCGACCGAGCCTGATTTCTGCGCCGCGCGATAGATGACGGTGGAGGCCACGCGCCCCTCATGCGCGATGGAGCAAGAACTATATTCCGCGCCGATCACGCAGCGCTGCACAATGGCGGGAATGGTGGGCTCAGGCGCGGGTAATTCGGCACCGGCGGGCAGAAGGCGCACACCGCGACCGGAACAGGAATGCACTGGCTTGATCACCACCGGGCCGGATTGCGCCAAAGCCCGGGCTGATGGATCGCCCAGCGCATAGGTCTCGGGCACCGCAAGCCCCCAAGCGGCGGCCTGTTGCGCGAAGCCATGCTTGCTGTGTAGCCGGAGCAGGATTTCGGGCGGCATGGTGAAAAGCCGCGTGGTGGTTGGAAGGCTTTCACGCAGGAAGGCGACATGCATGGTTTCCTCCGAAACCGGCAGGACAAGATCAATCTTTTCCTCAGCAATGATGCGCCTGAGGTCAGCCAAATAGGCCTGCTTGTCTTCCGCCGGCGCCGTCACGCGATGGCTTTGCGCCACGGCGCGCGACGCGCCTGCCAGATGGCGCTTGAAGGGTTCCGCCACCACCACACGCCAACCAAGATCGGCAAAGCCGCGCGCCACATCCAGCGCCTTGGGCAGGCGGCCAAGGGTCAGCAGCAGATTGCCTGTCATGCCGCGCGGGTGACGCGGCACATTACCTGGCGCGCCGGGCGCGTGGTGAGCCGCGCGGCGGGACGCACATCACCAGGCGCTTCGATGTGGAAATCAAATTGCCGAAACAGCCGCGCAATCAGCAGCACCGCTTCCACCTGCGCAAAAGCGGCACCCGCACAAACCCGTGGGCCAATGCCAAAGGGAATATAGGCGCCGGCAGTCATTTCCGCTTCGCGTTCGGGCAGGAAGCGATCAGGGTCGAATAGATGCGGATCGCGCCAATAGGCGTGGTGCCGATGCAGCACCCAGGGTGCCACCATGATCAGCGCGCCCTTCTTCACCGGGTAATCGCCGATGCGCGTGGCTTCATTGGCAACACGCGGCAGGAAAGTGATCGGCGGATAAAGCCGCAGCGTTTCACGAAACACATTGCGAATGAATGGAAGTTTACGCGTATGTTCGAACAGGATGGGGCCTGGACCGACAATTTCATCAACCTCGGCCCGCAACCGCGCCACCAAAGCCGGTTGCGTCGCGAGCAGATAGAAAACCCAGGTCAGCGCGCTGGCGCTGGTCTCATGCCCCGCCAGGAACAGCACGCCAAGCTGATCAATCAGCTCCTCCCGCGTGAAGGCTTTGCCTTCCACATCATGCGCGGCGATGATGGCGCTTGCGATATCATCAAAGCTGGTGGCGCCATCACCCAGATGCGTATCCAGCAATTCACCGAGATAGCCGCGCATGAGGCGGCAGGCATTCAATACGCTTTCCTTTTGCGGAATGCGCTTCCAGGCACGGTCAAAAATCAACCGGCGGATTTCTACCTGCGCGACGCTATGTTCGAATTCGGTGAAGGCATCGAAGACCTCATGCGCGACACGTGTTTCAAGACCGGTGGAAAACACTGTGCGGCAGATGATATCCGCCGTCATGTGGCTCATCATCAGGTCGAGCGAAAAGCGTGTATCGCGCGCCGCGTGATCGGTCAGTGTGGCTTCCGCCGCCGCCGCGCCGGCTTCCATGGCGGGAAAGGCGCGGTTGACGCGCATCATTGTCAAGGCCGGGTCAATCATGGCGCGCTGCCGCCGCCAGGTGGCGCCGGAGGAGACGAAGATCGAATCGCCAATCAGCGGGTCCAGCGCATGCACCATCAGATCGCTCTTGGGCAGAATGCCCTTGGGATCGGTCAGCACTTCGCGCACCAGGTCCGGGCGATTGACGATGATGGTGGACCGGCGCGAATAGCCAAGCGGGCCAATCGGCATGCGATAGGCTTCAGCAGGCAAAAGCGAAAGCAGATCGCCATCGCCCCTGATCATGCAGCGCATCAGCGCGATCAGCGCAGGCAGAGGTTCCGACCGCGGCGGGGCAAAGGCACGGAAGGCAGGCACGTGATTCACGGCGCCCTACCCTGCGTGACGCCCAGGCAAGCGCGGGCAAAGGGGCGAAGCGATCCTTGATCTGCCATGGCTGAATTCCATGCTTTACATTAGTATATGTCAAGTGCGATTGTCACCCAAAAGCCAGGGAGGCTCGGATGGTCCTTTTCCTGTTCCATGCGCTGGTCGCCGCCCATATCGTGACGGGCAGCATTGGCGCCATTGCTTTCTGGGTGCCCGTGATCGGACGGAAGGGCGGCGCCAATCACGCCCGCTGGGGCAAGGTCTTCACCTTCGCGCTGCTGATTACCGGCTGCCTCGCGATGATGATGAGTCTGCTGACCCTGGCAGCGCCCATTGAAACCCACCCGCATCTGGAAGGCCGATTTGACGAGGCCTTCATCCGCGGCATTTTTGGCTGGATGATGCTGATGACCGGGCTGCTGACGGTGAACCTTGCCTGGTATGGCTGGCTTTCCATTCGCAACAAGCGCCGGCATGAATTGAATCGCACCAGAACCAATCTGTTTCTGCAATATGCGCTGATTCCGGCATCCTTGAATTGCGCCTGGCAGGGTTGGATGATCGGCCAGCCGCTGATGATTGGCATTTGCATGGTAGGGCTGGCGACTGCGGCCACGAATCTCTGGTTTCTGATGGCACGCGAACCGGGGCCGGGTTGCTGGATCAAGGAACATATCAAGGCTTTGGTGGGTGCGGGTATCTCGGTCTACACCGC
>JADCEX010000417.1 GCA_020249825.1 Roseomonas sp.
CTTCCATCATATCGGTCTTGAGCTGTCCGATGCCGTGTTCCGCACTGAAGGACCCGTCCAAATCCCGCACTACCTCATTCACGCAATCCATGATGTCGTGGCTACGCGCCAGGAAGGCGGCCGGGTCGGCGCCTTCGGGCTGCACCAGATTCACATGGATATTGCCATCGCCCATATGACCGAAGGGCATGGGACGAATCCCGGGGATCAGCTTGCGGCAGGCTTCCGAAGCGCGCTCGATCAGCTCCGGCACCCGGGAAACGGGTACCGACACGTCATTTTTCACCGAAGCGCCGGCCTTGCGCTGCGCTTCCGTATGTTCTTCGCGAATGCGCCAAAGTGCCGAGCGCTGCGCTTCGCTTTCCGCCAGCACGGCATCCAGCACTTCGCCTGCTTCCATCGCTGGCGCGAGTACCAGTTCCGCAAGGCCCCGCAAATCCGCACCAGGCCGCGTTGAGGCCAGATCAATCAGCACATAATGGCCAGCGCGTTCTGCAAGCGGCAGGGTAACGCCGGGGATCAATTGCACCGTCAGGTCAACGCCATCGCCCGACATGTATTCAAAGGCGCGGATCGCGCTTTCATCATTGTCCCGAAAACGGCGGAACAGGCCAAGGGCGGCTTCGGCATCGCGCACAGCGGCGAAAATCACCTCATTGGCGCGGGGGCGGGCGAAAAGCTTGAGCACGGCGGTAGTGATGATGCCAAGCGTGCCCTCGGCGCCGACAAAAACATGGCGCAGCGCATAGCCGGTATTGTCTTTGCGCAAGCGCCTCAGACCATGCCAGATACTGCCATCAGGCAGCACCACTTCAAGCCCCAGCATCAATTCCCGCGCATTGCCATAGCGCACGGTATTGTTGCCGCCGGCATTGGTGGAAAGCACGCCGCCAATCATGGCAGTACCCTCACCCCCGAAGCTGAGCGGGAAAAGGCAACCGGCAGAAGCAGCGGCCTCCTGCGCGGTTTTCACCACCACGCCTGCCTCAGCCGTCATGGTCATATCCACCGGGTCAAGATCGCGAATGCGATTCATGCGCGCGAGTGAGACAATCACGGCGCGCCCGGAAGCGTCGGGCGTCGCGCCACCCACCATGGAGGTATTGCCCCCCTGCGGCACAATGGCGATGCCGGCGGCGTTGCACAACCTGACCGCTTCGGCCAATTCGGCGGTATTGGCGGGACGAAGCAGCGCCATGGCGCGGCCCTGATAGAGGCTCCGCCAATCCGCCAGCGCGGGGGCCAGATCAGACGGTTCGGTCAGCAGCCCGGCGGGGCCAAGCAGGCTGGCAAGCGCGGGGATGAGGGAGGGTGAATCGGCCATAGGGTGTTCAAACCCCGGAGCACAGCGCGGTCAAGTTCAAATCGGTTGGTGCCCTTCCCCCTTCTGGCGATCAGTCATTCTCTATTAGGCGGTCAGGTCGGCGCGCTTCGTAATCATAGACAGCCAACTGCTTTCCGAGCGGCGAGGCGCGGATGCCGTCTGCCAGCAGCAGCGCGGCCTGTCTTTCAACGCCGCCAGGCAGCTTGGGGTTGAGAAAGCCGCCCTTACGCAGCACGCGCCACCAGGGCGTGAGTTCTTGCACCGGCACACCCAGCGCGCGGCGCTCCTCCGCAGCGCGGGCTGACATGTTGGCGAAAATGGCGGTCGAGACCGGGCAAGCCACCGCTACCTGATGGCGGCGCGCGAGTGCGGCACGGAGATCATCAAGCGTTATGACTTCGCCCGATTCGAGCTTCCGGATGAGGGCATCCACCTCAGCCGGGCTGGAGACGACCATGGCGCCGCCCTTGGCTTCCGCATAGCCTGGCGCGCCGCGCGGAATCATATGAACGATATGCGGCACGCGTCCGCTATTCAGGTGATCAATCGCTGATTTTTTCTTTGGCATGCTGCCTTCTCCCTTGATCCTGCGCACCAGCGCTCACCAAGCGCTATCGCGGGATGGGATGACTGGGAATAAGAGGCGTTTGTTCTTTATTTGTTCAATTCGGCGTTTTGCTGTTTCACAATGAGTTTGCCGGCGATGGCGGCCACGCTTTGGGCTGGAAGCGGCTGGTTCCGCTACGCATATGCCGCGCAGGCCCAACCAGCTTGCGCTGGTTGACAGGCTTTCGCCGGCTGCTGAGGGTTCGATCTTGCGATGCCATCTAACCCGGCGTCCCGGAGCCCAATCCTATGCCCTTGGTCACGATCACACTGGCGCGCCGCGCGGCGCCAACATCACCGGAAAAGAAAGCCGAAATCATCGCCGGAGTCACGGAGTTGCTGGTGGAAACCCTGGACAAGCGCGCCGAGGATGTTGTTGTGCTGATCGAAGAACTTGATCCGGATAATTGGGGCCAGGGCGGTATCGCTGCCTCGGAAATACGGCGCCGGCGCGTGGCGACTGCGGCTGAACATCAAGGAGAGAAAACATCGTGACCGCTGCGCTGGATGGGCTGATAGTTCTCGACCTCACGAATTTTCTCTCCGGCCCCTATTGCACCATGCTGCTGGGTGATCTGGGCGCTGATGTCATCAAGGTGGAACGCCCCGATGGCGGCGATGATGCGCGGCGCATGCCGCCCTTTGTGGA
>JADCEX010000418.1 GCA_020249825.1 Roseomonas sp.
AAGGCCTGTCTCGGCTATGGTGCCTGCAGCGTTATCCCGAACACCCGATCCTCTGGCACTGGATTGATCTGCCCATCCCACACCCGGATGATCGCGGCTGGCAAAAGGAATTGATCGGGCTTTTGGGTCTGGCGAAGCATCGTCATATCTTCCTGCGCCAGCCCCTGCGGGTGGAGCGTTTGCTCCTGCCCTCGCCGGGGTTCCTTTCGGGCCAGTTTCTGCATCCCGCGCAAGCCGCTGCTTTGGGCTGCGTCACCGGCCCTGCGGCCATTCCAGGCAAACGCGTCTGGCTTTCGCGCAGCGCCTTGCCCCATCAATTCGGACGTGTGGCGGGTGAAGACCAGGTCGAAGCGCTTCTTTCAGCGCGAGGCTGGACGATCATCCATCCGGAACGCGAAAGCATGCGTCGCAGCGCAGAGATTTTCCGTGAGACTGAATTGGTTTCGGGCTTCATCGGATCCGCCTTTCATACGCTGCTACTGCATGCGGCGCCCCGGGCGCGGTTGCGCCCGGTCATCCGCCCCGGCATTTCACCTGATGATTACAGGATCGCCGCTGAAGCAAAGGGGCTCGATTTCGCCGCCATCGAAACCCCCATGACCGCCTTGGACAAAAGGGCGAGCTGGACGAATTTCCGGCTGCATGCGCCGGAAGATTTGGCAGATATTCTGGCGAAAAGCTGAAAGGCCGATTGAGATCAAGCGATCTCAAACATTCCTTCCACTTCCACCGCCGCATCACCGGGCAGGGATGGCACGCCAATGGTGGTGCGCGCATGGCGGCCAACATCGCCGAATACCTCCACCGCAAGGTCAGAGGCGCCATTCATCACCAGCGCGTGCTGGGTGAAATCCGCCGGCGCGGCAATGAAGCCGCCAAGCCGCACAACGCGCGTGACATTATCCAAATCACCCGCTGCGGCCTTTAATTGCGCCAGCAGATTGATGAAGCAAAGCCGCGCCGCTTCGCGCCCCGTCTCGATTGAAACGCCGGCACCGAGCTTGCCGGTATAGGCAATCTTGCCATCACGCACCGGCACCTGGCCGGAGACCACCACCAGCTTTCCGCTGATATTGAAAGGAATGTAATTCGCAATCGGTGCTGCGGGTATGGGCAATACAATGCCAAGGGCAGCAAGTTTCGCTTCGATTTTTCCGGCCATGATCCTGTTCCTTCTTAAGCGCCAATTACGCCGCCGGGCGCAATTGGCGGCGCATGCGCGGTGAAGGATGCGCCGGCAATTCCAAGGGAAGCAAGGGCAGCACCGCCGCGCGCGGTTGCAGCGTTTCTTCTTCCACCGGGTCGGGCAAATCTTCGCGCCCCAGATAATCGCGCGCGAGCCGCCGGAAGGCCCAATCCAGCACGGAAGTCGCGCGGCGAATGCCCGCATCACCTTCCACCGCGCCGCCATGGCCGGGCGCATAGGCATAGGCGTTGACGAAACTCGCCAAAGGAACGCCCTGCGCGAGGCCAAGTGATACCGCTTGGGCCAAAGCCTCCATCAAGGCGCGCGTCATCGCCGCTTCGCGCGGGAGGGAGAAGGAAATCTCCCGCAAATGGCCGCGGTCATCTTCAATGGCGCGCAGTGCGACACGATTGCCGGCAATGGCCACGCGCCAGCAGCGATTGACCGGGGCGTGGATGGGCCTTGGCGCGGCGCGGCGCGCTTCGGGCAGATCAGCCGGTGCTGGCATGGCGGGCGGCGGTGCATCCAGGAAGGGCAGCACCGCCGCTCCCATGGCACGTCGCGCCTGCGGGGCCACGGGGGCCAAAAGCCAAGCGGCATCACCACCCGCGCGTTCAGCCGCGCGGGTTGGCACCTGTGTAATGCGCCCATCCTCGCCGCGTGCCGGGCGGCTTGCCGCCGGCGCGGGCGCAATGCCGGCGCTTTCCGCGCCCAGCAGCGCTTCCACAGCATCCGCGGGGGCCAAGGCAATGCAGCCACGATGGCGAAGCCCGGGGGAAGAAGCCGCCGCCGCCAAAGCGGCGCGCGCTGCCTTGGCCAAGCCAGGGATCGCGGTTTCCTCGGGGGGCGTCGGGCAGATCAGCGCCACGGCATGGCGCGGGCCAAAACGGGTCGCGAGGCGACCGGATTCCGCCTCGGCCGCGCCGCGCGTCAGGCCAGCAATAGCGGCGGCAACATCGCGCGCCTCCTGACTGTCATAGCCAAGGCCGAAACCAGCCAGCAGCCCGGCCAGATCGGCAAAGCCAAGCCGCAGGCTTTCCGCCTTGCCATTGCCCCAAATATCAAGCGTTTGCACCGCAAGCTGACAGGCGGCGCGATAGGCCGGCGCATCGAAGCCGCCTTCCCCATCCAGGAAGGCCGGCAGGTTGAGCACGAAACGCCCATCACCCCGCGCGTCGCGCCAGATCTCAGCCCCGGGCGCGCCGCGCCGGGCAAGGATCAGGGAACGGAGCCCAGCCGCCAGGCTTTCCGCCGCATCGGCGCCATCCAGCAGGCCAAGGCGCCGCCCGCGCAGCGTCAGGCGTTGAATCCAGGCCTCTGCCACGCTTGGCAGCGTGGCCGGGCCACTCCCCGGGGCGAGCGCGGCCAGCGCCTCCCCGGCTTCATCTTCCCAAGGCGCGGGAATGGCGACAGCGCGCGGCGGCGCATCAGGATCCGCCCCCGCCTTCAAGCGCCGCAGCGCAACCCCAGCCCAGATGGTTCCGACTATTCCAGCCATGAGGATATGCTAGGCGCGACTCGAAAGCCTGGAAAGGCGTATTTAGTGGTTTTCGGGGGGTGGACCCACAATATCCTGTGGATAGCTTGGCCAGCGCTTTGGTTTTGCGTGACCCGCGCGGCTGTGCGATTATGCGGCACGTTTCGCTTGCACCGGGAAGCCGCCATGCAGTTGCTCAATACCTTTCTGATCCGCCTGACCAGCCGTCAGGTTGGCAAGGACCGCTTCGGCAATACCTATTGGGAAGCGCGCAGCCGGCGCGATTCCTATGGCCGGCCCATGCGGCGGGTGCTGTATGCGAAGGAAGCCCAGGCTTCCGCCGTGCCGGCGGAATGGTGGGGCTGGCTGCACCACACCACGGAACACCCCCTGCCGGAGGACGCGCCGCGCCGCCCTTGGCAGAAGGAACACCGCCCGAATATGACCGGCACGCCCGGAGCCTGGCGCCCGGTGAACCCGGCAGCGCAACGCGGCGGGGATTACGAAGCCTGGACGCCGGGGCGCTAGAAGATCCCTGATCATGCAAAAGCGTTCTATTGCTGAAATCCTGACCGGTTTGGTGGTGCTGGCGATTGCCGCCAGCTTCCTTGGTTATGCCGTCACCAGCACGGGGCGCAGCTTTTCCGGGCCGGGCATGAACCTGACTGCCAAATTCGATCGCATTGATGGGCTGGGTCAGGGTGCCGATGTGCGCATTGCCGGCGTGAAGGTTGGGCAGGTTGTGGCGCAGCGGATTGATCCGGAAAGCTTCCTCGCCGTGCTGACGCTCCGCGTTGATGCCGGGCTTAAGCTGCCGCGCGATACCTCGGCCGAGATTTCGAGCGAGGGCTTGCTTGGCGGCAAATATGTCGCGCTGGTGCCGGGCGGCGATACGCGCATCCTGCGCGAAGGCAATGAGATCACCATCACGCAAAGTGCCATCAATCTGGAAAGCCTGCTCGGGCGGTTCATCTTCTCGGCGGGTGAGACCAATCAGCGCGGCAATCAGGAAAACGCGCCGGCCGCGCCGCGATGAAGCCGCTGCCCAAGCCGCCTGCCGCCTGGCCTGGGGCAGATGGCAAGCCTGTGTCCTGCAATGAAAAGCTCAAGATGCTCGCGGAAAATCACACGGAAGCAGCGACGGTGTTGCGCGATGTGTTTGAAGATGCCGTGCTGATGGGCGTGGATGAAGCCGCGATGCGCGGGATTTTGCAGGAGATGATCGCGGCTCTCCCCAGCCCGAAGCGGGGCGCATGACGCGGCTTTTGGCCTTGGCGCTATTCTGCCTGCCAGGATTGGCACAAGCGCAGGAATGGGTGCCGCGGCAACAGGCGCGCATCCAGGCTTTGGATAAGGTAACGGCGCGGGTGACCGTGCTGGAAGGCCGCGTTGGGGAAAGCCTGAGTTTCGGCACGCTCACCATACGCATCGGCGCCTGCCATGCACGCCCGCCGACCGAAGTGCCTGATGCTGCCGCCTGGTTTGAAATGACCGATAGCCGCGCGCCGCAGGGGAGCCCGCCCGTGTTTCGCGGCTGGATGTTCGCCGATGCGCCGGGGGTGAATATGCTGGAACATCCGGTTTATGACGTGCGGATATTGAGCTGCCGTTAGGCTGCCTTTCTGAAACCCGCTTTGCGCCTTATATTAGTGCTTGCTTTGGGAAGGTCAGTCCATGTCCTCTGCCAGCATCCGCCCGTTTTTTGATGAGGCCACCAATACCGTCAGCTATCTGGTCTTTGATCCTGCCACGCGGCAGGGCGCGGTGATTGATCCCGTCCTGGATTGGGACCATCGCAGCGGGGAAGCGGATACGCGCTCCGCAGACCGGCTGATTGCAGCGGCGCGGCAGGAAGGGGTTGCGATTGCGCTGATCCTGGAAACCCATGCCCATGCGGATCATCTGACCGCGGCGCCCTATATCAAGCAGCGCTGCGGCGGGCAGATTGCGATTGGCGAACACATCAAGGATGTGCAGCGCATCTTCCGCCCGGTTTTCGCGGCTGAGGATGTGAAGCCCGAAGGTGGCGATTTCGATTTGCTGTTGCGCGATGGGCAGCGCCTGAAGCTTGGCACCCTGGAGATTGAGGTGATCCACACGCCAGGCCATACGCCCGCCTGTGTCTGCTACCGAATTGGCGATGACGTGTTCGTGGGCGACACGCTGTTCATGCATGATTACGGCACGGCGCGGGCGGATTTTCCGGGTGGTGATGCGCGGGCGCTGTTTCGGTCCATCAAGCGCCTACTCGCGCTGCCGCCCGCAACCCGGCTTTGGATGTGCCATGATTATAAGGCGCCGGGGCGCGATGATTATGCGTGGCAGAGCACGGTGGCCGAACAGCGCACTCATAACCCGCATGTGAAGGATGGCGTGACCGAGGATGAATTCGTCGCCTTCCGACAGGCGCGCGATGCGAAGCTTGCCGCGCCGACGTTATTGTTGCCCTCGATCCAGGTGAATATCCGCGCCGGGCGCTTCCCGGAGGCCGAGAGCAATGGCGTGCGTTATTTGAAGATACCAGTGAAGGCGCGCGCTGGGCTTGCGTGAAGCTTTGGCTTGCGGGGGCCTTCCCCTTTATGCTTGATGGTAATGACAAAACGAATACTGGGAGAGAAACGCAGATGATCAGACGGTTTTTCCTTGGGGCTGCTATGGTCCTAGTTCTTGCCGCGCCGGCCATCGCCCAGGGCCTGCCCGATCGGCCCATCACGCTGGTGAGCGGCTTCGCCCCCGGCGGTTCCACCGACATCACCGCGCGCCTGCTGGCGGAGCGCATGCAGGCGCATATGGGCGGCAATGCGCGCGTGGTGGTGGAAAACCGCCCGGGCGCTTCCGGGAC
>JADCEX010000419.1 GCA_020249825.1 Roseomonas sp.
GATGGCGGGCTTGCGCGCCTCCGGAAAGGGCTCGGCGGTCAGGATGGTGCCGACCCGGATATCGATCCGGTGAAATTCATCAAGGCTGGCTGCGGGTTCCATGACGGGGCTTTAATGCAGATTCGCGCTCGGTGAAACCGCCCCCGGGGCTTTTCCCGGCGCGCCAGAGGGGGCATGAGGGGGGCTGTAATTTCATCTGATGGAAGCCTTACCCGATGCGTGATCTTCACCTTGCCGGCCGCAGCCCCGCCTATGGCACCCACGGCATGGCCGCAACCTCCATGCCCCAAGCCACCTTTGCCGCGCTGGAAATCCTGCGCGCCGGCGGCAATGCCATGGATGCGGCGATTGCGGCTTGTGCCGTGCAATGCGTGATTGAACCGGAATCGACCGGCATCGGCGGGGATTGCTTCTGCCTTTACGTGCCGGCGGGTAGCAGCACGGTGATTGCGCTGAATGGTTCTGGCCGCGCGCCAGGCGCCGCGACGCCCGAGGCGCTGCGCGCCACCGGTGCGACCAAGCTGGAAAACACCTCGGCCCATTCGGTGACGGTGCCGGGGGCGATTTCCGCCTGGGAATTGTTGAACCGCACGCATGGCAAGCTTGGGCTTGATCGTATCCTGCAAGCGGCGATCCATTATGCCGAAGAAGGCTTCCCCATCACCCCGCGCGTCGCGGCGGATTGGGAAGGCTCGGTCGGGAAATTGCTGAAGCACCCTGCATCAGCGCGGCGATTCCTGGATAATGGCGCGGCCTACAAGCTGGGTACGCGCTTCCGTCAGCCGGAATTGGCCAAGACCTTGCGCGCGATTGCAGCGCGTGGCCCGGTGGCTTTCTATCAGGGCGAAGTGGCCGCCGATATTGTGGCGACACTGCGCGAAGCGGGCGGCCTGCACACGGAAGAAGATTTCGCCAATGGCCAAAGCGTCGCGGAATTCGTGACACCTATTTCCATCCCCTGGCGTGGGATGGAGGTTTATCAATGTCCGCCTAATGGTTCGGGGATGCATGCGCTGCAAATTCTGGGCACGCTCGGCAATCTGCCCACACCCGAAGGCGGGCCGCTTTCCGCAACGCGCCTGCATCGGCACATCGAAGCCGCGCGCATGGCCTATCGGGACCGCGATGCCTTCCTGGCCGATCCTTCGCAAGTGAATGTGCCGGTCGAAAAACTGCTGAATGCGGATTACCTGAAGCGCCTGGCGGGCCTGATCCGCGATGATGCGGCGCTGCCGGAATTGCCCGCGCCAGGTGAGAGCGATCTCAACAAGCACAAGGACACGGTCTATCTTTGCGTCGTGGATAAGGATGGCAATGCCTGTTCCTTTATCAATTCCCTGTTCGAGAGTTTCGGTTCCGGTATCCTTGCGGAAAAATCCGGTGTCATGCTGCAAAATCGCGGTTTCGGCTTCCGCTTGCAGGAAGGCCATCCGAATTGCATCGCGCCCAATAAGCGCCCGCTGCATACCATCATCCCCGGCATGGTGATGAAGAATGGCCGCGCCATCATGCCCTATGGGGTGATGGGTGGGCGCTATCAGCCAACCGGGCATAGCTACTTCCTGACCAATCATTTCGAATTCGGCTTGGATGTGCAGGAAGCGATCGACCTGCCGCGCCTGATGCCGCAGGATGGCAAGGTGCAGGTGGAACGCGGCTTCAGCGCTGCGGTGATTGATCAGCTAAATCGCCTTGGTCATGTCTGCGAAGGTATCGACAAGCCCCATGGCGGTGGTCAGGCGATTTTCATTGACCATGAAAAGGGCTGCCTGGTGGGTGGTTCTGACCCGCGCAAGGATGGCTGCGCGATGGGCTACTGATTAGCCGCACCCGCGCAATTTCAAGAAAAACCAAGGAAACGCCAATGACCGAACCCTGTGACCTGACCGCGATTGAAGCGCGCCGCCTGATCGGGCAGCGCAAGCTTTCCCCCATTGAATTGCTGGAAAGCTGCCTGAAACGCATTACTGAGGTGAACCATGCCGTGAATGCCGTGGTGGCCTTGGATGAAACCCGCGCCCGCGCCGCCGCGAAGGAAGCCGAAGCCGCGGTCATGCGCGGCGATGAACTCAGCCCGCTGCATGGCCTGCCGATTGGCATCAAGGATCTTGAGGAAACCGAGGGGCTGCGCACCACCTATGGCAGCCCGATCTTCCGCGATTTCATCCCGGATGCGGATTGCGGTATGGTCGCCAATCTGCGCGCCAATGGCGCCATCATCACGGGCAAGACGAACACGCCGGAATTCGGCGCCGGCGCGAATACGCGCAACGCCGTCTATGGCGTGACAGGCAATCCCTTTGATCCGATGAAATCCGCGGCCGGGTCTTCGGGTGGTTCGGGTGTTGCCTTGGCCACCAATATGTTTCCGATCTGCTCGGGCTCCGACACCGGCGGTTCCTTGCGCAACCCGGCCGCCTTCAATGGCATTGTGGGTTATCGGCCATCGCCTGGTTTGGTTCCTTCCGAAAAGCGCGCCCATGGTTGGTCCGGCCTGCCGGTGCTCGGCCCCATGGCGCGCAATGTGCCGGATGTGTGCCTGTTGTTGTCGGCCATGGCGTCTGATGATGGGCGCGATCCGCTCGCCTATACCTTGCATGATGGCTATGTACGCGAAGAACCAAGCCTTTACTTCCCGGTGCCGCGTTATGACCTTGCCAGCCTGCGCCTGGCTTTCAGCCCGGATTTCGGCATGGCACCGACCGAAAAGCACATACGCGAGATCTTCGCCGACCGCGCTGGCGCCATCGCGCCGATGTTCGGCGCGGCGGAGGCCGCTCACCCGGATTGCACCGGCGGTGATGAAGCGTTTGAGGTGCTGCGCGCCGCGGGCTTCCTGACCTCGCATCTTGAGAAGTGTCGCACCCGCCCGCAGGATGTTGGCCCCAATGTGCGCGCCAATGTCGAAGAGGGGCTCCGCTATAGCCTGGATGATTACGCCCGCGCGGCGGCGGCGCAAACCAAGATGTACCGCGCCTGGCAGGGCTTTTTCGCCGCGCATGATGTGTTGATCACGCCCGCCATCACGATCTCCCCCCGGCCTTGGCGCGAGCTCTACCCCGCCGAGATTGATGGCCAGCCGACACGGACCTACTTCCATTGGCTCGCCTTGGCCTATTACCCGACGCTTTGCGGCCAGCCGGCGATTTCCATCCCGATGGGGTTGGACCGCAACGGCATGCCCTTCGGCTTGCAGGTGGTGGGGCCACGCGGGGGGGATCGGCTGGTGCTGGGCGTCGCTGCCGCGATTGAGGAAGCCTTCGCGGGCGATGCGGCCCGCTGCCGCCCGGTGCCGGATTTGGCAAAGCTGAAGGCGGCCAGGCCGGTGAAGGAAATGCCGGGGGCGGTGGGCTGGGATTGATTGAGAACGGAAGCAAAATCTGGCGTGGCAGAAAAGCCGCGCAATGCAAGGCCTGAAGCCTGATTGGCGCCCAAGCCTTAGTACCACCAGCGCTCTATGGCGGCATGGGGGCTGCCTTCACGACGGAAGGTTTGCCCTGGTATGGAGCAGCGGCGGTTTTCGCTTCGCTTGCGCGCGGCGATCCCACAAGAAAAATCCATCAATACCATATATTTAGGCAAAGGAGCGGTCATGCGGGGATGGCACGGCGCTGTCCCCCAACCAGCAACAGCATGATGTAAGATGCCCTAAAAAACATATAAGAGCGATAAAAGAAGTCTTTTACCAAACTGCTAATTATGGGATAAGAAGCAGTGGTCTGTTCTTGTCAAGGAGCCCCGCTTTGTTCAAATCGTTTCGATATTGCATTATTGCTTCATCCCTCGCGCTTTTTGCCGGGGCTGCTTCGGCGCAACCCGTGCAGGGTTTTTACGTTGGCGGCGGGCTTGGTATTTCAGATGTGAACCATACCGATGGATCAATCGGCGGACAGAGTTTCGATCAGAATTGGCAGCTTGGGGGTATAGGCCTTGTCAGTGTGGGCTATGGCTTCGGCAATGGGCTCCGCGCCGAAATTGAGGGCGCTTATCGACGCTATGAATCTGACACCGCAAAACTTGGCGGCTTCAGCGCATCCTCCAGCGGCCGCTTTCAATCTTACGGGGTTTTCGGGAATATCATTTATGATGTTGACCTCCGGCTTTTTGGCTTGAACACCAATGCGGTGGTTCCGTATTTCGGCGGCGGTCTTGGTTACACGATTTGGTCCTGGGATAGCGTCCGCATGAGCAGGGCTGGCTCATCCTTGACAGTCGACGATTCAGATGGGCTGCTATCGTATCAGGCCATTGCGGGCCTTTCCTTCCCCATTCGATCCGTGCCTGGACTGTCGGTCACCGCTGAATACCGGCTCTACAATGAATTCGACGACCCGGAATTGAAGATGGTCAGCACCGTGGGCGGGACGACCACGACAAAGACCCACGGGATCGCTAATCGGAACCACAACTTCATGCTAGGTTTACGCTATGCTTTCAACGCGGCACCTGTGGTTGCAGCTGCGGCTGCGCCGGTCGCCGCCGCCCGGACCTTCCTGGTCTTTTTTGACTGGAGCAAGGCGGATTTGACAGATCGTGCACGCCAGATCATCGGTGAAGCTGCTTCTGCCCGCGGTCAGGGCGTGACCCGCATTGAAGTGAATGGTTTTACGGACCGTTCCGGTCCCTCAGATTACAACGTGCAGCTCTCTGTCCGCCGCGCCAATGCGGTGGCCGCTGAGCTCGTGCGCCGTGGCGTGCCGCGGAACGAAATCGTAGCCCGTGGCTTCGGCGAGGAAAACAATCTGGTGCCGACCGCGGATGGCGTGCGTGAACCGCAGAACCGTCGCGTGGAAATCATCCTCAGGTAGGTACCCCAACGCCTGATGAAGGCCGCCGGTCCCGAACGGGACGGCGGCCTTTTTCTTTGGCCATGCACGGCTTGTCAGCGGCTGATCGCGCGTTCATTGCAGTGATCCATGCGGCCCTTACTGATCGGATCTGAAATCTATCGCGGCTCCACCTATGGGCCCAAGCATCCGCTGGCCATTCCGCGGGTTTCCACGACGCTTGATCTGATCCGCGCGCTCGGCTGGGTGGCACCCGAACAATATCTGGAAAGCCCGCGCGCGGCGCCGGAAGAATTGCAGCGCTTCCATAGCCCAGACTATATCGCGGCCTTGATGCGTGCTGAAGAAACCCAGAGCGTGAGTGCCGAGGATAGGGAGCGTTTTCGTATCGGAGCTGATGGCAACCCAGTCTACCGCGAAGTCTTCCGTCGCCCCGCCACCAGTGCGGGCGGCGTATTGCTGGCGGCAAAACTCACGGCCTCCGGCGGGGTCGTGCATGTGCCAGGTGGCGGTACGCATCATGGCCGGGCTGATCGCGCTTCAGGATTTTGTTATGTGAATGATGCAGTGCTGGGGTTATTGGCCTGGCGCGACCAGGGGCTATCGCCGCTGCTTTATGTGGATATTGACGCCCATCACGGCGATGGCGTGCAGGATGCCTTCCATGACGACCCGCATGTCTTCACGCTTTCGGTGCATGAGGATGGGCGCTGGCCTTTCTCCGGCGGCATTGGCGACAGGGCGGGTGGTCATGGAGCGAATATCCCGGTGCCCGCGGGCTTCAATGACAGTGAAATGACCTGGGTGCTGCACGAAGCGATCCTGCCCATCGCGCGTCGCCTAAAGCCTGAAGCCATTATGCTGCAATGCGGTGCCGATGCGCTGGAAGAAGACCCGCTGTCACGCCTTGCGCTTTCCAACAACGCGCATCGCGCCGTGGTGGCCGCGTTGATGGGTCTGGCGCCACGGCTGATTGTGCTCGGCGGCGGCGGCTATAATCCCTGGAGTGTGGCGCGCTGCTGGGCCGGGGTTTGGGGCGCGCTTAATGGCCACGCCCTGCCCGAACGCCTGCCGGCGCCAGCGGAAGCCGTGCTGCGGGGCCTGAATTACCATCGCGCCGCCGGGCGCAACCCGCCGGAGCATTGGTTCACCACCCTTGCCGATGCGCCCCGCCCGGGCGTGGTGCGCGCCGTGGTGCGCCGTGCGGCAACGGCGGCGCTTGAGGCGCCTCCTGGTCCCGTGTCATGAAGCCCCTTATGCAAAGACGTTCCCTGCTGGCGCTTGGCGCCCTGCTGCCCATCGCCGCTGTCGCGCAACCGGGCGTGGATCGCCCCCAGCCCCGCTTGCCGACCGAACCTTTGGTGTTTGAAACGCGCGATGGCCGCCGGCTGGCCTTCACTGTGGAGATGGCCATTCAGCCCGAACAGCAAATGATCGGCCTGATGTTCCGCCCAGAAGTGAAACCGGATGAGGGGATGCTGTTCGATTGGGGCGCCCCACGCGAAAGTTCCATGTGGATGCGCAATACCATCACGTCATTGGATATGATTTTCATCACCGCCGATGGGCGCGTGCATCGGATTGCGGAACGCACCGTGCCCTATTCACTTGCCAGCATTTCCAGCAATGGCCCGGTGCGCGCGACGCTGGAATTGGCCGCCGGCACGGCGGAGCGGCTCAATATCCGCGTTGGGGACCGCGTGCTGCATCGGATTTTTGGGACGGCCCCCTAAAGGCCGAGCAAAGCAAGTTGGATGAAGGTTTACCCCCGCGCCCCTGCCCAGGTCTGTAAGCGTGGCCGGATGCGGAGAAAGCCGCGATAGGCGCGTTCCAATACCCATAGCAAAGGCGGCAAGCGCGCAGCATGGCCAAGCGGGCTCAGCAGCGGAATGGCGCGCCACATGGCGGCGAAGGCCGCCGCACCATGCAGCAAAGGGCCTTCCGCTTCGCGCGCATGAAAGCGCTTGAGTAATAGCGCGGGATCAATCGGGCAGGCCGCGCCCTCAGCGCCGATATCAATGAAGTCAATCACGCCCCGGCGATCCAGCCGACGCATCAACGCGATTTCGCGCAGACACAGCGGGCAGGCGCCATCGAACCATACGGTAACTTGGGCAACGGACATGCTTTCCAGGTAATGCGCCCGGGTGCCACGGCAAGGCCGCTGGATGTTTCTACAACAGCGCGCCGATAATCCGCCCGCCCGTCAGCGGGCGCGGCGCGCCGGTGGTGCTGGGGAAGCTCAGCGGCAGCCCGCGTGCCACTCGTGCCGCCAAGACGCCGAAAGCCTGGGCTTCCAGCGCATCGCCATCCCAACCCGCAACCTCAACGGGGCGCACCGGCTCTTCCAAAGCGCCGCCGAGTGCCTTCATGAGCGCCGGGTTGCGCCGCCCGCCACCTGCGACCAGCCATTGTAGCGGCGGTTCAGGGAAATGCCGTGCGGCGGCGGCGACGCACACCGCGCAAAACGCCACCAAAGTGGCGGCGCCATCGGCGGCGGAAAGGCTGCCCGCCCCGGCTTCGCGCAACGCTCGGTCAAAATCCAGCCGATCCAGCGATTTCGGCGGTGGTGCGGCCAGATAGGGGTGCGCCATCAACCGCCCCAGCACCGCGCCATCCGCCTGGCCCGCCAAAGCGAGTTTGCCTGCGGCGTCATAATCCTTGCCGGTATGCTGGCGCGCCCAATCATCCAAAGGCCCATTGGCCGGCCCGGTATCGAAAGCCAGCATTTCGCCATCCGGGCCAAGCCACGTCACATTGCCAACGCCGCCCAGGTTCAGAATGGCGAGCGGCTTCGGCAAAGGGGCGGCCAGCGCGCGATGGAATACCGGCACCAAAGGCGCGCCCTGGCCGCCAGCGGCGACATCGGCGCTGCGGAAATCATAGGCAACACTCATGCCCGTGCGGCGCGCCAGCATCGCGGCATCGCCGATCTGCCAGGTGAAGGGGGTACCCGTGCGCCCGGGTGCTGCCGGGCGGTGCAGGATGGTCTGGCCGTGAAAGCCGATAAGGTCTGCGGGTAGGCCAATCGCCTCAACCGCATCGGCATGGCGCTCGGTCAGGCGGCGCGTGGCGTCCAGCAAGGCGGGATCATCGGGCGTCAGGCTCTCGGCGCGATCCAGCAGGGCGCGCAGCGCGCGGCGCAGCGCAGGGTCATAGGGCAGGGTCTGGCGCGGGCCGAAGCGCGCAATCGCCTCCCCATCCGTTTCCAGATAGGCAGCATCCACGCCATCCAGTGACGTGCCACTCATAAGGCCGATGGTTCTCAGCATGATGGGGACGTGCTACCCCCGCGCGCCTGTCGGTGGAAGCCCCCGGCGGGAAACGAGTTTCGAGAAACCGGATAGCATCATGAACAGCGCGCGAAGCGATTTCCTGCATGTGGCGCGGGAACGCGGCTATATTCACCAAACCACCGAAGAAGGCGCCTTTCTGGTGCGGCTGCAGGCCGGCCCGCTGGCGGGCTATATCGGCTTTGATGCGACCGCGGATAGCCTGCATGTCGGGTCCTTGGTGCAGATCATGCTGCTGCGCCTGATGCAGCGCACCGGCAATCGCCCTGTGGTGTTGATGGGCGGTGGCACCACGAAAGTGGGCGATCCTTCCTTCCGCGATGAAGCACGGCCCTTGCTTTCGGATGCGCAGATCGAAACGAATAAGGCCGGCATTCGCAAGGTGTTTGATGCCTTCCTGCATTTCGGCGATGGTCCGACGGATGCGATCATGCTGGATAATGCGGAATGGCTGGATAAGCTGCTGTATATCCCCTTTCTGCGTGATGTCGGGCGGCATTTCAGCGTCAATCGCATGCTGACGATGGAAAGCGTGAAGCAAAGGCTGGACCGCGATCAGCCGCTGACCTTTCTGGAATTCAACTACATGCTGCTCCAGGCCTATGACTTCCTGGAATTGCGCCGCCGCCATGGTGTGGTGCTGCAAATGGGCGGGTCCGATCAATGGGGCAATATCGTCATGGGGACAGACCTGATCCGGCGCATGGATCAGGCGGAAGCCTTTGGCCTGACAACGCCTTTGATCACTACCGCATCCGGGGCGAAGATGGGCAAGACGGCGAAGGGTGCTGTCTGGCTCAATGCCGATCGCGTTTCGCCTTATGATTACTGGCAATTCTGGCGCAATACGGAAGATGCCGATGTGGCGCGCTTCATGGGGCTATTCACTGAAATGCCCATGACTGAAATCGCCCGCTACGCCGCGCTGCAAGGCGCCGAAGTGAATGAGGCGAAGAAAGCCCTTGCGACCGAAGCCTGCGCTTTGCTGC
>JADCEX010000042.1 GCA_020249825.1 Roseomonas sp.
GGGGCTGATGGCCATACGGCGATCATGCTGCGCGCGCTTGGCATTCCTTCCGTCCTTGGCGTGCCGGGGCTGACGGAAAGCGTGCGGCGCGATGATGTGGTGGTGTTGGATGGTGCGGCGGGGACTATCGCCATCCACCCAGAAGCCGCGACACTGACGGCTGCAAAGGAAAAACTGGCGGCCTATGCGCGGGAACGCGCGCGGCTTGGCCGGCTGCGTCGCCTGCCCGCCATCACCACCGATGGCGAAGCGGTGGAATTGCAGGCCAATCTGGAAATTCCACAGGAATTGCCCCTGATTGCGCAAGCCGGCGCGCAGGGCATTGGTTTGCTGCGCACCGAATTCCTGTTCATGAACCGCGAGGATTTGCCGGATGAGGAAGCGCAGTGCGCGGCCTATCGCCAAATCCTGGAAGCCATGGGCCAGGACCCGGTGACCATTCGCGTGCTGGATTGGGGGGGTGAGAAGGATATCGCGGCCCTCGCCGAAGGAATCGCGCCGACCCATGCCGGCGCCAATCCAGCGCTTGGGCTGCGCGGCATCAGGCTTTTGCTGCGTCGGCCGGAATTGCTGGAAGTGCAATTCGCCGCCATTTTGCGCGTGGCAGCGGAAGTGCCGGATGGGCAGATCAGGCTATTGCTGCCGATGGTGACCATTCCGGAAGAAATGAAGCAGGCGCGCGATATTTTTGACCGCGTGGCGCGGCGGCTACGGCGGCGGGGTGACAAGCTGCCGGATAAACTGCCGCTGCTGGGTGCCATGATTGAAACGCCAGGTGCGGCGTTGGCGGCCGATGCGATTGCGTTGGAAGCAGATTTCTTTTCGATCGGCAGCAATGATCTGGCGATGTATACGCTCGCCGTTGATCGCGGTGATGCGGAAGTGGCGCATCTTTATGACCCGCTTCACCCCGCCGTGCTGCGCCTGATGCAATTCGCGACCGAGGCGGCGCTACGGCTGCGCATGCCGGTTTCGATTTGCGGTGAAATGGCGGGCAATCCTCAGCTTATTCCTTTATTGCTTGGGCTTGGTATTCGCAGTTTTTCCATGAATGCATCGGCGATTCCGCGCGTGAAGCAGGCGGTGCGCGGGCTGGATATCGGCGATTGCGCACGCTTCGCCCGCCGCGTGATGGAACAAAGCGATCCGGCGCGCATCCGTGAATTGGTGGCGGGGTTTGCGGCGGGGGCGGGCGAGAAGGCCTGAAGCGCGCGCTGACCTATGGATGGTCGTCGTAAATCAGGACAGGATTGATCGTTTGCGATGGGCGCGCCCCCCCGCGGATGGGGGGCACAGCCACTTCCGGGCCGCGCACAATGAAGGAATTCAGCAGCTGATCGAGCCCGGCGCGGATCCTGCGCCAATGGGCCAATTGGCGGCGTTCCAATGATGTCCGCACGACCAGGCCGCGAAACACGCGATACCATTGACAACTTATGGGCTGAAAGGGCGTTTCGGTAGGTTGCTGGTCGAAACGCGGACTGACATTGCAATCAAAGAATTCTGGCCATTCCTCGCCAGTTTCCGGATTGCGGGCCAATTCGATCGGTTTGAAAATATCGCGCGGCAACGGGCGGGTTTCCGCCGGGCTGCCGCGCGCCGGGAAATAGATCAGCCCATCGGGGGGCGGTGGGCCATTGGGGCCATCCAGGCGGGCGCTGGCCTCCTTGGTTTGCACTATGCCAAGGGTGTGGCGGTTTTGGAGAAGCCCGGCGACGGTCTCGGCTGCGCTTGAATTCCAGGCGACACTCACGCGCACGCGCATGGCCTCCCGCCAATAGCGTTCCGGCGGCAGGCCAATGAGGCGAATCGGCGTCAGGTCATCAACGCGCAGGCCCAGGTCGAAAGAGCCATCGCCATCACGGATATGCAAATGCGCCCGCGGGATGCGAAAGACGATGCCCCGCACCTCGGTCTCCATCGCCGTCCAGCGGCGTTCCTGCGCCAGCGCCGACTGGCCGGGCCAAAGTGGGATCGCCAACACGAATGGCAGCAGGCTGCGCCGCAAACAGGAACGGGCGCGTGCCGCAGCGGATGGTTCTTCAATGGTGGATGTCCGAAAAATCTGCATCGCCTTATCCTGCCAGCAGCGCCCGCAAGCCCAACATCGCCATCAGCCCAACCACCAGCGCCGGTAGCAGATTGCGCCCGAAGGCCAGGCACACCGCAACCCCCACGCCAAACCCAAAAAGCCGCGCCATCAACGGCACATCGGCCAGCGCCCCGGTTGGTGCAATGATCGCCAGCATGACAAAGGCGGCAAGTGTTGCCTGCGCAATCGCCGTTGCCCAGGCAATCACGGGGTGATCCCCGCCAAGCCCGCCCGCCAGCCAAACGCCAGCACTGCGCAGCAAAAGGCAGGCAAGGGCTGTCAGTGCGAGCGCGATATCAGCGGCTTCCACGTTTGCGCCCCCATAAAAAAGCGATGGTCCCGCCAATAATCCCCGCCGCCAAAAGCCCCATGGAGGATGGCAGGATAAAGGTCAGCCCCGCCGCCGCTGCGCCGCATAGAATGGCGCGGCGCGGTGCGGGTTTGTCCAGATCCGCCGCCAGTAGCAGCGCGTAATAGAGCGGATTGACAAATAGCAGCGCCGCGCGCGCGTGATCATCCAACATGCCCGCGACGTAAAATCCCGCGAGTGCGGCAAGCCCCGCCACCACCCAGCTTGTCAGCCCAAAGCCCAAAAACCAGGAAAGCCTGACGGAGGCTGCAATTTCAGGAAAGGCGCGCATCGCCGCCGCCCAAGGTGTCACGGCAATGAAGGGAATGGCCGGGATCAGGCGCTTGCGCTCTGTCACGCCGAATAAGGGCGTAATCGCAATCGCCATGGGCAGGAAACGCGCATTCACCGCAATGGCACCCATCACCGCAGGCGCGATGCCGCCCACAAAACCAGTGCTTGCCGCCTGCACCAGCACCAATTGTCCAGGCATGCCATAAATCGCCCAACACGCCACCAAGGCCCAGCCTGGCGAGAGCCCGGCTTCGCGTACTGCCGCCCCGAAGGCGAGGAAGGTGGCCGCCATGGCAACGCCCGCCGCCCCAACCGCATCGCGCGCGCCAAATAGCGCCGCGCCGCGGGCAGAGGTAACGCTACCCATTAAGCTGCGGAGGCGTGATGTTGCGCTGCGCTATTCCCATCATGCGCTAAAGCTTCACCACACCCGCACCGATCAAACCCGCAAGCCGCGCCGCGATGGCGGGTGCCGCATTGGCATCCAGCCCAAGCAGGCGATGAATTCCGGCGGCGAGTTCCGCTTCTGTTGTCGCCGGGCGCAGCGCCAGAAGTTTCTCGGCGGCAGCCGCGATCTCGCGTGGCGCTACGGCAGCGGCACGGCGTAGATGGGCGCCGGCCGCGCGGCGATCCCTCGGCGTAATCGCCGCGCCTTCGGCGAGCAGAAAGCCCTGTTCTTCCTTCACGCCATGCAATTGCCGCGCGAGCGCCGAAGCCTGGCGCAGTGCATCACGCGCTGATGTGGGCAGCGCTTCCAGCCCCCATAACAACCGCACGCGCTCGGCAAGGCTCTCGGTCGTAAGCGGCGTTTCAACCGCGATGATTTCAGCCAGAATACCTGCGAGCGTGGCGAAGGGCACATCGGCAATCGCGGTATCCTTTGGCACTTCCGGCGCGGCTTCGCGGTAAGGCTCAGCCAAGCCCGTTTCCGGCGCGGGTGCCGCCGCTTCGGGCGCGGTGGGTGCAGGTGCAACGCCGAGCAGCGCGGCGATACGCGCGGCCTCAGCCTCCGGCCTGCCATACCAGGAAAGCGACCAGACGCGCGCCAGCTTCCAGCCCATGGCCTCCAGCGCGCTGGCACGGCCCCTTTCGCGATCACGCGCGGAGCGCAGCGCCGCCCAATCGCCGGCATCGGCTTCAATGCCCAGCACGTAATTGCCGGAATCGCGCGCCGCGACATCCAGGAACAGGCCGGCCATACCCACGCGCGGCACGGCTTCCTTGCCTGCCGCTTCTATGGCCTTGCCAATGGCCGCCGCGATGGGTGCAGGCTGGGTTTTCGCTGCTGCGGCGCGCGGTGCATCCCCGGCAGCGGCGAAGGCAAGGAAGGATTTGAGTGTCGCCACCCCGCGCCCAGAGGCGCGCGCGAGGTCAATGTCATCCGCGCCGATAGACGAAAAAACAATACAACGCTTCTTCGCGCGCGTGATCAGCACATTGAGCCGGCGTTCGCCGCCATCGGCAGAAAGCGGGCCGAAGCGCATGGCCAGCTTGCCATCAGCGCCGCGCCCATAGCCCACCGATATCATGATCGAATCGCGTTCATCCCCCTGCACATTTTCCAGGTTCTTGACGAAAAAAGGCTCATCTGGGTGGGATGTGAAAAACGCCTCGGTATCGGGATTGTCGCGCCGTGCGGCTTCAACCGCATTCAGGATCGCATCGCGCTGGCGAATCGAAAATGCCGCAATGCCCAGGGTATCGCCGGGTGTTTCCCGTGCATGCGCCATCACCGCTTCCGCAACCGCGCGGGCTTCTTCCGCATTGGTGCCAGTGCCGCCGGTGTCAAATCGCCCTTCGACGCGCCGCAATGAAAGCCCAAGCGTTGCTGAACGGGCGCGCGGCGATGGCAGGATGAAAAGCCGATTGTCGTAGAATTCCGCATTCGATGTCGCGATCAGGCTTTCATGCCGGCTGCGATAATGCCAGCGCAGCATGGCCGATGGCAGGCCGCGCGCATTGCAAAGCCCCAGAATGCTTTCCACATCCCGCGCCGCAACCACATCGGACGCATCTTCAGCGGCTTCTTCCCCTTCCTCATTGGTCATGCGCTGGAAGAAGCGCGTGGGCGGCATTTGCTTGTCATCGCCCACCACCACCACCTGCCGGCAGCGCGCAATGGCACCCAAGGCATCCACGGGCTCCACCTGGCTTGCTTCGTCAATCACCAGCAGGTCAAAGGAAAGCCCGGGCTTCAGCCCATGCGGGGGGGCGAGGAATTGCGCCACCGAAAGCGGGCTCATCATGAAAATCGGTTTGGCTTTTTGCACAGCCTGGGAAGCGCGCAGCAGCAATTCGCGCACGGGCAAATGGCCGCGCTTCTTTTCCATCTCACCGCGCAGCACCGCCATCCCCGGCGCGCCATCGCGCACTTCCTTCACGCGCTGCGCATGGGTGTAAGCGGCTTCCGCGCGCGACAGCGTAATGCGTGCGCGATCGGCTGCGCGGAAATCCTCAACCAGCCGATCCGCCGCCGCACCGTCAAAAGCCGCCAATTCCGGATGCTCTGCCATCGCACTACGGAGCAAGCCTTCATGCAGCGCGAAGGAAAACACATCCTCCGCCGCTTCGGGCGCGATGCGGCCATCGGCGAGGCGTTCCAGCAAAGGCTCCAACCCCGCAGCCGCAGCGGCGGCACGGCGCCAACCAAGCCAGGCATCAAGCGCTTCCGGCGCCGCCGCCCAATCGCCGAGCCTTGCGGCAAGGGCAGCGAAGGAAGCCTCATCCGCACCAAAGGCACTGCGCGCATCAAGTTTTGTTGCCTGCTGCAATTCCTGAAAGGCAGCCAGCGCTGCCTCCAGCGGTGCGGCTTCGGCGGGCTTGGCACCCTGCGCGAGTGCGGTCAGCGCTGCCGCGCCATGGGTTTTGCGCCAGGCCAGCAAGGCGGCCAGTGGTGCGGGATCACTCGCCTCTCCCTGCCAGAGCGCCCCAAAAGCCGCGCGGCCCAAAGCATGGCCCTGACGTAAGGCTTCGCGTGCAGCCTGCCCGGCCAGCGCTGCATCCAGCGCCGGCAGCGGGTTTTCCGCATCACGCGCAACACGTGCCGCGAGCGCCTTGGCATCACGCCGCGCGCCGGACAGAAAGCCGAAAACACCACCCGCTTCGGAAAGTGTTGCGCGCGTTTCCGCAATGCCCGCCACATCCAAGGCACCCGGCAAAAGCTGAGGATCAGTCTTGGCTTTTTGCAAGGCGCCAAGCGCCTGCACCAAGGCTTCCAGCGACGCCAGATCGCCCGCCCAGGCTGCATGATTCAGCGCGGCTGCATCATGCGCAGGTGCCGCCGCCAGGGCAGGGTTCAAGGCAAGCGTGCCCCGCGCTGCCTTCGGCCCGGCCTCCGGCCCCAGCGCCGCACCGGCCGCAGCAACGGCACGGATCCAAGCGGGCAGCCGCCCCAGCAACCGATCCGCATCGGCGGGGCCGATATCGGCCATCACGCCGCGCCAGGGGCTTTGTGCGCCGCCAGCCGCGGCATAGCCGGCCAGCAACTTGATCGCATCGCGCCGCGCTTCAATCGCCGCCGCATCCCATTCCGTGGCATTCACGGAAAAATCCGGTGCCGCGATGCCGCGTTGCCGCAGCGCCACAAGCGCGCCAATCACCTGATGCAGGGCCAAGCCGGATGCACCAATCTCCGCGCGCATCGCCGCCGCATGGCGGTTGATCCGCCCGCGCAAAGACCCCAGGCGACGCACCACTGCATCACGCTCCGGCTTGGGCGGCATGGGCAGGGAAAGTGTCGCGCGCAATTCATCCAGCACCGCGCGCTTGGATTGCTTTTCCGAATGCAATTCCAGGCAGGCAGCGCCAAGGCCGATGCTTTCCAGCCGACGCTTCACCACTTCAAGTGCCGCGAGCTTTTCCGCCACAAACAAAACGCTCCGCCCATCCAGCACGGCCTGGGCGATGATATTGCTGATGGTCTGGCTTTTGCCGGTGCCGGGCGGGCCTTGGATCACCACATGGCCACCGCGCCGGACAGCTTCCGCCGCAAGCGCCTGGCTGCCATCCACATCCATCACATGATCCAGCCGCTCCACCGGGATTTCCACATCCACATCGGCGTCATCGGCAAATACTGGGGGAATGGCCAGCGCCTCACCGCCCACTAACGCGCGCACCATGGGGTGATCGGCAAGGCCCGGGTTTTCCTCAGGCCCCAGGTCGCGCCACATCAGGAATTTGGCGAAGGAGAATAAGCCAATCGCCAGCGCATCCGCATCCACGCGCCACTGTGCGCGTTCCGCCACAAGTGCCGCGACGGCTTGCGCCCAGGCCGTCGGCGTATAGGCCTCAGCGTCAAAATCCGGCAGCGCCGCCCCAAAATTCACCTTGAGCATTTCGCGGAGCGACAGATTCTCCGCAATATCGCCCTCCGTCCCGCGCAGTTTGAAATTCTGCGAAACCCCTTCGCGCTCCAAAGCCACCGGCAGCAGCGCCAGCGGCGCGCGGCGTTCGGTTTCGGGTGTCGCGGGATCGCGCCAGATGAGTGCGCCGAGCGCCAGGTAAAGCGTCGGCACACCAGTTTCTTCGCGGGCCGTGCGCGCATCCTGCATGATATCGCGCAGCCGGCGCACCAGATCAGAAGGCGGCAATTGCACGCGCAGCCTGTCATCGCGCTGATAGTCTTCCCGCGCGGCATCGGTTTTGGCGGTGCCAACACCCTCTGGCTTCGCCTTCACGCTACGCGCGCGGCGCGGCTTGCCAGGGGTTGCTTCTGCTGGCGCGGCTTCAGGCGCGGCGGCGGATGCTTCAAAGCCAAAGGCGCGGCCCGCCTGCAACGCGCCAAGGACGAAATCCGCATCCTCATCATCCAGGATGATAACGCCGCGCGATGCGCCAGGCTTTGGCAGGGACAACAGCCGGTTGCGCGTGGAAAGATCAAGCAGGCCCCGCCGGGCTTCTTCCAGCGCGTTGCGAAGATCCGTCATGCGGTTATTTTTTCCGGAAGGCCAAGGTGATCAGCAGCACACAGCAGACCAGCGCCAGAATGGCCAACATGCCCTGCACAACTTCGAAATTCGGGGAGTCGCGATGGATGAAGATGGAAGCAGCCGCTGCGCCCATCATCATCAGGGTTTCCAGTATCCACTCCATCACAGCGCCTCATCCTGTCATTGCGCGGCTGGCCAGCCACGGTCGGGCATTAGTGTGGCATATCCCCTGCCCTGATCGAAGGGTGATTTTCAGGACGGCGGCGGGCTTGGCAAAAGACGGTTTTCGAGGCTTTCGATCCGTTCCAGCGATGTCTTGAGCAGCGAAATCAGCTCCGCCACCTGCTGTTCGCGGAGCAGGTCTATCTTTTCATGCAGCAGGCTGATTTCGGCCTCGGCCCGGATATTCACCTGGTAATCGGCAATGGACCGGATGCTGTCTATATCTGCCTGGCGGTTCTGTCTCATCATGATGATGGGCGCCGTA
>JADCEX010000420.1 GCA_020249825.1 Roseomonas sp.
GCTGGCCAATCCGCCACCATGGGCGATTGGGCGGACCATGTGACGACGGTCTTCACCGATGTGCGGCTGAAGCGCTTTCTGGAAATGCGCGGCGCGGATGCGGGCGCGCCTTCCATGCTGAATGCACTGCCGGCCTTTTGGGTTGGCTTGATTTATGAGGATGCCGCACAGAAGGCAGCGCGAGCCCTCACACGGGGCTGGAGTGTTGCGGAGATCCGCGAACTGCGTGAAGCCGTGCCACGCGAAGGGCTGACCGCAACCATCCAGGGCCGGAGCTTGCGCGATGTTGGGCGCGATGTGCTGGCGATTGCGCGTGATGGGCTCAATGCGCGCGGGCTGGATGAGGGGCTATTTCTTGACCCGCTTGATGCGATTCTAGCCAGCGGCGAAACCCAGGCGGATCGTTGGCTGCAACGATTTGATAAATTTTGGCATGGCGATGCACGCATGATGCTGCGGGAAGCGGCGATTTAGCGCCGAACAGCACATCAATCGCGGTGTCACCGCCAGCCCTTCCTGCTGGGCTGCCGTGTCAACTGCGATCACGCGCTTCCCGGAACTCCCGCCAGCACCAGCAATTTCCGCATAACACGCGGCAGGGCATGCGCCGCCTCCGCCGGCATCAGCCATTCGCCCTCAGGCCGTTTGGCCCGCACCGGCAGCCGCGCGCGGTAAAGCCCCATCGTCAGTGCGAAATGCGTGAAGACATGCCGCGCCTCCCCGGCCACGGGCTGGCAAACAAGCGCTATGGGCGTTTGCGACAGCGCCTCGGCTTCCGTTCAAATACCCTCTCGCCAGGAGATGCGAGGGATTTTCAACATACCGCCCAATATTCCGCGCGCTGGAGGATGCTACGTCATGGCGGAATGCCTATGCATAGTTTGGTAACGCGGCTACCAAACATTATCAATCGACTGCGTCATCAAGCCGGTGACACGCGTGACGCGTCAATCTCTATTGCCTCGGCCACGGAACCGATCAGCGAGTAATCCGTTGTGCGACAGGCTGGTGATGCGGCACCCATGATGCCTGCAGGCTTGGACATTGCCGAAAGGGCGCGCGCTTCCAATGGCTCGCTTAAAACCGCAGCTGCGACGGTTGCAGATGTTACGGGCCGACTCAGTGAACAGGTGGGGGGCGCCGGCACGCCGATCCTAATCGCCCGCGACGGAGGTCAGTGCCAAGGAGGCAACCTGATCGAATTCGTCCGCGCAGGTACAAGCCTGTGTGGCGAAGGTGCCTTCAAACCTGGCATGATTGCGGGGCTCGCCCTGCATGGTTTAGGCCCGGCCCTGCCGGTGCGCAGGGTGCTGGCCGAAGGTAGACGCGCCTTGCTTGACTTCGCATGAACGGCAGAAGGCGTCGCCGCCATGAATCGTTTGAGTGCGGCGACGGGCTTCGTTGCTCTAAAAAACCCGCTGGTTTCAGGCGACCGTGTCACTTTTTTCCGTGGCCGGCTGCACTCCGCGTCCGTGAATCCCCTCGATTTTCTGATCACAGTAACAGGCGCTGCACGAGCTTCTCTCATTCTCGCGGCCAGTCGCGAATTGCTCAACCATGCGTCGTCTTTCCGGATGCAGCAATACATCAAGCAAATTCTGCCTGGCCAAGTCTCCAATAACCTCGACTCTCCGAAAGTCATTGCAGCAGATCAGAACCTTTCCATCGCAGTCAACAATCAGTTGCTCGTGGACATCGGGACCGCACCTGTTTTTCACTGGAGCAAGGGCCAGCGTTTCGAACACTGTCCGCTCCTCGGCGCATCGAGAACTGAAGATGTCGAAGCCAAGATCACCGACGCCACGTTGGCGAAAAAACGCGTCGATTGCCGGCAATTCATCACGGTTGAGGCGCGTGACCGGAACGCTGACCAGAACCTTGGAACCAAAATCTGCTAGTATCTGCTCGATTTTGGGCAGGACGCGCTGGAACTGCAGCGGCTGCATGAGGATCCCATAGACATCCGGTTTCAGCGATTCACAGTGTAGCGCTAAAATGATCTGTTCTTCAGCAATCCCTGAATGCCGAGCGCGATCATAAGCCGCACCATTCGTATTGATAGAAATGCTCGCTTCAGGAAGTGTTTCTCTAACGAATTGAACCCGCCTTTGAACATGCGGATCAAGCAATGCGTCACCAAAAAGTCCAAATGAAATCTGGCCCTGGAGGATAATCCCAAGATCGTCGATCTGACGCATGATCGACTCGAAAAGAGGTAGTGGCATTGGGACCCTTGGCATCTGGTCCGTCGTTGTTTTGCCTGTCGGGCAGTGCATGCAGGACGCGTTACACAGGCCCGTTGTTCCCAAGGCGACGAAGGTCAGCCTTCTTGGCAGGAAGTCAATTTCCGCCCCACGCTGTTCCTGAAGGTGTTGCCGCAGCGCTTCGTGCCGGCGGCGCTTGAGCCGGAAATGGAGAATGAAACTCTCCCTTTGATCCCTGTCCCGACGCAGCAGCGCCCGCGTTATCGCTTCGGCCTCACGAAAGCGGCCCTCATTCCCAAGTCGGACCACCTCCGTCAATTTTTCGCGAGTCATCAGGTCCATGGTGTCTGCCCTTGCTTCCAGCAGATTATCAAAAAATACTGCTTATTGTCCAACCCCTTATGCAGTCTTGCCGTAAAGAACCACCTGATGGCGCTGCGCACGCTAACCTCTCCCGTTCTAAGAAAGCAGTTGCTCAATAGTTACAATTCACTTGGTGGGCTGATGCAGATTGCCCTCAGGAACCAATAGCAGCGATCGGATCGTTGGCTCTCAGCGAAAACCTCCCAACACCAGCAATTTCCGCATGACACTCGGCAAGCCATGCGCCGCTTCTGCGGGCGTCAGCCATTCGCCTTCAGGCCGTCTGGCCCGCGCCGGCAGCCGCGCATGGTAAAGCCGCATGGTCAGCGCGAAATGAGTGAAGATATGCCGCGCCTCACCGGCCACGGGCTGCCAAGTGATGGCGATGGGCGCTTGGGCCAGCGCCTCGGCATCAGTCCACACAACCTCTCGCCATGACGTGCCCGGGATTTCCAACATGCCGCCCAAAAGCCCGCGTGGCGGGCGGCGCCTCAACCAAACCCGCCCTTCCGCATCCATCAGCAGGAAATGCACGCCATGGCGCGCGGGGCGCTCGGGCTTCGGTGCCTTGCGCGGCAGGGCTTCCGCCAGGCCAAGCTTCTGCGCCTGACACGCCCTCCGCCATGGGCACAGCGCACAGGCCGGCTTGCGCGGCGTGCAAATCCC
>JADCEX010000043.1 GCA_020249825.1 Roseomonas sp.
GATGGTGCCGCGCCCTGGCGCGGTAAATTCGGCCATGGGGGCGGCAGCGGTCAAAGGTTGAATGTCTCGCCTTGATGCTTCGCGCGTGCCGGGCAAGGGGGGCAATTCTTCCCGCAGCACAGCGGCGCGGGGTGCCGCGGCAATCGCAATGGGTGCCTGGGCATGGCCGGGCAGACCCTCAGCCGCCGCGCGGCTCAGCTCGGCCTCCACGCTCAGCGCGATTTGCGTCGCGCGGCCAGGCGCCATGCCAAGCAAGGCACCGGCGCGCGGTGAGACGCCCAGAATGCGCCCGCGCTTTTCCGGCCCGCGATCATTGACCCGCAGCAACATGGAACGGCCATTTTCGAGATTGGTGACGCGAATAATGGCGGGCAATTGCAGCGTGCGATGCGCCGCCGTCAGGCCCTGGGCGCTGAAGGCTTCCCCATTCGCGGTTAGGCCGGCAAACATCGGCGCGGCCAGAACCTCGGCCAGGCCGGTTTCGGCAAGCGCGAAATCCTCCTGCGGGTAGGACCAGACACCGCCCAGCCGATAGGGCTCACCCACCAGATAGCGCGGTTCGGGCTGCGCGCAGGCCGCGATGGCCAGCAGCGCAGCGGCCAGAATGCCCCAGCGCGTCACGCCACGCGATCGGACAAAAGGCCGACGGAAAGCCCGTAATTCACCGGCGTATTGTAGCGGCGGATCACGCGCAGATTATGGTGGCCAAGGAAGATTTGCCCGCCATTGCCACGGGCGGGCAGCACGATCTGGCTTTCGAGATCCGATGACGGCAAGGGCGAGCCATCAGGCTTGCGAAAGCCCATACGCGCGAAATCGCGCAAGGGGCGCCTGGTTTCCGTATCCGCGCTGCTCGCTGAAAATCCCGCCGGCGGGCGCACTTCCCGACCCCAGGCTTCACCATGGCGCCAGCCATTGCGTTGGAAGTAATGCGCGATGGAGGCCAGCGCATCGGCGCGGCTATCCCAGATATCACGCTTGCCATCACCATCGAAATCCACCGCCAGGCGTTCAAAATTGCTGGGCATGAATTGCGGCTGGCCCATCGCACCGGCCCAGGAACCGCGCATCCGATCAGCGCTGGTGTGGCGGTCATTCAGGATGCGCAAGGCCGACATCAATTCGTTGCGGAAATAGGCGGCGCGGCGGCCCTCCCAGGCCAGGGTCGCCAAAGCCTCCACCACACCAAAGCCGCCGGTATTGCCGCCGTAATTCGTCTCTACGCCCCAAATGGCGATAATGACCGAGGGGGCTACTTTGTAACGGGCTTCAATCCTTCGCAGCAGATCAGCGTTTTCAGCCTTAAGCCGCCGGCCATTCTGAATGCGCGTTGGCGTCAGCATGATGCGGTCGCGGTATTCCTCCCACGGCATGGCGCCTTCCGCCTGGCGCCGATCCAATTCAATCACGCGCTGATTGGCGCGAATGCCGGAAAGCGACTGGTTCAGCGTGGCTTCAGAAATGCCGGCGCGGCGCGCATCGGCGCGCACGCCTTCCAAAAAGCGTTCAAAGGATTGGCCGGAGACGGGCACATAGGCGGGCGCACCATTCGGGGCGGGGAGTTGGTTGGCGGAATTCGCCTCTGGGCTGCAGGCCGCGACCAGGGCCGCGACTCCACCAAGCAAGAGCCTTCTTTCGATCATGGGCATGTCTGGTGCCATGCGGCGAAGGGCGTGGCAAACCCTTTTGGGGGCTGTATTGGCCCGGGCGGAACTGGTGCTAGACTGGTTGCATCACCAAGGAGGAATGCCATGGCCGCCGTTACCCGCGAACTTGCTGCTTTTGTCGCCGGGCTTCGTTATGAAAGCCTGCCCGCAAATGTACAGGAACGCACGCGTTTCCTGATCCTGGATCTGGTCGGCAATATGCTGCGCGGCCGGCATGAGGCCGAAAGCACGCCGCCCCTGCTGGCCGCGGCCCGCGCGCTTGGCCTGACCGGCGGTTCCGCCGCTGTTTTTGGGGATTCCCAGCGCTACACGCCGGCGGGTGCTGCGCTTATCAATGGCGCCATGGCGCATTCGCTTGATTTTGATGACACGCATGCCGCAGGTACGCTCCATCCCGGTGCACCGGTGATCCCCGCCGCGCTTGCCGCTGCTGAAATGACCGGCGCTGATGGCAAGACCGTGCTGGCCGCCATTGTGGCCGGGTATGAAACCACCTGCCGGCTGGCGCTGGCCTTGCCCGGTGGTGATCATTACGACCGCGGCTATCACCCGACCGCGACCTGCGGCGCCTTTGGCGCGGCGGCGGCGGCGGCGCGGGTCTTCGGCCTAACCGCGGCACAGGTTGAAGACGCTTTCGGCATTGGGCTTTCGCAGGCCGCCGGCAGCCTGCAATTCCTCGCCAATGGAGCTTGGACCAAGCGCTTCCAGGTGGGGTGGAGCGCGCTGAATGGCCTTTCCGCCGCGACCATCGCGCGGGAGGGTTTCCGTGGTGCTGCCGAAGCCGTTGAAGGCAAGGCGGGTTTTCTGCGCGCCTATGCCCCGAACCCGAAGCCTGAGCGCGTTTTGCAGGATCTGGGCAAGGCGTGGGAGCTGATGCAGACCGCCGTGAAGCCCTATCCTTCCTGCCGCTATGGCCATGCGAGTGTGGATGCAGCTTTGGCGCTGCGCGCGGAACTTGGCTTGAAGGTGGAAGAAATTGAAAGCGTGATCATGGGCCTGCCGAATAAGGGCATGCTGCTGGTGGGCGCGCCGCGCGAGTACAAGCAAAACCCGCAGAACATCGTGGATGGGCAGTTCAGCGGACCCTTTGTGGTGGCATGTGCCTTGGCACGCGGGCATTTCGGCTGGGATTCCTACGCCTGGTTGCAGGATAAGGACATCCGCGCGCTGATGCCGAAGATCTTGCCGGAAGAAGACGCCGATGTGCAGGCGGAATTCCCGACCTTCATGTCGGGCAAGC
>JADCEX010000044.1 GCA_020249825.1 Roseomonas sp.
CGGAAGCGGTCATCGAAATCCAGCGTCACACGATGGCGCGCGGTGCGTTCCACCCAGCCGCCGGCGGGCAGCACTTGGATGGCGCGGGGGAGAGTTTCGGTCATCTCAGGCACACCTCAAAACATGAAATAGCGCTGCGCCATGGGCAGCACCTTGGCGGGTTCGCACACCAGCAGCACGCCATCGGCGCGCACCTCATAGGTTTCGGGATCAACCTCAATCTTGGGAAGTGTGGCGTTATGCACCATGCTGCGCTTGCTGATGCCGCTGCGGCAATTGCGCACCGCCACCAATTCGCGCGAAAGCCCGAAGCGGCCCGCGATATCGGCCTGCAACGCAGCACCACTCACGAAGGTGACGGCGGATAGGAGACGCGAACGACCATAGCTGCCAAACATCGGCCGGTAATGCACCGGCTGCGGTGTGGGGATGGACGCATTCGGGTCCCCCATCAGCGCCATGGCAATGGTGCCGCCCTTCAACACCATATCGGGCTTCACGCCGAAAAAGGCGGGCGTCCAAATCACCAGATCGGCGATCTTGCCGACTTCCACGCTGCCGACATGATCGGACACGCCCTGCGCAATCGCCGCATTGATGGTGTATTTGGCGATATAGCGCTTGGCGCGCGCATTGTCGTTGTCACCCTTTTCTTCCGGCAGGCGCCCGCGCTGCACCTTCATCTTATGCGCGGTCTGCCAGGTGCGGATGATCACCTCACCCACCCGGCCCATGGCCTGACTATCAGACGACATCATGCTGATGGCGCCGATATCATGCAGGATATCTTCGGCGGCGATGGTTTCCTTACGGATGCGGCTTTCGGCAAAGGCAACATCTTCGGGAATGCGCGGATCAAGATGGTGGCAGACCATGAGCATATCCAAATGCTCATCTACGGTGTTCACCGTATAGGGCATGGTGGGGTTGGTGGAAGAAGGCAGCACGCCCGCTTCACCAACCAGGCGCAGAATATCCGGCGCATGGCCGCCACCGGCACCTTCGGTATGGAAGGCTTGAATGGTGCGGCCGCGAATGGCCTTGATGGTTTCCTCGACAAAACCGCTTTCATTCAGCGTATCGGTATGGATGGCGATTTGAATATCCATCTCATCGGCGACGGAAAGGCAGGTATCAATCGCCTTGGGCGTGGTGCCCCAATCCTCATGCAGTTTGAGGCCGCAAGCCCCCGCGCGGATTTGTTCTTCCAAACCCGCCGGTAGCGCCGCATTGCCCTTGCCGAGGAAGCCAAGATTCATCGGAAAGCCTTCGGCAGCCTGCAACATACGCTCCATATGCCAAGGCCCGGGCGTACAGGTGGTAGCCAGTGTGCCATGCGCCGGGCCAGTGCCGCCGCCGAACATGGAGGTGATGCCGGATGCCAGCGCTTCTTCAATCTGCTGCGGGCAGATGAAATGGATATGCACATCAATGCCGCCCGCGGTCAGGATGCGCCCTTCACCGGCGATAATTTCCGTCCCCGGGCCGATGATGATATCCACATTGGGTTGTGTGTCGGGATTGCCCGCCTTGCCGATGGCAGCAATGCGCCCACCGCGCAAGCCGATATCCGCCTTCACCACGCCCCAATGGTCCAGGATCAGCGCATTGGTGATGACGGTATCCATGGCACCTTGGGCGCGCGTGACTTGGGATTGGCCCATGCCATCGCGAATGACCTTGCCGCCGCCGAATTTCACTTCCTCACCATAGGTGGTCAGGTCGCGCTCAACCTCGATGAAGATTTCCGTATCGGCCAGGCGCACACGGTCGCCCACGGTTGGGCCATACATGCCGGCATAGGCGGCGCGCGAGATTTTCGTTGCCATGGGTCAGAGAGCCCCTTCCGTTTCGCCGCGAAAGCCATGGATGATGCGTGCGCCGGCAAGCGGGATCAGGCGCACCTTGCGCGTTTGCCCAGGTTCAAAACGCACTGCCGTGCCGGCGGGAATATCCAGGCGGCAGCCGCGCGCCTTGGCACGATCAAAAGCGAGCAGCGGATTCGTTTCCGCAAAATGGTAATGGCTGCCCACCTGCACCGGGCGGTCGCCCTTATTTGCCACCGTGATTTCTACCGCGTCGCAGGAAGCGTTTAGCGTGATCTCGCCAGGGGCGGTGATGATTTCGCCGGGGATCATTTGCGGGCTCCCTTTCTGCGGGCTGGCTTGGCCTTGGGCTTAGCGGCGGCTTTTGCTTTGGCTTTTGGTGCGGCTTTCGCTTTTGCCTTCGCAGCAGGCTTCGCCTTGGCGCTGGGTTCCTTTGGCACGGCGGCACGAATGGGCTGATGCACCGTCACCAGCTTGGTGCCATCCGGGAAGGTTGCTTCCACCTGGATTTCATGGAGCATCTCCGCGATGCCTACCATTACCTGATCGCGCGTCAGCACGGTGGCGCCATCACGCATTAGTTCCGCGACGCTGCGGCCATCGCGGGCACCTTCCACCACGAAATCCGTGATCAGCGCCACGGCTTCGGGGAAGTTCAATTTCAGGCCGCGTTCCAGGCGCCGTCGCGCCACGATCGCGGCCATCGCAATCATCAGCTTGTCTTTTTCACGCGGGGTCAGGTTCATGGCGTTGGGTTCCGCAATCGCTGTGCCATCATCATGGGATTTTCTGTTTCATGTCGTCCACAGGCGCGGCAGCCGCGCCGGCAGGCCAAGCGCCGGGCGCAGCCGGCAAATCGCCGCCCCCAGCCCTTCGCGCACCGCAACGGCACCGCCGAGCCAGCGCGTGACCAAAAGCCCAGGCCGTACCAGGCTGGCGAGTGCGCCATCTTCGCGGAGCGCATCGCGCAACTCGGGCGCAGCAAGCGGGCCGGCCAGTACCAGGCTGCCCAGTGCCTCGGCATCGGCGCAGCCAAAGGGGTCAGCGAAATCGGCGGCGATATCCTCACCAAGGCTGAGCCCATCCGCCCAAAGCAGCTTGCCAGCGCGCCGGATGCGCCAGGAATCCTGCAGGGCGCCGCGCCGCCAGGTCTCGCCACGCGCGGCGCGGCCAAAGACCAGCGCTTCGGCCATCAGCAGTGTCGCGTCCTCCGCGATATCGGCGCGCAATTGGCGATCAAGCCGCGCGCCTTCGAACAGGATGGTTTCCTGCGGGATCCATTCGAAAACGGCGCCAGGGCCGGCTTCAAGCGTCACGCTGATTTCGGTGGCCGGGCCAAGGCTGCGATAGATTTTCTCGGCCGCCGGGGTGGAGAAACTCGCTTGCGCCCCGGCACCAAGGCTGAGGGCGATTTCCACCCTATCGCCGCCGGCCAGACCACCCGCGGTATTCACCAGCGCGCAGATCGGCGCCTCATCCGCCTCAGGGTCGGGGAACAGGGCACGCATGGGCGGTGATTGATAAAGCCCGCCGAGCACCGTGCGCCCTTCATGCAGGTGGTAATCCAATTCCAACCGCCCGCGGGAGCGTTGGTGGCTGGGTTGGGGCAGGGCGGCGGCCTTCATGGCACAAGCTTAGACATGCTGGCGCCAAGTCACCAAATGGCGCGGCGCCAAGCAAATTCTGCGCAAAATAGAGGCAGGGCAATAGGCTAGCAGGCTGCTGAAAAGCTGTCATTGAGCGTCGCAATTTTGGCGCGCGAGTATGTTTTCAACGCTGCTTTCGCCTGAACATAACCATTTTCAGTGATTTTTTGGCCCTGCCGGCTCGCTCAGGACAGAGTCCCGGCATC
>JADCEX010000045.1 GCA_020249825.1 Roseomonas sp.
AGAACATGAACGCGTCTGGGAAATGATCCGGCGCGGCACCTTGGATGTGATTTCATCCGATCACTGCGCCTTTTCCTATGAAGGTGAGCGCGGCAAGCGCCAGAATGGAACGGACGCCGTGTTCCGCGATATCCCGAACGGCATTCCGGGCTTCACCGCGCGCCTGCCGATCATTTTCAGCGAAGGTGTTTCCAAGGGCCGCATCAGCCTGGATGAATTCGTGCGCCTGACCAGCACCAACCCCGCGCGCTTGATGGGCCTCGCGCCGCGTAAGGGCGCGATTGCTGTCGGTGCGGATGCCGATCTGGCGCTGTGGGATCCGAAGAAGAAAGTCACCATCACCAATGCGCTGATGCAGCACGCGATTGATTACACCCCTTATGAGGGGATGGAGGTCACCGGCTGGCCAGTCATGACCATCCGTCGCGGCGAAGTGGTGATGCGTGATGGCAAGGTGCAGGCAGAACCCGGCACTGGCCGCTTCCTGCCGCGTGGACCCTACGCCATGATCCGGCCGCGCGGCATCACGCCTGATGGCTTTGATCCGGCGCCGCCGCCAGCGATTTAGCGCCCCAGGTATTCAAGCCGCGGAGGTTCGCGCGGCTTGAAACCCCATCAATCCACAATGAATAGCTTGGCGCCGATGGTGGTGCGCGACATATGCGGCTCTGCCCCATCCGCCACCTGATAGGACATGCCGGGCTTCAGCACGAAGACGCGCCCATCAGCCAGTGTGGTTTCCAATTCGCCTTCCAGCACCAGCAGCACATGGCCTTTATGACACCAATGATCGGCGACATAGCCGGGTGAGTATTCCACCATGCGCACGCGGATCGGGTTTTCAGCGGGGCCAACATGGCGCGTGCGCCATAGCGCTTCGCCGGTCACGCCCGCATGGCGTGTCGGTTCCACCTGCGCCCAATCGGTGGTGTCGAAGGGAATGGCGGACATCTGCATTGTTCAGAAACCCTCACGCATGCCCGGCCGCGGAAGAAAGCCAGGCCGGATGCACCTTGAGCTTCGCCAGCGCCGCGTGCCAGGCGGTGCTTGCCGCTTCCTGGAACAAAAGCGCCTCATCTGCCGGCACGCTCAGCCAGGAATTGCGCTGGATTTCCTCTTCCAATTGGCCGGGCGCCCAGCCGGCATAGCCAAGCGCCAGCAGGCCCTGGCGCGGCCCGCCGCCGCTTGCAATCGCGCTCAAGATATCAACGCTCGCGGTAAGGGCGAGGCCTTCGCCAAAGGTCAGGCTTCCCTCGGCGGACCAATCATCCGTATGCAGCACAAAGCCGCGCCCTGCTTCCACCGGCCCGCCGGAGACAAGGCGGATCTGCCGCTGCGAAGGCACGGGCTTCAGGCCGAGCTGCTTCAGCAATTTGTCAAAGCCCAGACCCTCGATCGGGCGATTCACCATCAGCCCCATGGCGCCCTCAGCCGAATGGTTGCAAAGGCACACCACGCTTTGCGCAAAGCGCGGGTCTTCCATGCCGGGCATCGCAATCAGCAAATGCCCGGTCAGATAATCGCCAACCCTGCGGGTGGCGGCTTTGCCCTTTCTGGCCATGGGTGAAATGTGGCGCTGCCCGCGGCCCCCTGCAAGCCTTGTCTTTCGGGGCTTGACCGGGGGATCATTCCGGCGCATCGCGACTTCAGGAAAATCGCCTGCCCTGGTTACAACTATCGCAACCGTGAGTTTACAAGAGGTCCCGTGCTCGCCCTTCGTGTCATTCCCTGCCTGGATGTTAAGGATGGTCGCGTCGTGAAGGGCGTGAACTTCGTGGAGTTGCGCGATGCCGGGGACCCGGTGGAACAGGCGCGCAATTATGATCGCGAAGGCGCCGATGAGATCACCTTCCTTGACATCACGGCGTCCGCCGAAAACCGCGATACGATCCTTGATGTGGTCTCCCGCACGGCGGCCGAGGTCTTCATTCCGCTGACCGTCGGTGGCGGCGTGCGCAGTGTTGATGATGCGCGTCGCCTTTTGCTGGCGGGTGCTGACAAGGTTTCCATCAATTCGGCCGCGGTTTCCGATCCTGATCTGGTGCGCCGTGCAGCTGAGGCTTTCGGCAGCCAGGCCATCGTGGTCGCGATTGATGCGCGGCGGCGTGACGTGGGCGGTGGTTGGGAGGTTTTCACCCATGGCGGGCGCCGCGGCACGGGCATGGATGCCATTGCCTGGGCCAGGCAGGTTGAAGCCCTCGGCGCGGGCGAAGTCCTGCTGACCTCAATGGACCGCGATGGCACCAAGCAGGGCTTTGATCTTGAATTGACCGCAGCCGTGCGTGCCGCCACGCGGCTGCCGATTGTGGCATCCGGCGGTGTCGGTGAATTAAGCCATTTTGTCGAAGGCGCGCGCGCTGGTGCCACGGGCCTGCTTGCCGCCAGTGTTTTCCATTACGGGGTATTTCGGATTGCCGAAGCCAAGGCCGCGCTTGCCGCAGCGGGTTTGCCGATCCGCCCCGTCCCACAAGTGCAGGAGGCCGCGTAAATGGCCAAGGCAACAAAGCCCACCAAGGTAAAGCCTGCCGGCAAGGCGAAGAAGAAGCCCGGCATCAAGAAGAAAATTGCCAAGAAGAAGGCGGTACTGCCGCTGCCCGGCGGGCTCAAGGTGAAAGGCGCCAAACTCCCCAAGCGCATTCGAAAGGTGGAAGCGCGGGTGCTGGAACCGCTCAGCGTTTCACCGACGGGCGCTGATGCCACGATCCTTGATCAGCTTTGGCAAACCGTGGAACAGCGGCGCCTTGCGGGTGACATCGCGTCTTCGCATTCCGCGCGGCTGATTGCGCGCGGCACCGCCAAGGTTGCGCAGAAATTCGGCGAAGAAGCGGTGGAATGCGTCATTGAAGCCACCATCGGCAATCGCGCTGCCACGGTGCTGGAATCAGCCGATGTGCTCTATCACCTGATGGTGGTTTGGGTGGATGCCGGAATCCGGCCCGCGGAAGTCTGGGCCGAATTGGCGCGCCGCCAGGGCATCAGCGGCATCGCTGAGAAGGCTGCGCGGCCTCAGGGCATTATCCGCGCTGCCGGCACCAGCAAGCTGCCGTAAAACCCCGGCAGATTACCCAAGCGCCTTGGCTGCAGCCAGCACTTCCGCCGCATGGGCTTCCGGCTTCACCTTGCGCCAGATTTTCGCGATCTTGCCATCGGCGCCGACCAGAAAGCTCGATCGCTCCATACCCATGTATTTCTTGCCATACATGGATTTCTCGACCCACACGCCATAGGCCTCGGCCGTCTTGTGTTCCGGGTCTGACGCCAGCGGAAATTCCAGCCCGTATTTCTTGGCGAATTTTTCAATCGGCGGCATGGCATCGGGCGATACGCCAATCACGGTCAGGCCAAGCTTGCCAAGCTGGGGCAGCGCTTCCTGCACGCCGCAAGCGTGCTTGGTGCAGCCGGGCGTA
>JADCEX010000046.1 GCA_020249825.1 Roseomonas sp.
GATGAAGCCGGCGCGGGTCAGATCCGCCAATGCCACCATGGCTTCCACCTGCTTCTTCATCTTGGCGTCACCCTCGGCACCAAGCTTCGCCAGCACGATTTCGGTTTCCTGCTTATGCGGCAGGTAGTTCAGGGTGGCGACGATGTTCCAGCGGTCCATCTGGCCCTGATTGATCTGCTGCGTGCCATGATAAAGCCCGGTGGTATCGCCAAGCCCGACGGTATTCGCCGTGGCGAAAAGCCGGAAATACGGGTTGGGGCGAATGACGCGGCTTTGATCGAGCAGCGTCAGCTTGCCTTCCACTTCCAGCACGCGTTGGATGACGAACATCACATCCGGGCGGCCGGCATCATATTCATCGAATACCAAAGCGCAGGGGTGTTGCAGCGCCCAGGGCAGGATGCCTTCGCGGAATTCCGTGACCTGCTGGCCATCCTTCAGCACGATCGCGTCCTTGCCGATCAGGTCAATGCGGCTGATGTGGCTGTCCAGGTTGACGCGAATGCAGGGCCAGTTCAGCCGTGCCGCCACCTGTTCGATATGGGTTGATTTCCCGGTGCCGTGATAGCCCTGGATCATCACGCGGCGATTGAAGGCAAAGCCCGCAATAATGGCCAGCGTCGTTTCCTTGTCGAAGCGGTAGCTGGTGTCAATTTCGGGCACATGTTCCGTGCGCACCGAAAAGGCAGGCACATCCATATCCACATCCACGCCAAAGGCCTCACGCGCCTTGACGGTGGTATCCGGGGCAGAAATCGCCGAAGTCGGCTTGATATCGGCAATAGGGGCGATTTTGTTCATCGCGTGTCAGGTTCCGTGCATTGGGAAAAGGGGAGTTTAGGCCGGTAATGCCAATCCGGCTACCCGGCGGGCGCAGGTTGTTTCGCGAGGCGGTGTTTCAGCAGGCTATAGGCGCGGTTGATATCCTTCAAACGCTCCTCAGCCTGCTTGTCGCCGCCGGTGGCATCGGGGTGGTGCTGCTTCGCAAGATCCTTGTAGCGGGCACGCAATTCCGCCGAACCCAGCGGCCATTTGAGACCCAGAAGATCAAGCGCGGCGCGGAGTTCCGGGGGCGCGGCGCTTTCCGGCGGCGGGCGGCGCGGGCTTGGGGCTTCCGCGCCCAGCACGCCGAGCGGGTCGCGCAGAATTTCGGGGTCAAAGCGGCCAGACCCGCCAATGCGCCCAAGCGGCCAGGTCGGGCGCTGCCAGGATGTATCGGCGCGCAGACACGCCTCGATCTCATCCGGGCCCATGCCCTTATAGAAATCCCAGCTGGCGTTATAGGCGCGCACATGATCCAGGCAGAACCAGTGGAAATCGCGCAGGGACCGGTCCCGGGGCGCACGATATTGGCCGGGCTCGGCGCAATCCGGCGCATCGCAAAGCCGCCCAGGGGGCGCTGCGTCATCCGGGGCATAGGCCTTGCGTCGTTTGCGCGCGAACATCAAGGCTTTATGGGGGTGGTCGCGCCCAGCCGCAAGGCAGATAAGGGCTTGGCAAAAAAGTCACAAACGCGGAAAAACGCCCCATGACCCAACGCCTTGACCGCATAAGACAGGCCCTGGAAGCGCGCTTCCAGCCTGCCTTGCTTGAGATCACCGATGACAGTGCCCGCCATGCCGGCCATGCCGGCGCAAGCCCGGGGGGTGAGACGCATTATTCCGTGCATATGGTCTCGGCGGGGTTTACCGGGATGACGCGCGTGGCGCGGTCCCGCGCGGTGCATGAGGCTTTGGCGGGCGAATTCGCCACTGGGTTGCATGCGCTGGCGCTCAGGCTGCAAAGCCCGGATCAGGTCGGTTGAGCATTTTCGCGCCGAGTGGCCTTACTGGGCGGCCCGGAAAAAGCGATCAAACAGAGATTTGGGGCGTTTCCCATGCCCGAAGGTGAACGGCAAAGCCCCTAAAAAGGAACGTTCAGCCGTGCGCCTGGCGCGGGTTGGCGGAGCAGCCGATCTTCTTGCGCCTGCACGGCAAAGCCTGACCGGCCCAAATGCGGCTGAGCCGCTTCCGGGTGGATGAGGGTGGGGCTGAGGCTCGCGCGTGGCGGCTCATTCAGCCCGCGCGGGGGCTCAATGTCGCGATTGGGGACAGGGGCGGGTTTGCCATGGGGTTCCGGGGCGGTGACAATTTTCTCAGCCTGCCGGCGTTGGCGGCGCAGCTCAGGGTTACGCGGAGGCACAGGGGAGGCGGCGGGGCGGGGCGCGTTGGGGCGCGTGACGGTTGGCGCCGCGTTTTGTGCCAAGGCCGATCCGGCCCCGAGGGTCAGCAGCAGCCCAGTCAGCAGCGCGCGACGCCCCACCATCAGGAGGCCACCGGCAGGCGATGCACACCGCGCCTGTCTTCCTGGGGGTTCAACGCGGCTGCCGGCAAGGCGCCATGGGCGGAATCCCGCCAAGCCTTCAACGCCCAATGGACGGAGGGGAAGGCAAGCTCATCCCAGGGAATCTCGGACCAATGAAAGCGAGCAACTTCAAGGCTTTCCGGGCCGGGCGCGAAGCCCGGTTCGGCGAAACGGGCGCGGAAAATCACCTGCACCTGGCCGATGCGGGCGATGGAATAGACCGCCAGCACCCCATCCAAGGCAATGCGTACCCGGGCTTCTTCCCAGGCTTCCCGCGCCGCGCCTTCTTCGGCGGTTTCGCCCAATTCCATATAGCCGGCGGGGATGGTCCAAAAGCCGGCACGGGGTTCAATGGCGCGCCGGCAAAGCAGGATGTGATCCCCTTCCGCGACCACGCTGCCCACGACCACTTTCGGGTTTTCATAGGCAACATGCCCGCAATCCGGGCACATCAAGCGCTCTCGGTCGTCGCCTTCTGGTATCTGGCGGATGAAGCGGGTCATCAGGTCCGTAACTGCGAATCGTTGGAAATACGTATAGGACCCTTGCGGCAGGAATGCGACAAAAACCGAAACCCGCGGGTCTTGCCGCCCATGACAAGCTTTAACTTGCGTCGGGGAGTCGAAACAATTTAGGAATATCAGGGAGGTATGGAGGCACATGGAGCTTTGCTTCGGGGCACCCGCCACATGAGGTTAAGGATCAAGGCGAAACATGCGTCCGCATATCCCCGTGGTTAACGCCCAGGCACGCAAAGGACTTGCTTCGCCCGTCTATGCCATTCTGGGGGAGATGAAGGGCGCGCTTGCGCTGCTTTTCGCAGTCGGTTTTGTCGTCAATATGCTGCAATTGACCGGCTCTGTTTACATGATGCAGGTCTATGATCGTGTCTTGGCGAGCCAAAGTGAGGCGACGCTCCTGGCACTCACGCTGATCTCGCTTTTTCTGATCCTGATTTATGGTGTCTTGGAAGGTTGCCGGAGCTTTGCGCTGATCGGGCTCGGGCGTCTCATAGATCGTCGCTTGTCGTCGCGGGTATTCGATGCCTTGTTTGTGCAGGGCAGCCTGCGTGGCAGCGACCGGGTCGGGGTGCAACCACTCCGTGATCTTGAACAGGTCCGGTCTTTCATTTCGACAACAGGTCTGACCACGACACTGGATGCGCCATGGATACCGGTGTTTCTTGTCATTCTTTACATTGTCCATCCCTTTTTCGCCTTTTTTGGCACGGTGGCGGTGCTGTTTGTGATTGGCAGCGCCCTGATCCAGGCCTTCCTTTCGACAAAGAAGCTGGCTGAAGCTTCCAACAACAATGTCCAGGCCTATGCCTTTGTGGAGGCCAGCATCCGCCATGCCGAAACGGCTGAAGCCATGGGCATGCGGCCCGGGGTTTGGCAGCGCTGGCAGGAACGCCATTTGGGCATGCTGAACCAGCAGCAAACCGCGAGCCAGATTGCAGGCAGTTTCGCCGCCATCATCAAGTTCCTGCAATTGGCGCTGACCGGGGTGCTGACTTTGGGCCTTGGTGCGCTTTTGGTGATTGAACAAGCCATCACGCCTGGCGCAATGATTGTGGCAACCTTCATTCTGGCGCGTGCCTTGGCCCCCAGCATGCAGGTGGTGGCGCTTTGGCAGCAGGCGATGAATGCGCGTGCGGCGCATCGGCGCCTGTGTGAATTTCTGGCGACTGCTCCAGCGGAAAAGCAGGGCATGAAGCTGCCGGCGCCGCAAGGCACCGTGGCGGTGGAAAACCTTGTGCTTGCGGTACCGGGAACCGATACTGTTGTGCTGCGCGGAGTGAGCTTTGCCTTGCAGCCGGGCGAATCGCTCGCGGTAATTGGGCCAAGTGCCGCGGGCAAAAGCAGTCTGGCGCGCGCGCTTCTGGGCATATGGCCGCCGCGGGCCGGGGCGGTACGGTTGGATGGTGCGGATATGGCGCGCATGCCGCGTGATCAGGTCGGGCAGCATCTGGGTTATCTGCCGCAGGATGTGGAGTTGTTCGAGGGTACCGTTGCGGAAAACATCGCGCGGCTTGGCACGGTGGATTCCGAAAAGGTGGTGGCGGCCGCCAAGGATGCCGGGCTGCATGATCTGATCCTGCATCTGCCGGAAGGCTATGATACGCCGCTGGGTCCTGGCGGGCGTGGGCTTTCGCCGGGGCAGCGACAGCGCATTGGCCTTGCGCGCGCGCTTTACGGTTCGCCCAAGCTTGTGGTGTTGGATGAACCCAATTCGAATCTCGATAGCGATGGGGAAGCGGCTTTGGCGGCGGCGCTGGGTAGGCTGCGCGACATGGGCGTCACCACTGTCATTATCACGCATCGCGCGAATATTCTGGCCGCGGTGGACAAGATCCTGCTGATGCGCGCTGGGGCGGTGGAAGCCTTCGGCAAGCGTGATGAAATCCTGCCCCGCCTGACCCGCCCGGCGCAGCCGCCGCGCCCTGTTACGGCCATCGCAAAAAGCTGAGGGGGAAGGATCATGAACCGCAACAACGCAAGGCCTGAGCTTGGTGCCGCGGCATCAAAGGCACCGATCTGGCGGCCCCTGCGCTTTGCGCTTTTCACCATTCTATTTGGCGTGGGCGGCGTTTTTGGCTGGGGCGCCTTTGCCATGATTGATAGCGCCGTCGTCGCGCCCGGTACCCTGATGGTGGAAGGCAATCGCCGCAATGTGCAGCACCTGGAAGGCGGCATTGTCGGTGAAGTGCTGGTGCGCAACGGCACCATGGTGATGGCCGGCCAGCCATTGATCCGGCTGGATGATACGCGCGTACGCGCGGGGTTGAATGTGGTGCTGGATGAAACCGACCGTACGCGTGCGCGAATCGCGGTGCTGACCGCGGAACGAGAGGAAGCGCCTGCCCCGGTTTTCCCGCCTGAATTGATGGCCCGACGGAATGAACCAAAGGTGGCCGAGATCCTTGCCGTACAGGGCAATGAATTCATCGCGCGGCGCAACGCGCTGCAAGGCCAGATCGAAATCCTCACCCAGCGCGCGCTGCAACTGCAAAAGCAGATTGACGGGTTGAATGTGCGCATCGATTCCAAGGATCGGCAGCTTGCCATGGTGCGCCAGGAAATCCTTGGCGTGGAAGGGTTGGTGCGCATGGGGCTGGAACGCCTGCCGCGCCTGCTTTCCCTGCAACGCGAAGAGGCACGGCTGATCGGTGAACGTGGTGAGGCGATCGAGAATGTCGCGCGTACCCAACAGGCGGTGGGCGAAGCGGAAATGCAGCGCGCGCAATTGGTGCGTGCCCGTCAGGAAGAAATCGCCAAGGAATTGCGCGAATTGCAGGGCCGGCTTTTGGAACTGCGAGAGCGTGAAATCAGTGCCAATGACCAGTTGATGCGCCTGACAATAGATTCGCCCGAAGCCGGCATGGTGATGGATTTGCGCTACACGACCCGGGGTGGCGTGATTGCCCCCGGATCCCAGGTTGCGTCCATTGTGCCGCAGGAAGAAAGACTGGTGGTGGATGTACAGATCACGCCAATTGACGTGGATACGGTGCGCATTGGCATGCCGGCTTCCATCCGGCTTTCC
>JADCEX010000047.1 GCA_020249825.1 Roseomonas sp.
ATGGGCATGGCGTGTCAGTTGCGGGCGCTGCGCCAGTAATTCGGCGAAGGAGGGATCAGAGCCCAGATCAAGGGCAGGAGCAGGGGCAGCCATCCCCCTATTGTCGTGATGCGCGCGGATTATCGCAAGCGGGAAAGTGCCCGATCAGCGATTTGGGTATTGCCGAGGATGGGTAATTTCTTCAGGCGGGCCGGGCGGGCGGACCGGCCCCATCCGGCCACAGGCTGAGGCTAGGAAGGCCACCGCCAGCAGCAGCAATAGGGATTGCGCGCCAAACCTCATGCCAGCTTGGCCTTCCATTCGGCGGCCATGGCGGCGACATTGTCCGGCGCCGTCCCCCCATATGAAATGCGTGACCGAACGGAGGCTTGAACCGTCAGCACGTCAAATACGCCCTGGGTGATGCGCGGTTCCACCGCTTGCATTTCAGCCAGCGTCAGGCCGGAAAGATCGACGCCGCGCGCTTCGGCCTTGGCCACCAGCGTGCCGGTGACGTGATGGGCGTCTCGGAAGGGCATTTTCAGGCTGCGCACCAGCCAATCCGCCAAATCTGTCGCGGTGGAAAAGCCTGCCCCGGCAGCGGCGGCAAGCCGTTCGGTCTGCGGCTTCATATCCCGCACCATGCCGGCGGTGGCGGCCAGCGTCAGGGTCAGGTTCTCAGCGGCGTCAAAAATGCCTTCCTTATCTTCCTGCATATCCTTGAAATAGGTCAGCGCCAGGCCCTTCATGACGGTCAGCATCCCCATCAGCGCGCCCATCACGCGCCCGGTCTTGCCGCGCACCAATTCCGCCGCATCCGGGTTGCGCTTTTGCGGCATGATGGAACTGCCGGTGGTGAAGGCATCAGACAGTTTCACAAAGCCAAAATAGGGATTGGTCCAGATCACAATCTCTTCCGCAAGGCGCGAAAGATGCACGCTGCACATGGCGCAGCAGAACAGGAATTCGGCAGCGAAATCGCGCGAAGCCACGGCATCCAGGCTGTTCCGCATGGGCCGATCAAAGCCCAAAGCCTTGGCGGTCATGTGCCTGTCAATCGCGAAGCCCGTGCCCGCCAAAGCCGCCGCACCCAGCGGGCTTTCATTCAGCCGCGCCCGACAATCCGCGAGCCGCGACAAATCGCGGGAGAGCATTTCAACATAGGCCAGCATGTGATGGCCGAAAGTGACAGGCTGCGCCGGCTGCAAATGCGTGAAGCCAGGCATGACGCTGCCCGCATGTTCTTCCGCCCGCGCCACCAAGGCGCGCATCACATCGGTGATCTGGCCGGAAAGCCCATCAATCGCATCACGCACCCAAAGCCGGACATCCAAGGCCACCTGGTCATTGCGGGAACGGCCTGTATGCAGGCGCTTGCCGGCCTCCCCAATGGTTTCCGTCAGCCGCGCTTCGATATTCATGTGAATATCTTCAAGCGCGTCATCAAAGGGGAAATCGCCGGCTTCAATGCGCGCCGCGATTTTTCCAAGGCCATCGCGGATCGCGGCCTCGTCTTCTGCGCTGATGATCCCTACATGCTTGAGCATGGCGGCATGGGCCAAGCTGCCTTGGATATCCTGGCGCCACATCTTGCGATCAAACCCGATCGAGGCATTGATGGCTGCCATGATGGCCGAGGGGCCTTGGGCGAAACGTCCGCCCCATTGCTGGTTCGCGCTGCTGCTGCTCATGCGAAGGGAGTGTCTTTCGTGCCTTTTTTGAACCGCCGTTCCGCGATGTTATGCGCCCCGGCCTTGCTTGGGGCGACCCTACTCGCGCCCGGTCTGTCGCGGCAAGGGTGGGCGGCGAAAGGGCTTGAGAAACTGCGCGAAGCGGCCAGCCCGTCGCCGGCGGCAGCGATCACCTTTACCGATGCCGATGGCAAGGAAACGGGCTTGGCGGCTTTTGCCGGGCAGGGGCTGGTGATCAATCTATGGGCCACCTGGTGCCCGCCCTGTGTGGCGGAAATGCCGGCGCTGGACCGGCTGCAGGCCATGCTGCGGGCTGAGCGCATTGCGGTGCTGGCGCTATCTTCTGATCGCGGCGGGCGGGCGCAGGTGGAGCCCTTCTATCAGCGGCTCAATATCCGGGAGCTTGCCATATGGCTTGACCCGCGCGGCGCGGCAGCGCGCGCCTTGGGGGCGCGGGGCCTGCCGACCACGGTGATTATTGACCGGGCCGGGCGTGACGTGGCGCGGCTGGAAGGCGAAGCAGCCTGGGATGCGCCGGAATTGGTGGCGGCGGTCAGGCGGCTGGTGGGCTAGGCCCGATCCGGCTGATCAGTTGGTCGGCACGCTCGGCAGCACGGGAACCGCCGGCGCGGCGGGGGCTGTGATCGGCGCCGGGCCATCCAGGATGGAGCGGTTTTGCTGAGATGCGCCGCGGGTCAGCAGCGCCAGGGTCAGCGCCAGGGCAAAAAACGCCGCGCCCAGAATGGCGGTGGAACGCGTCAACAGATTGGCCGTGCCGCGCCCGCCCATGAAGGACCCCATGCCCTGGGAGGAACCCACGCCAAGCCCGCCGCCCTCACTCCGCTGGAGCAGGACCACGCCAATCAGCGCGAGTGTGACGAAAAGATGCAGGACAAGCAGGACGGTAATCATGGTGACGGGGTTTTAGCCGAGGCGGCTCTGCCCCGCTAGCCCTGAATCACCCCAGATGAAACAAGTCAGGCTCAGACCCTGGACCAGCGCCCCTGCCATCGCCATTCTTGGGGGTGAAAAGACAGCAGAGGCTTGTCATGGGTAGCATTTTTCTCGGGCGTCGCGCGCTTCTGGCCGGCGGGGCCGGGCTGGCGGCGGCGGCGGCAGGGCGCGGTGCGGCGGCGCAGGGCGCGCCGATCCGCATTGGGGAGCTGAATTCCTATAGCCGCATGGCGGCCTTCTGCATCCCCTATCGCAATGCCATGCAAATGGCCGCCGAGCAGATCAATGCCGCAGGTGGTGTCATGGGCGGGCGGCGGCTGGAATTCATCTTCCGCGATGATGGCGCGACACCAGGTGACGCGGTGCGCGTGGCCGAGGAATTGCTGACGCGCGAGAATGTCGCCTTCATCGCCGGTACGTTTCTGTCCAATGTCGGGCTTGCGGTGGCGGATTTCGCCAATCAGCGCAAACGGCTGTTCTTTGCGACCGAACCTTTGAGTGACGCGATCACTATGGCGCAGGGCAATCGCTATACGTGGCGGCTGCGCCCTTCCACCTTCATGCAAACGCGCATGCTGGTGGAAGCCGCGCGCGGCAGGACGCAAAGGCGTTGGGCGATTGTGGCGCCGAATTACGAATATGGCCAATCGGCGGCGGCGAATTTCAAGCGGCTGATCGGTGGTTCGATTTCTGGTGCGGAAGTTATCGCCGAACAATATCCGGCGCTTGGCCGCGTGGATGCGGGCGCGACAGTGGGCGCGCTTTCCCAGGCGCGGCCGGATGCGATTTTCAATGTGCTGTTTGGTCCGGACCTGACGGCCTTTGTGCGGGAAGGCAATACGCGCGGCTTGTTTGAACGCCGCCTTGTGCTTTCTCTGCTGACCGGGGAGCCGGAATACATGATCCCGCTGGGCGATGAAGCCCCGGAAGGCTGGGTGGTGACCGGCTATCCTTGGGAACAGGTGGAAGGTGCTGAACATCGCGCCTTTGTTGAAGCCTATCGCGCGCGCTTCAATGACACACCACGCAAGGGTAGCCTGCTTGGCTATGTGACCGTGCAAGTGCTGGCCAATATGCTGAACCGCGCCAATAGCCTGGATAATGAAGTTTTGGTGGATACGCTGCGCGATCTGCGCACTGAAACCGTGGTTGGCAATGTGACGATGCGCGGCATTGACCAACAGGGCACCATGGGCACCTGGGTCGGTGAAACCACACAGCGCAATGGGCAGGGCACCATGCGCAATGCGCGTTATGCCGATGGCGCTGATTTCATGTTCCCTGAAGAAGAAGTGCGGGCCGCGCGCCGGGCTTGAGCGTGGAATTCGGCTTTCTGCTGGTCCAGTGCCTATCGGGCCTGGCCAGCGCATCCTCGCTTTTCATCATTGCATCGGGGCTCACGCTTGTCTTTGGCGTGACGCGCATCGTCAATTTCGCGCATGGGTCGTTTTATATGCTTGGCGCCTATATGGCGGTGACGATCGTGCCCTGGCTATTGCAGATTGAAAGATCGCCAACGCTGTTTTTTGCCGGGGTGCTGATTTCCGCCCTGGTGGTAGGCGTGCTGGGCGTTGTCATGGAAATCCTGCTGCTGCGGCGCATCTATAAGGTGCCGGAGTTGTTTCAATTGCTGGCGACCTTCGGCGTGGTGCTGATGGTGCAGGATGCGGTGCTGAAAATCTGGGGGCCGATGGATATTACGGGCCCGCGCGCGCCGGGGCTGCGCCATGGCGTAATGATCCTGGATCAGCGCTTTCCGGCCTATGAGCTTTTCCTGATTGCCGCCGGGCCGGTGGTTTTGGGCCTGCTATGGCTGCTGATGAAGAAGACACGCTTTGGGATATTGCTGCGCGCCGCAACGCGGGACCGCGACATGGTGGGCGCGCTTGGCGTCAATCAGGCGATGCTTTTCACCGGCACGCTGTTCCTGGGCGCCTTTCTGGCGGGGCTTGGTGGCGCCTTGCAAATCCCCCGCGTTTCGGCTTCGGCGCAGATGGATCTTTCCATCATTACCGAGGCTTTTGTGGTGACGGTGATTGGCGGCATGGGCTCCATCGGTGGTGCCTTTCTTGCCGCGCTGCTGATCGGGCAATTGCAGGCTTTCGGCGTGCTGATTTTCCCGAAAATCACGCTGGTGCTGGTGTTTCTGCTGATGGCGCTGGTGCTGGTGGTAAAACCCTGGGGGTTGCTTGGTCGGCCCGAAGCGGCGGCAGGGCATAGCGCCTTGCCGGAAGGTATCATGCGACCGCGCGGCTTTGCGGTGGCCGAGAAGGCACTTGTGCTGCTGGCGATAGTGGCCGCTGCTGCGGTGCCGATTTTTGGTGATGCCTATGCGATCAAGGTGGCGACCGAGGTGCTGATCTTCGCCCTTGCCGCATTTTCGCTGAATTTCCTGGTGGGCAATGGTGGAATCGTGAGCTTCGGCCATGCTGCCTATTTCGGCCTGGGTGCCTATGCGAGCGGGTTATTGGTGACGAAACTCGGCATGCCGATGGAACCGGCCTTGATCGCCGCACCCTTGGCGGGTGGGTTTTTCGCGGCGTTATTCGGGTTTTTCATTGTGCGCTTGCAGGGCATTTATCTGGCGATGCTGACGCTGGCCTTCGCACAGATTGCCTATGCGGTCTGCTTCCAATGGGTAGAGGTCACCGGTGGCGATAACGGCATTGTCGGTGTTTGGCCCTCAGCCTGGGCGGCATCACGTAGCGCCTATCACTACATTGTGCTGGTCGCGGCGGGCTTGGGCATATTCGCGCTGCGCCATGTGATCTATGCGCCCTTTGGCGCCAGCTTGCGCGCCGCGCGCGATTCCGCGCCGCGTGCCGAGGCGATTGGGATTGATGTACGCAGCCATCGCTGGCTTGGCTTTACCACTGCCGGCGCGGCGGCGGGGCTGGCGGGCGGGCTTTACGCATTCTCCAAAGGCTCGATTGATCCGACGCTGCTTGGGATTCCCTTGTCAGTGGATTTTCTTGCGATGATTTTGCTGGGCGGCATGCAAACCGTGATGGGGCCGGTGTTGGGGGCGGCGGCCTTCCACAGCATCAAGGATGTCTTCATGCCACTCACGGATCATTGGCGCTTTTTGCTGGGGGCTTCCATCATTGCGCTGGTGCTGATTTTTCCGCGCGGGCTTGGTGGCGCCTATGCAGCGCTGCGTGCGCGGCTTTCGGGTGGCGCGCCATGACGCTGCTGGTTGTCGAGAATCTCAACAAGAATTTCGGCGGCGTGGTGGCGGCGCGGAATTTGAGTTTTGCCCTGGCAGCAGGGGAAATTCTCGCCTTGATCGGCCCGAATGGCGCGGGCAAATCCACCAGCTTCAATATGGTGGGCGGGCAACTGCGCCCCGATAGCGGGCGCGTAGTGTTGGAAGGACAGGCTATTACCGGCCTGCCACCGCGCGCCATTTGCCGCCTGGGCGTCGGGCGCAGCTTTCAGGTGGCGCAGACCTTTCTTTCGATGTCGGTGCTGGAAAATCTACAAATGGCGTTGATTGCCCATGCCGGGCGGACGCGCGATGTGATTTCTCGCGCTGGTGCGCTGTATCGGGCAGAGGCGCTCGTCTTGCTCGATCAGCTTGGCATGGCAGAGCAAGCCGAACGACCCATGGGGGCGCTGGCTTATGGTGATGTGAAGCGCGTGGAATTGGCTATCGCACTTGCCGGCGCGCCGCGCCTGCTGCTGATGGATGAACCCACTGCCGGCATGGCGCCGGCTGAACGCGCCGCGCTGATGCGCCTGGTGGCGGGCATTGCGCGGCAGTCGCGCATTGGCGTGCTGTTCACCGAACACGATATGGATGCGGTCTTCGCCCATGCGGATCGCATCCTGGTGCTGGTGCGGGGCGAAATCATCGCCGCCGGCAGCCCGGAAGAAGTGCGTGCCAATCCGGAAGTGCAGCGCGTTTACCTCGGCACTTCAGGTCTGCGCGCCGCCTTGCGCGCCAGGGCTGCTGCGCATGGCTGAAGCAGTGCTGGAAGCAGAAGGTCTGCGCGCCGGCTATGGCCCGGCGGAGATACTGTTTGATGTGTCGCTGCGCCTTGCGCGTGGAGAGGTCGCGGCGCTGATGGGCCGCAATGGCGCGGGCAAATCCACCACGCTGAAAGCGATCATGGGGCTGATCCCGCCGCGCGCCGGGCGCGTGCGCTTTGCCGGGCGTGATATTGCCGGGCTGCCGCCCTTTCGCATTGCGCGGCGTGGCTTGGGTTATGTGCCGGAAGATCGGCGCATCTTCACCGATCTGACGGTGGCGGAAAATCTCGAAGTTGGCCGCCGCGCGGCAGAAGGGCGCGATGCCTGGACACCTGAGCGGCTTTTTGAGGTTTTCCCAAACCTGGCTTCCATGCGCCATCGCCGCGCTGCGGCCATGTCCGGCGGGGAACAGCAAATGCTCGCAATTGCGCGCACGTTGATGGGCAATCCAAAAGCTGTTCTGCTGGATGAACCCTCGGAAGGGCTCGCGCCGGTCATTCTGGAATTGATGGCGGATGCCGTGCTGCGCATGAAGCGCGCGGGCATCGCCGTATTGCTATCAGAACAGAATTTCGATTTCGCGGCGGCGGTCGCGGATCGCGCCTATGTGATTGAACGCGGTGAAATCCGCTATGATGGCAGCATGGCAGCGCTGGAAGCCGACCCAGCGCTGCGCGCGCAGTTCCTCACGATTTAGGTAAGCTCGCGAAAACCTCATCCACCGCCGCGCCAAAGCGTTCCACGATCATTTCCACATCCCGCGCATTCACGATATAGGGCGGTGAGAGGATCACGTGATCGCCATGCTTGCCATCAATCGTGCCGCCCATGGGATAACAGGCCAAGCCATGCGCGAAGGCCGCATGCTTGATGCGTTCATTGACGCCAAGTGCTGGGTCGAAAGTGGCTTTGCTCGCACGGTCTTGCACGAATTCCACTGCCCAGAACAGGCCGCGGCCACGAATATCACCAACATGGCGATGATTGCCAAGCCGTTCCATCAAGCCACGTTCCAAAAGCGCGCCGGCGGCGCAGACATTGGCGAGGAGGTTTTCTTCCGCAATCACTTCCTGCACCGCAAGCGCCGCCGCACAGGCCACAGGATGCGCCTGATAGGTATGGCCATGCTTGAAAGTGCCGGTGCCGCGCTTCAGCGTTTCCACCACGCGCCCATGCACCAGAATGCCGCCAATCGGCTGATAGCCGCCGCCAAGGCCCTTCGCGATCACCTGAATATCAGGCGTCACCCCTTCCTGTTCCCAGGCGTGTAGCGTGCCGGTGCGGCCCATGCCGGACATGACCTCATCCAGGATCAGTAGCGCGCCGTGGCGATCACACACCGCGCGCATGGCCTGGAAATAACCCGGCAGGGCAGTCGCGCAACCAAGCGTCGCGCCCACCACGGTTTCCGCGCAAAAGGCAATCACATTGCGCGGGCCAAGGCGCTGGAATTCCGCTTCCAATTCGGCTGCTAGCCGCGCCACATAATCCGCATCACTCTCATCATCGCGCCGATCGCGGTAGGCATAGCAGGGCGAGACATGACTGAAAGCATCGGACAGAATCGGCGCATAGGGTGTGCGCCGCGCGATATTGCCGCTGGCAGCTAGCGCCCCCAGAGTATTGCCGTGATAGGATTGCCGCCGCGCGATGAAGCGCGTGCGTTGTGGTTCCCCCGCTTCCAGAAAATACTGCCGCGCGATTTTCAGCGCCGCTTCCATCCCCTCACTGCCTGAGGAAACAAAATAGGCATGGGTCAACCCGCCTGGCTTATGGCCGACCAGCACCTCGGCCAGCTTTTCCGCGCTGCCCGCGCTGAACAGGGCCGTATGCGCGTAACACAGGCGATCAATCTGCGCCTTCATTGCTGCCACTACATGCGGATGCCCATGACCAAGACAGGCCACCGCCGCGCCGCCGGAGCCATCAATCACATCATGCCCGGTGGAATCCCTCAGCCAAATCCCCTGGCCGGAAACGGCAATGGGTGGGTCCTTCAATAGATTGCGATGGACGATATGGGACATGGCGCGGGCTCCTTCACCGATATCCTGCCGCGTTATGCCCCGCAGGGCTAGAAGCTAAATTCAGGGCGTCAGCAGCCCAACCACCGCGCCGGTCATGCAGCAGGCGATGGAAGCCGAAACCAGGGAAGGCAGGCCCAGCCGCAGAATATCCGCGCGCCGTTCCGGACACAAGCCGGCCATGCCCGCCACCATGATCCCGACCGATCCGAAATTAGTGAAACCACAAAGCGCATAGGTCAGGATCAGTCGGGAGCGTTCCGAAAGCCCCGCGCCACCCGTTTGCGCCAGTTCCAGGTAGGAAACAAACTCATTCACCACGATCTTCACGCCAAGTGAAGAAGCAACCGTGGCCGCTTCCGCCGCCGGCACGCCCATGGCCCAAGCGACCGGCCATAACAGCAACCCAAGCAGGCGTTGCAGCGTGAAGCCTGTTGCGGGTTCCAGCACCATATTCACCAAGGCGACCAGCGCGACAAAGACAATGAGCGACGCCATGATGCCAAGCAGCAGCGAAAGCCCATCCTGCGTGCCACGCACCAGCGCATCCATGCTGCTATCGTAAAGCTTTATGGGCTGGCCGGTATCATGGTCCGCCGCCGCGCTGCCGCTTTCCGCCGGCAGCATCAAAAGCGCAGCGAGGATCGCGGCGGGTGCGGAAATCAGGCTCGCGGTCAGTAATTGCCCTGCCGCATCGGGCACCACAGGCGCGATCATCAGCGCATAAACCACCAGCGTATTGCCGCTGATGGTGGCAAGCCCTGCGGTCATCACCACGAAAAGCTCAGCGCGCGTCATGCGCGCCAACCAGGCGCGGATCATCAGTGGCGCTTCCACCATGCCGACAAAGACATTGGCTGCAACGCCAAAGCCCGCCGCGCCGCCGATGCCGAAAAGCCGTTGAAGGATTGCCGCCATCACGCGCACAATCGCGGGCAAAATGCCCCAATGATAGAACAGCGCGGAAAGCGCGCCGACCACCAGCACCAAGGGCAGCGCCTGGAAGAACAGGATGAAGGAAGCGCCTGGCCGCAATTCCTGAAAGGGCAAGGCGCCTCCGCCCAAATAGCCAAAGACGAGTGATGTGCCGGCTTGCGTTGCCACCGCCAGCGCATTCACCGCATCACCCAGATAGCCAAAGCCCGTACGCAAGGGCGGGATATGCAAAAGCGCTGCCCCCAAAAAGATTTGCAGCGCCAAGCCCATCACCACCACGCGCGCCGATACACCGCGCCTGAAACCACCCAAAGCCCAAGCCATCATGCAAAGCGCCAGCAACCCAAAGCCGGATTGCGCCTGTAGCGCGGTCATGTCGGCAAAAGCGGCGTGGGCGGATCGTCCAATTCCAGATCGGCGATGCGCTGCCCACCGCGCTTGATGGCGTTGGTGGAGGTTTCGATCTGTTCCATATCCTTCTGCACCTGGCCGAAATGCTTGCGAAGGCTATCGGTGCGTTCTTCCAGCCGGCCAACATCAGCGAGCATCCTATCCACTTCCTTGCGGATGCGCCCGGCCTCCGTACGCAGCCGTACATCGCGCAGCAAGGCGCGCATGGTGCCCAGCACCGCCCATAGCGTGGTGGGGGAGACAATATAAACCCCGCGCCGCGTCGCATCTGACACCAGTGGCACAAGGGAGGTATGCAGTTCCGCGTAAATCGCCTCCGATGGCACGAAAATTAGCGCGCCTTCGGCGGTCTCACCCGCGATGATATAGCGTTCCGCCACATCCTTGATGTGCTTTTGCACATCAGCGGAAAATTGCCGAAGCTTTTGCGTGCGCGTTGCATCATCTGGCGCATCGCGCAGCAGTAGCCAGGATTCCAGCGGGAACTTCGAATCAATCGCAATCGGGCCGGGCGGGTTTGGCAAATGGATCAGGCAATCGGCGCGCTTGCCATTGGAAAGTGTCGCTTGCAGCGTGAAGGCATCGGAAGGCAGCCGATCCGCGATGATCTGTTCCATCTGGCTTTCGCCAAAAGCGCCGCGCGCCTGCTTATTGCCCAGAATTCCCGCCAGCGTATTCACCTGCGTACCGAGCGCTTCGATATTGCCGCGCGCCGCATCAATCACCGCAAGCCTTTCCTTGATCTCGGCCGAGGTCGCGCCAAGGCTTGTTGTCATGCGTTCGGTTTGGCTGTTGAGTGCGGCGGAAAGGCTTTCATTCTGCCCCTTGATCGCTTCCGTCAAAGCGCGTTCGGCTTGCGTCAGCCGATCCGCCATGGCGGCTTCCTGCGCGGCGATGCGTGAGATTTGTTCCTGCACGGCAGTATTCAGCACGCGGGTCTGGTCCATCACCACGCTATTGACGCGATCGGCGATATCACCTTCCAGGGAAGCCACGCGTTCGGCCTGGCGTTCCTGTGCGGCCGCCAAAGCAGAAAGCTGGCCAAGCACCATGCCGGCCAGCGGATCAGGCGCGGGGCGGCGCAGCACCAATACAAGCGCAATCACCAGCGCCGCCAATAAAATGGCCAGCGGCAAAACCGCATCAGGTGGCAGCCAGCTTGGTAGGGTCAAATTCTGCATGCGCCCCCTATGCGCGTTTCAATGCCGGAAATGCCGCATGCCGGTGAATACCATGGCAAGCCCGGCCTTATCGGCAGCCTCAATCACCTCATTATCACGGATTGAGCCACCCGGCTGGATAATGGCGGTAGCTCCGGCAGAGGCGGCGATTTCCAGCCCATCAGCAAAGGGGAAAAATGCATCGGATGCCACGACAGAACCTTTGGCCAAAGGCTCAGGCAAGCCCGCCGCCTTGGCCGCAGCCTCGCTTTTCCACGCCGCGATACGGCTGCTTTCCGCGCGGTTCATCTGGCCCGCACCAATGCCGACCGTCGCTAGGTTCTTGGCATAGACAATGGCGTTGGATTTCACATGCTTGCAGACACGGAAGGCAAATAGCAGATCGGCCATCTCCGCCGCTGTAGGGGCGCGTTTGGTCACACATTTCAACGTGGCTTCACTGACGCGCCCGGCATCGCGTGATTGCGCGAGGAATCCGCCCGCCACCGAACGGAACATCATACCCGGCGCGGCAGGATCAGGCAGGCCGCCGGTCAGCAACAGGCGCAGATTTTTCTTTTTGGCAAAAACCGCAAGTGCCGCTTCATCCGCATCGGGCGCGATTACCACCTCGGTGAAAATCGCGGTGATGCGTTCTGCCGCCGCCGCGTCCAGCTTGCGATTGGCCGCGACAATACCGCCGAATGCCGAAACGGGGTCACACAATAGCGCGCGATCCCAGGCTTGCGCCAAATCACTCGCCACCGCGACACCACAAGGATTGGCGTGCTTCACAATCACAATCGCCGGATCGTCAAATTCCGCGAGGGCTTCAAACGCCGCATCCGTATCATTCAGATTGTTGTAGGAAAGTTCCTTGCCCTGAATCTGCCGCGCGGTGGCAATGCCGGGGCGCGCGCTGCCATCCAGATAGAACGCCGCCGATTGATGCGGGTTTTCGCCGTAGCGCAGCGTCTGGCGCAGCGTGCCGGTGAAGCTGAGGCGTTCCGGAAATTCCTGCCCCTCCTGTTTGGCGAACCAGCCCGAAATCGCCGCATCATAGGCCGCGGTGCGCGCATAAGCCGCCGCCGCCAAGCGCCGCCGCGTGGCCATGCGTGTGCCACCGGCTTCCGCGATTTCCGCCTGCACTTCTGCGAAATGCGCGGGTTCCGTCAGCACCGCGACATGGGCGTGATTTTTTGCCGCGCTGCGGATCATCGCCGGGCCGCCAATATCTATGTTTTCGATGCACTCATCGAAATCAGCGCCCTTCGCGACCGTCGCTTCAAAGGGGTAGAGATTCACCGCCACCAGATCGATCAGCGCAATCCCATGCGCTTCCATTTGCGCCAGATGCTCAGCCAAATCGCGCCGGCCCAGAATGCCGCCATGCACTTGCGGCACGAGCGTTTTCACGCGCCCATCAAGGATTTCCGGAAAGCCCGTATGGTCGGACACATCCTTCACCAGCACCCCGGCATCGCGCAGCGCCTTGGCGGTGCCGCCGGTGGAAAGGATCTCCACCCCGCGCGCGGCGAGGAAACGGCCAAATTCAATCAGCCCGGTTTTGTCGGAAACGGAAATCAGGGCGCGGCGCGGCGCGATCACATCGGTCATGGCGGGAATCCATCAAAAGCGCCTTGGGCCTTACGCCCGGCGGCAGGGGGGATCAACCCTGGCACGCTCAGTCAACCGGCAGGAAAATGAAGACCACCGCCCCCAACAGGCAAAGCGCGGCGGCGGCGAAATTCCAGCGCAAGGGCTCGCCCAGCCACATCACGGAAAACACGGCGAAAACCGCCAGCGTGATCACTTCCTGCATGATTTTCAGTTGCTGGCCGGTAAAGGCGCCATAGCCGATCCGGTTCGCCGGCACCGCCAGGCAATATTCGAAGAACGCAATGCCCCAGGAAGCCAAAACCGCCAGCCAAATCGGCCAGCTTGGCTGCTTCAAATGCCCATACCAGGCGAAAGTCATCAGGATATTGCTGCCAAGCAGCAACAGGGGCGTCAGGAGGAAGGGGCTGGTCATGTGGCGGTTCTTTCCGACTTTGGCGGCAGGCGACGCAGCAGCCACAGCATAATCGCCATGGCCGGCAGCGCGGCAGCGGTGGTCAGCACAAAAAACCACGGCCAGCCCAGGCCCTCTGCCAGCATGCCGGATGTCGCGCCCAGCGTGCGCAAGGGCACCGCCGCCAGCGAAGACAGCAGCGCATATTGCGTGGCGGTGAAGCTGCGGCTGGTCAGCATACCCAGGTATGAAAGAAAGGCCGCGTCAGCCAGGCCATCGGTGAAATTCTCCACCCCCACCTGTGCGAACAACATGCGGATATCATGCCCAGCAAAAGCCAGCGCGACATACATAAGGTTGGAGAGCATTTGCGTGATCCCGGTCAGGATCAAGGCGCGCCCGGTGCCAAGCTTCGCCACCAGCCAGCCGCCAGCCAAGGCGCCGGCAAGTGTCGCGATAAGGCCAAAGACCGAGGAAACACTCGCCACTTCCAGCCGGGTGAAGCCAAGCTGGCGATAAAACGGCGCGGTCATGATGCCGGCCAGGGCCTCGCCAAGTTTGAACAGGGCAACAAAGGCCAGGATCGCAAACCAATAGCGCCGGCGCATGAAATCGGCGAAGGGATCAATCACCGCATAGCGCAGCCGCGCGACCCAACCTTGCGGTGCAGCGCCCCCCTGATGCGCGGGTTCGGCGGCAAACAGTACGGCGGCAACGCCTATACCCACCATCGCGGCGCAGCCGGCGAAGGCAAAGGCCCAACCGGCGAATTCCGCCATGGTGAGCGCCCCCGCGGTCGCCGCCAGCAAGGCGCCGCGATAACCCCAGACATAGCAGGCCAGGCCATAGCCCTGATCAGCCTCCTCCAGGCTTTCGATACGGAAGGCGTCAATCACAATATCCTGACTGGCGGACAGAAAAGCGACCGCGACCGCCACCGCCACCGTCAGGCTGACATTCAGCGCTGGGTTGGTCTGGCCGAGTGCGATAATGGCGCCGATCAGCGGGATTTGGATGGAAAGCAGCCAGCCGCGCCGGCGCCCCAGCGCGCGGAACAAGGGCGGCGGGCTATGGTCAATCAGCGGCGACCAGAGGAATTTCAGCGAATAGGACAGCCCAATCAGCGCCGTGAAGCCAATGGCCGCAAGCGACAGGTTCGATTCCGCCAGCCATTGCCGGAGCGTGAAGGCCGAAAGCGGCAACGGCACGCCCGCGGCAAAGCCAAGTGCCAACATCACAAGGAAGCGCTTGTCGCGCCAGCGGGGAAGCGAATCGGCCATGGGCTGAAACTGACAGATGCGGCGCCCGCCTGCCACCATGAATGACTTGCCCTGGCGGCACTTGCCGTCGCAAAATCGCGCAAAGCAGCGTGGGAGGCAGCGGCATGAATACCATCGCCAAGGCAAAGGGCCTTTTGGTGGAACCCGGCAAAACCTGGGATGGCATCGCGGCAGAGCCCATGAGTTTGGGCGGGGTTTTCACCAGCTACGTGCTGCCCTTGGCGGCGATTCCTTCCATCGGCAGCGCCTTTGGCACCTTTCTGGCCGGGAATATGCCGAATGTTGCGGAATTGGTGATCAGCTACGTCATTGCGCTGGCGAGTGTGCTGATCATGGGCAAGATCATGCCGCCCTTGGCCGCGCGGTTTGGCGCGACGCCGGATGCCGAGGCGGGGATGAAGCTGGCGGCCTTC
>JADCEX010000048.1 GCA_020249825.1 Roseomonas sp.
CGATCAGCGAAACGGGTGTGAAATCCTCAAGCGGGCGATAGCGCGCATTGGGCAGCAGGATTGAATTCACGCTGTGCGCAAGTGTGGTCACCAGCAGGCTTTGCCCATCTGGCGCATCGCGCATCACGCCTTCGGTCGCGATCAGGGAATTGGCGCCGGCGCGGTTTTCCACCACCACGGGCTGACCGAGCAGCCCCTGCATTTCCTGCCCCAGCACGCGGGCGATCACATCGGTGGGCCCGCCGGCAGCGAAGCCCACCACCAGCCGGATGGGGCGGCCCTGCTGCGCCCGGGCGGCACGCGGCATGGCGGCCAGGCTTGAGAGCGCGAGCGCCCCAGCGGCGCGGCGGGTGAGTATTCCTGTCATGGGGTTTCCTCGGCGGTATTGTTTGTGGCCCAGTGTTTTCCGCGCCAACGCCTCTGGTCAAGCAGGGATGGGCGGCGGGATGACTCGGGCGGGCTTTGCGCTTAACATTGACCAAGCTTCAAGCTTGGAGGACGCGACATGGGTGTTTTGACGCAGGAACAGAAGGATGCCTTCTGGCGCGATGGCTGCCTGGTGGTGCCGCATGCTGTCTCCCCCGATCTGCTCGCGCGACTGCGGGCCGAGATCGCCGGCTGGGTGGACGAAAGCCGCGCCCATACAAAACCCTTCGGCCCGCCCTGCGTGGATGGCCGCCCGCGTTTTGACATGGGCAAGGAACATTCCGCCGAAAAGCCAGCGCTCAGGCGGATCAACAACCCATCCGATATCTCGCCCGCCTATCTGGAAGCGATGCGTGACAGCGACATGACAGAAATGGTGGCCGAACTGATTGGCCCCGATGTGAAATTCCATCATTGCAAGATCAATCTGAAGCTGATGGGGGCGAAGACCGAGGTGCTGTATCACCAGGACTTCGCCTATACGCCGCATACCAATGACGACATCATCACAGCACTGTTGTTCCTGGATGATGTGGATGAAACCAATGGCGCGCTGACAATTGTGCCGGGTTCCCACAAGGGCCCGATGTATTCGCTGTTTGATGGGGATCGTTTCACCGGCGCCGTTTCGGATGCGGATGAAAAGGCGCTGCTGGCGCAAAGCATTCCCTGCTATGGCCCGGCGGGCTCCGTCTGCCTGATGCATACCAAGCTGGCGCATGGTTCCGCGCCGAATGCCGGCACCAAGCCGCGCGGGCTTTATATTTGCGTCTATACCGCCGCCGATGCCGTGCCTTTGGCGCGTAACCCGATGCCGAGCACGCATGAGGGTGAGGTCATTCGCGGCAAGCCAGCGCGTTTCGCCCGCATTACAGAAACCCGCGTGGAATTGCCGCAACAGCCGAAATCGGCGAGCTTCTTCACCGTGCAGGGGCAGGCTTCCGCGCAAGCGGCGGAGTGATCAGGGCTCGCCCATAAGGTGCAGATCGAGGCTGCGCTCCGGCGCACCTCGGCGATGTTCGAATAGATAGATTTCCTGAAATTGCCCAAGCATGGGGGCCGCTTGTTGAACCGGAATGCTGACGCCGCTTTGCGTCAGCGCCGCGCGGATATGCGCGGGCATATTGTCCAGCGCCTCATCCTCATGCCGGTAAAGCCCGCGCCCTTCCGGCACCAGGCGCAGAAAGAAGGCTTCCAAATCAGCCAGCACTTCCGGGTCAGCATTGGCTTGCACCAGCAGTGATGCCGAAGTGTGCCGGCACCATATTGTCAGCAGGCCGTTTGAAATCCCCTGCCCCGCCACCCAGGCGCGCACATCATCCGTAATGGGATGAGGCCCTTGGCCGCTGGCAGTTTTCACCAAGCGGCCAAAGCGTTGCAGCATTATTCTACGTTTTCCGGCTCACGCTCCGCATCCCGATCTTCCTCGGGCTTGGGCAGCGCGGGCGGGGCGGCTTCCTGGCAATCGAAGGTCAGCGCGCCATCACGCAGACCCACCTTCACCGATCCACCCTTGGCGAGTTTGCCAAACAGCAATTCCTCGGCCAGCGGCTTTTTCACATATTCCTGGATCACCCGCGCCAAGGGCCGCGCGCCATAAAGCGGGTCATAGCCACGCTCGGCCAGCCATTCCTTGGCGGCTGAGGAAAGCTCAATCGTCACATTGCGATCAGCAAGCTGCGCTTCCAATTGCATGACGAATTTCTCGACCACCTGCGCCACAATCTCCGGCGTCAGGCCGGCGAAAGCCACCACCGCATCCAGGCGGTTGCGGAATTCCGGCGTGAACATCCGCTTGATCGCTTCTTCATCCTCACCCACGCGGGCGGCGCGTTCAAAGCCGATGGCGGGCTTCGCCATATCGGAAGCGCCGGCATTGGTGGTCATGATCAGGATCACATTGCGGAAATCCACATTCTTGCCGTTGTGGTCCGTCAGCTTGCCGTGATCCATCACCTGCAACAGGATATTGTACAAATCCTGATGCGCCTTTTCGATTTCATCGAGCAACAATACCGCATGCGGGTGCTGATCAATCGCATCCGTCAAAAGCCCGCCCTGATCAAAGCCGACATAGCCAGGCGGCGCGCCAATCAGGCGTGAGACGCTATGGCGTTCCATATATTCGGACATGTCGAAGCGGATCAGTTCAATGCCAAGCGTCTTCGCCAATTGCTTGGCGACTTCCGTCTTGCCAACGCCCGTGGGGCCTGAGAACAAATAATTCCCAATCGGCTTTTCCGGATCGCGCAACCCGGCGCGGGAAAGCTTGATGGCACTGGCCAGCGCTTCAATCGCCTTTTCCTGGCCAAACACCATCGCCTTCAAATCGCGTTCCAGATTCTTGAGCGTTTCCCGATCATCAGTGGAAACCGATTTCGGCGGAATGCGCGCGATCTTGGCGACAATGTCTTCCACATCCTTCAGCGTCACGGTCTTGCGGCGCTTGTTCTCAGGCAGCAGCATGCGCGATGCGCCGACCTCATCAATCACGTCAATCGCCTTATCGGGCAGCTTGCGGTCATGGATGTATTTCGCGGAAAGCTCCACCGCCGCGCGGATCGCTTCCGGCGTATAGCGCACCTTATGGTGCTTTTCGTAATTGGTCTTGAGACCCTGCATGATCTTCACCGCATC
>JADCEX010000049.1 GCA_020249825.1 Roseomonas sp.
AGCACATTGATCAGCTGCGGCAATTCATCAAGGCTGGTGGAGCGCAGGAAGCGGCCGATCCGCGTGATGCGCGGGTCATTCTTCAGCTTGCGGGTTGCTTCCCATTCAGCGCGCGCCGCGGGGTCGCTTGCGAGCAGCGCTTCCAGGCGCGCTTGCGAGTCAATCACCATGGAGCGGAACTTCAGGCAGCCAAACAGCTTGCCGCCACGCCCGACGCGCTGATGGGCGAAGAAGGCCGGGCCGCCATCGGCGCGCACCATCAAGGCGACGATCAGAAAGAAGGGGGAAAGAAGCACCAGCCCAAGGCCCGCGCCGATGATATCCAGCGCGCGCTTGGCAACGGGGAAAAGGGACTTGCGGTCACGCTCAAGCCCAATGGCCTGGGTCGCGGGCTGCTGGATGGTCTGTACGGGTACACTGGACATGGTGTCCTGAGCCTTCGAACCTGAAAGACAGAGGCGGTGAGACCTCTCTCGGGGGGACCGGATTCCCGGTATTGATGAAGGCTTAAAGCCCCGAACGGGGGCGGATTTTGGCCGTGGTTGCGGCCAGATTGTGGCAAACGCAGCGTATTTCACGGCGCTGCGCGCGTAGCTTGGTGTTTGTGGGAAAAACGCCGCCTAACTTATTGGTGTAAAGCTATTTTACTGGCGGACATGCCAGCCGGGCGCCAGTACCCAAAGCCCGTTGAAGCCGCCAATCATGTCACGGCCCGGCTGATGGCTGGCGCCAGCCAGGGCAAGCGCGCCCTAATCGCCCAAAACATAGAGGGTTTGGGGCTCAAATTCGCCCTCGGCCAATTGCCGCGCCAGCTTGGCATTCAGCGCGGCCACGCGCTTTGGGTCGAGTCGTGCAAGATAGACTGCGTCGGTCTCAAGGCCGTTGGTGGCGGCGAAAACCGCGATCTCCTCCCACCAGGGGGCCTGATTGCCGGATGGGATGATGCGGATGCGGGTGTAATGCCGCGCGGCCTCAGCCCAGAAAGGATCGGAAAGGCGGAGTGGCACGGTTGCGGCGGTGGACGGGAAGAAGTGATGCAGCCGGGCAAAGCCGGGGCGCATGTCAATCGCTTGGATCACGACCAGCCCGACCAGGACAAACCCGGCCCGCCGCCCGTCCAGCCAACGGATCAGCAGAAAGACCGAGGTGATTAGCGCGGCATAGCCGGCCGGCCAGATGAAGCGTTCCGATGCGCGCAAGGCATCCGCATAGCGCAAAATCCACGGCGGCAGCTCGATAACCGTGAAACTTACGCCAGCGACGGAGACATTAGGCGATACGGCAAATAGCGCCATGGCCGCCAGCACCAGGATCAACGGCCAGAAACGCCTTTCGGGCCGGGTGGGGTTTTTTGCCCAGGCGATCAGTCCAAGCAGCACCAGCAAAAGCGCGCCAAGCCCGGCATAGGAATGGCCAACTTCCAAATGGTTCGGCCCCGGCAAATCCGGCAGGAAGGCGCCCCAGGGCGAGGGATCAAGCGGCGCCAGCAGATCCATCTGCATCTGCCCATAACCGCCCCAGCTTCCGCCAAAACCACCGCCCAGCATGAACATCCCGCCCGCCCAAAGGGCGGCGCCCACGAGCGCGAAGATGATGATGATTTCGGCGACAAGCCCGTTGCGCCTGGCGCCATCCAGCCAGCGCGCCAGCACATCCGCGGTCCAAAGCGCGGCCACCATGGGGAGCAGATAGGCATGGATCAACGCGGTCGCGACCAGCAACGCCGCCCAGCCCAGCCAGCGTGTTTTTGCTGTCTGCGTCAGGCAAAGCCATAAGCCCATCAGCAGCAGGAAATGCGCCGAAAGCGCGAAATGCCCGCCCATGCGCGCAAGCATGGTCGGTTGCAGCACGAATAGCGCCGCGCCCGCCACGCGCGCCAAGGGATCACCTGTCGCAAGCCCGATGATGCGCCATGCCATGAAAGCTTGCAGCGCAGCACAGCCATAAATCCAAAGCCCCCAATATTGCGAAACCTCGATCACCGGGCTGATCGCCTTGAAGAAAAACGCCAGCAGCGGAATCGCATCCGCGTAATAGATGGAGGAACTCACCTCCAACCCCCAAAGCGGGTTGAGGCCGGGCGGCCAGGACCAAGGCGCGCGGTGAAAGAAATTCCAGCCAAGCCAATATTGCACCGGGTCGGGGCCGATCATGCCGCTCAGCATCCAGCCCGTATTCCAGGGCGGCAGGATATGGAGCCCGAAGGCATAGGCGATGACCGCCCAGCCGATCAGCACCGAAGCCGCGGCCCCGGCCCAAACATGCCAAGGCTTTCGCGTCACGCCTTATCGCCCGGCAGGTAGCGTTCCACCAGGTAAAGCGGTCGGCCCTTGGTTTCGTTGAAGATACGCCCGAGATATTCGCCAATGATCCCCAGCATCATCATCTGCACGCCGCCGAGGAAAAGTGTTACGGCCAAAAGGCTTGGGTAGCCGGCGACAGGATTGCCGAACAGGATGGTACGCAGGATCAATTGCGCCAGAAAAAGCAGGGCGCCGATCGCTGTAATCAGCCCGATATAGGTCGCGAGTTTTAGCGGCGCGACGGTAAAGGAAGTGATGCCCTCCAGCGAGAAATTCCAAAGCTTCCAATAATTCCATTTGGTGGTGCCGGCAGCGCGCGGCGCGCGATCATACCGCACGGCAATGGCGGGAAAGCCAATCCAGGCGAAAAGCCCCTTCATGAAACGATGCTGTTCGCGCAGTTTCAGCAGCGCATCCAAGGCGCGGCGGCTCATCAACCGGAAATCGCCGGTATCGGGCGGCAGATGCACCTTGCCGCTGATCCGCTGCATCAGCCGATAAAACGCCGCAGCGGTCGCCTTTTTCAGCCAGGTTTCGCCGGCGCGGGTATTGCGCTGCGCATAGGCAACATCAAAGCCCTGGCGCCAGGCGGCGATGAGGTCCGGGATCACCTCCGGCGGGTCTTGCAGATCGGCGTCAATCACCACGACTGCCTCCGTCCCGCGGGCGTGATCAAGGCCAGCGGTGAGCGCAATCTCCTTGCCGAAATTGCGGCTCAGATTGAGCACTGAGGCGCGCTGATCTTTCGCCTGAAGGCCGAGCATCACGGCAAGCGTGCCATCCTTCGACCCGTCATTTACATAAACCACTTCCCAAGTGAGGCCGATGCCCGCCAGCGCCGCCGCCAGCCGCGCATGGAATTGGGGCAGCACCTCCTCCTCATTATAGGCGGGGACGACGATGGAAAGTGCGGGCGGGTCCTGGGACAAAGGCTGAGCCTCAAGGGGGTTGAGAGGAGCTTGATAGCAACCGAGATAGGGCGAAAACATGGCCCCGGACGCCGTTTACATGGGGTTTGGCCATGGTTTTGCATCCTGTGCTGGAATCCTGGATGGTGCAGCCAGAACGAGAGGAGCTTTCCCCCGCATGCCGGCCCCGCGTAACCTGACCGAGCTTGAAGCCGATATCAGCCGCGACCTGGAATTGGTGGCCCATCCGCGCGCTGCTTGGCTTGAGGCCAAAACCAGCAACGGCGCACCGGTGCTGGATTGCCTGATCATTGGCGCGGGGCAATGCGGCCTGGCGGTGGCGCATGCGCTGAAGCGCGATAAGGTTAGCAATATCCTGCTGATTGATCGCGCGCCTGAGGGCAAGGAAGGCCCCTGGGTCACCTATGCCCGCATGCCGACCTTGCGATCCTGGAAGGACCAGAACGGGCCGGATTTGGGCATACCCTCACTCACGTATCAGGCTTGGCATGAGGCGCAGTTTGGCGCGGCGCATTTCGCCGCCATGCGCATGATCCCGCGCGAAGCCTGGCAGGATTATTTGAATTGGCTGCGCCGTGTATTGGCCTTGCCGGTGCGCAACGGCGTGGAGGCTGGGCGCATTTCCCCCGCGCGCACGGATGATGGGCTGCCCTGCCTTCGCGTGGAAAGCTCGGCCGGGCCGTTTCTGGCGCGCAAGGTGGTGCTGGCGACAGGGCAGGAAGGCGTCGGCGAATGGTGGATGCCCGATTTTCTGCGCGCCTTGCCGGCTGATAAGCGCGCCCATAGCGCGGATGCGATTGATTTCGCCGCACTCAAGGGCCGCGTTGTGGCGGTGCTGGGCGCGGGCGCCTCGGCCTTTGACAATGCGGCCATGGCGCTGGAGGCCGGCGCGGCAGAGGTGCATCTGTTCTGCCGCCGTGCTGACCCCATGATCATCCAGCCCTATCGCTGGCTGACCTTTGCCGGCTTCATGCGGCATATGTTTGAAATGCCGGATGAATGGCGCTGGCGTTTTATGTCCTATATTCTTGGTCTGCGGGAGGGCTTTCCGGCCGATACCTATGCGCGGGTCAATGCCTTTCCCAATTTCACCATGCATGTTGGTCGGCCCTGGACCGGGGCGTGGATTGTTGATGGGTGCGTTGAATTGGCAACGGCGCGCGGTGCCTTCCAGGCCGATTATGCGATTTGCGGCACAGGTGTGCGCATGGACCCGGCGCTGATCCCGGCACTTGGTGATTGCGCGGACAATATTGCGCTATGGGCGGATCGCTATACGCCGCCGGCCGAGGAAGCGAGCGAGAGGCTCGGCGAATTCCCCTATCTGGCGCCGGATTATTCTTTTGTGGAAAAGCGTGTTGGTGAGATGCCTTGGATTCGCGATATCCATCTGTTCGGCATCGGCACCACCATGTCCTTCGGCCCGGCGGGCTCTTCGATCAATGCCATGACCATGGCAGCACCGCGCCTGGCAGCCGGGGTGACGCGCGGCTTGTTCGAAGCCGATCTACCGCGGCTTTATGGCGATTTGCGCAGCTATGACATTCCGCAAGTGGTGCTTGATCCAAGCCGCATCGCGGCGGAGTGACTGGCCTGCGATATGCGAAACCCGCCCAGGCTAATGAACGGGGCGGGTTTTTTTGGTGCTTCTGAAACGCGGGCGCTTCAGAACTTCCAGGTGAGGCCCGCCATGACGCGATTGTCGCAGATCTTCAGATCAAGGCATTCCTTTTGGCTGATGTCGGTACCGTAATAGCCGACAGAAACCGAAAAGCCCGCGGCAATTTCACGCTGCAGGAAAATGCCATAAGCCAGATAGTCAGGTGCCCCGAAGCGGTTATTGCGTTCGATCCACTGATGACCAAGCCGGCCTGATAGCGTCACGTCAAACACCGGTGTCTTCCAATCAAAGCCGCCTTCAAGCCAAACGCCCGTGCCGGAGCTGCCGAAGAAATCCGGCGAATAGGCCGCGGTGCCAAGCAGCGTCACGGCGTCAATTTCGTAGGAGAGCTTGATGACCCCTTCAGCAAAGGCGAGATCATATTGGCCAGTTTGCGCGGTATAGCCGGGGTAGGAGTAATAGACGCCGCCAATATCAACCTTGAGGCCGCTCAGTTCGAAGCGGAAGCCGGCCAGCCCATCCACTTCCTGCCGCGCATCCGTGCCGACAAAGGCCACATTGCTGACGAAGCCACCAATGTAGAAACCCCTTTCATGCGAAAGCTCCAGATTGCCCTGCACGGCAGGGCGATTGCGTGTCTGGCTGATGTTGCGGAACATGTAATCGGTCTGGCCAACCGCCGAGCCCGTGATTGAAAAGCCGCTGCCCAATTCGACTTGTGCCAGAGCAGGGGTTGAAACCAGGCCAAGCGCGAAACCCAGCGCCACGAGTTTTTTTATCATCCAAAACTTTCCCTTCGCAAAGAGGTTGCACTGATGACT
>JADCEX010000005.1 GCA_020249825.1 Roseomonas sp.
GCTGCAAGGCGCCGGGCAGTGCTGTTGCTCCCTCTGCTTTTCGCCAGCCTGCCCGCCGCTGCCCATTCGGAGCTGCGGCAATCCGTGCCGGCCGCCGGCGCGGTCCTGATGCATGCGCCTGAACAGATCGAATTGCATTTTAACGAAAGGGTGCAACTCACGGCGCTCAGGCTTTATCGTGAAGGGACCGAGGAGATTTCGCTGCCGCGCCGAAGCATCCGAACCACCAGCAGGGAAATCATCGCCCTACCGCCGCTCACGCCTGGTGCCTATCGCGCGGAATGGCGCATCATCTCGGCTGATGGGCATCCGGTCGGTGGCGTCATCCCCTTCCGGATAGAAGCGCCGAACCGCCCATGATTCTGGAATATCTGCAGCCCGATGCGTCCCTGCTGGATGGCATCACCGCCATCATCAGGGCGCTCTATTATATCGCCACCATCGGCGCCGCCGGGCTTGGCCTATTCGCCATTGGTTTCGGCCATCGGCTTGAACCGGCTGAGGCAGCAAAACTGCGCCGGGTTTTGCTCACCACCATTGCGGCGGGCTTGCTGTTGTCGGTGGTCGCACTCACGCTGCGTGTGCTGGTGCTGACCGCCGGTGCCAGCATTTTCAATGCGGATGTTTGGGCCGCTGTCATGCGTTCGCGCATTGGCGATGCTTTCTGGCTGCGCGTAGCGGGGCTTGTATTGCTCACCGCGGCAACCACGACATGGCGCATTGGGCCACCCATCACGGCGATTGGCGCTTTGCTGGTTGTCGCCTCCTATGCGGCGATGGGGCATTCCATGCTGTTTGCCCCACGTCAGGAAATCGCCGCGCTAGTTGTCGTCCACCTTGCCGTCGTTGCCTTTTGGGTTGGGTCACTGCCGCCCTTGTTGTGGGTGGCGCAACGCCGTGATGGCACCAGCGCCGCAAAACTGATCCAGGATTGGAGCAAGGCGGCGATGTGGGCGGTCAGCGCCATGATCGTCTCTGGCATGTTGTTGAGCTGGTATCTGACACTGCGCATGGACCGCATTTTCGATGCCTGGCATGGCTGGGCCTTGGCGTGGAAGGTATTGGCGGTGTTGGCCGCCCTCGGCTTCGCGCTCTGGAACCGCCAGCGCCATACGCCGGCGCTCGCGCGCGGTGATGCCGGTGCTGGCGCGCGTCTTGCCGCATCCATTCGGCTTGAAATGCTGCTGGTCGCGCTGGCCTTCTATGCCGCGGCTGAGATGGTATCGGTCCATCCGGTGGATTACGGCCATCGCGTGCAAAACTGAGGGAGAGAGCCCGGCCATGGTTTCACGACGCTTGGTGATGATTGCAAGCCTTTCCATGCTTGCCAGCCCCGCGCTCACGCAACGGCGCGAAAACGCTGAGGTTTGGCGTGACCCGAATTGCGGATGCTGCGCGGGCTGGGTTGCGCATCTGCGGGAAGAAGGTTTTGCGGTGACGGATCGCATTGTGCCATCCGTCACGCCCTTCAGGCGGATGCTGGGTACGCCGCCGGATTTGCTGTCCTGCCATGCGGCCCGGATTGCGGGCTGGCTCAAGATCGAAGGGCATGTGCCTGCCTTGGCGATCCGCCGCGCCTTGGCCGAAAACCTGCCAGGCGTGGTGGGTCTTGCTGTTCCCGCCATGCCGATTGGAACCCCGGGCATGGAAGTCCCTGGCCATGAGCCGGAACTTTATGACGTGATCGCCTGGCGCGCGGATGGCAGCCATTTCGCGTGGTTGCGCATGCGGGGCGCAAAGCTTGCCTAACCGCGCGGGTCTGGCGTCAAGGCCCGCATGGGGGGAGAATGCGCCCAAAGCCCAGGAAGCCCACCATGACCGAAACCGAACAACCCGTCCTGCTTGCCATTGATGCGCGCGGCATCGCCACCGCCACGCTCAATCGCCCGCATAAGGGTAATGCGTATAACGCCGCCATGCTGGAAGGGCTGATGGCGGGGCTTGATCAGCTCCGCCCCGATACCGCCATTCGTGGCCTGATCATTCGCGGCGCCGGCGCGCATTTCCAGGCGGGCGCGGATATTGATTGGCTGGCGGAAGTGGCGGCCTATCCGCCGGAACCCGCCTTCGCTGCATCGCTGGCCACCACCGAGGCGATGCGCAAGCTGAATGAATTTCCCAAACCAACCTTCGCCGTGATCCAGGGTGCCTGCTTCGGCGGCGGTGTCGGCATTGCCTGCTGCGTGGATGTGGCGCTGGCTACCCCTGCGGCGCAGTTCGGCATTACCGAGGTGCGCGTCGGCGTCGCCCCCACGCCGATCAGCACACATATGGTGGATGCGCTGGGCCTTCGGCAGACCCGCCGCTACGCCATTACCGGTGAACGCTTTGACGCGGCCGAGGCAATCCGCATCGGCCTGGTGCATGAGGTGGTAGCGGCAGACGCCATTGAAGCGCGGCTCGCGCATATCATTGACCAGATGATGCTCTCCGCGCCCACCGCCATTGCGGTCACCAAAACCTCCTTCCTGGAGGCCAATGGCCTGACGCTCTCCCCCCGCCAGGTGGCGCAATTGGCGCAGGAAGGCTGGATGCAGCGCGCTGCGCCCGAGGGCCGAGCCGGTCTGGCCGCGTTTCAGGCCAAGCGCCGGCCGGGTTGGTATCAATAGCCCTGTGGATAACACCCGGACTTGTCCGGGCGGTTGTCATAAAAGCTTCATCAAACTGAAATCGAAGCGTCGTCAGCCCTTACTAGAAGGCAGGCGCCGCCCAGATGGGGGTGGCATGGTTCCAGCAACCGGAGCATTCCCGTGGATAGGCGATCCTTCCTTCTCGGCGCCAGCGCCGCCCTGACCCTTCCTGCCCTTGGCGCCCAGGCCCAAGCCGCGCAGATCACCGGCGCGGGGGCGACCTTCCCCAACCCCGTTTATCAAAAATGGGCAGAAGCCGCGCGCGCCGCCATTGGTATTCAGGTGAATTACCAATCCGTGGGCTCGGGCGCGGGGATCAATCAAATCCGCAACCGCACGGTTGATTTCGGCGCCACCGATGCGCCGCTGAGGGCCGAGCAATTGACTGAGGGCAATCTGCTGCAATTTCCAACCGTGATGGGATCGCTGGTGGCCATTGTGAATATACCTGGCATTCAGGATGATGCGCTGCGCCTGACGGGGCCGATCCTGGCGGATATTTTTCTGGGCAAGATCACGCGCTGGAATGATGCGCAAATCACCGCCATCAATCCGGGGCTTGCGCTGCCAAATCTGGCCATTGCGCCCGCCTATCGTGCGGATGGCTCCGGCACGACCTTTGTGTGGACTTCCTACCTTGCCGCCGTGTCGCAGGAATGGAAGGACCGTGTTGGCACGGGGACTTCGGTGCGCTTTCCGGCCGGCACCGGCGCGCGCGGCAATGAAGGTGTCGCCGGCACGGTGCGCAATGTGCGCGGTGCGATCGGCTATGTGGAAAACGCCTATGCCATGACCAACCGGCTGGCGGCCACGCAGCTCCGCAACAAGGCCGGCAATTTCATCAAGGCCGACCACAAGGCCTTCATGTCCGCCGCCGCCGCCGCGGATTGGTCCGTGCCCGGTTTCGCCGCGAATGTGATTGACCAGGCCGGCCCCGAATCCTGGCCAATTGTCGCGCCCACCTTCATCCTGATACCGACCAACCCGACCGATGCAGCGCGCAGCGCCAGCGTGCGCCGCTTCTTTGATTGGTGCTTCGCCAATGGCAGCCAATTGGCAACTGATCTTGAGTATATCCCGCTCCCCGAATCGGTGCATAACGCGGTCCGGGCTGCTTGGCGGCAAAGCTTCAGCGCCTGATCATTTCTGCCCGTAAGCCCTTCGCGGCTTACGGGCGGCCATTTCCTCCTGAACCCTTGGGGGTGTTCCTTGGCGTCTCAAAGCGTAATGCCCCCGAAAGCCGCGCGCCGGTCAGGCAGCCTGGGCGATAAGGTCTTCGCCCTGCTCTGCCAGGCCGCCGGCATTTTCGTGCTCATCCTGCTGGGCGCGCTGATTATTGAGCTTTTCATCGCCGGCCTGCCGGCCTTTCGCGCCTTTGGTCTTGCCTTTGTCACCTCCACGGATTGGGATCCGGTGCGGGAGCTTTTTGGCGCTGGCGTGTCCATCTATGGCACGATTGTCACCGCCATGTTGGCCATCACCATGGCCGTGCCGCTTGCTTTCGGGATTGCGTTTTTTCTGACCGAATTGGCCCCGCCTTGGATGCGCCGCCCGGTGGGCACGGCGATTGAACTTTTGGCCGCGGTGCCTTCCATCATTTACGGCATGTGGGGATTTTTCGTGATTGCGCCCGCCTTTGCGCAGCATGTGCAGCCCTGGATCATTGATAACATCGGCGAATTGCCGCTGATTGGCTTTCTGTTTCAGGGCCCGCCCTTCGGCACCGGGCTTTTCACCGCGGCCTTCATCCTTGCCATCATGATCCTGCCCTTCATCGCCGCCACCATGCGCGATGTTTTCATGCAGGTTCCGCCCGTATTCAAGGAAAGCGCCTATGGCCTTGGCGCCACCACCTGGGAAGTGATGAAGGGCGTTGTCATTCCCTATACGCGGGTTTCCGTGGTGGGCGGCATCATGCTCGGCCTTGGCCGCGCCCTGGGTGAGACCATGGCGGTAACCTTCGTGATCGGCAATGCCAATCGCATTTCCGGCTCGCTCTTTGGGCCGGGCAATACCATCGCATCGCTGGTGGCGCTGGAATTCGGTGAAAGTGAAATCGGCAGCCTGAAGCTGGCGTCGCTGCTCGCGCTTGGCTTTATCCTGTTCCTGCTTTCCTTCGCGGTGCTGGCGACATCGCGTTATTTGCTGCGCTCTCGGCTGAAGGTCTGAACCATGTCGCTGGCCCTATCCACGCTACCAAATCCCGGTCCGCGCAAGGATGTCGCCATGGCCGCAAGGCTTGGCCGCCGGCGCAAAAGGGCTGATCGGATCATTCGCACGCTTTGCATCGCAGCGACCGTGTTTGGCCTTGTATTGCTTGCCTCCATCCTCGCCACGCTTTTTTATCGTGGTCTTGAAGCGATGTCGCTGCGCGTTTTCACCCATGTCACCGCGCCGCCTGGTTCCGAAGGTGGCTTGCTGAATTCCATTGTGGGGACGCTGATCCAATCCCTGCTTGGCACCGCCATCGGCACGCCGATCGGCATGCTGGTTGGCACTTATCTGGCCGAATACGCCAAGGATTCCTGGCTGGGCAATGCGGTGCGCTTTGTGTCCGACATTCTGCTTTCCGCACCTTCCATCCTGATTGGGCTTTTTGTCTATCAGATTTTGGTGCTGCCCTTTGGCGGGTTTTCCGGCTGGGCCGGGGTGGTGGCCCTTGCCATTATCGTCATCCCCATCGTGGTACGCACCACGGAAGACATGCTGCAATTGATCCCGAATACGCTGCGTGAAGCGGTGGTCGGGCTTGGCGCGCCGAAGTGGAAAATGATCATTCTGATCTGCTGGCGCTCCGCCATGGCGGGCATCATCACCGGCGTGCTGCTGGCCGTTGCCCGCGTGGCGGGTGAAACCGCGCCGCTGCTGTTCACCTCGCTCGGCAATAACGCCTGGTCCACCGATCTTTCCAAGCCGATGTCGAGCCTGCCGGTGACGATCTATTCCTTCGCGGGTTCCCCTTTTGAGGATTGGATTGCGCTCGCCTGGGCCGGCGCCATGCTGATCACGCTTGGCGTGCTCGCCCTTAACATCCTCGCGCGTACCTTGCTGCGCAACCGCATCTGACCGGAAGGACGGAAACATGAGCCTTTCCACCGAAACGCAAAGCCAGACTACCGGCACGAAAAGCTTTGGCGGCATGCAGGCACGGTCTGAAGCCACGCTGAACAATGCGCGCGTGGCCATTCGCAATCTGGATTTCTTCTATGGCGATAATCGCGCGCTGAAGGGCATCAATCTTGACCTGCCGGACCGGCAGGTTACCGGCATGATCGGGCCATCCGGCTGCGGCAAATCCACACTGCTGCGCGTGCTCAATCGCATGTATAGCCTTTACCCCGGCCAGCGCGCGACCGGTGAGGTGATGATGGATGGGGAAAACATCATCTCCGATTCCGTGGATTTGAATACGCTCCGCGCCAAGGTGGGCATGGTGTTCCAGAAGCCCACGCCCTTCCCGATGACGATTTATGAAAACATCGCCTTCGGCATTCGCCTGCATGAAAAACTCTCCAAATCCGAAATGGGCGAACGTATCGAATGGGCGCTGACCCGCGCCGCCCTGTGGAATGAGGTGAAGGATAGGCTGGATCGTTCCGCCCTTGGTCTTTCTGGCGGCCAGCAGCAACGGCTTTGCATCGCGCGCACCATCGCCGTGCGGCCTGAGGTGATCCTGTTCGATGAGCCAACCTCCGCCCTTGATCCCATCAGCACGCTGAAGATCGAGGAGCTGATTGACGAGCTGAAGCGCGATTTCACCATCGCCATCGTCACGCATAACATGCAGCAGGCCGCGCGCTGCGCGGATCAGGTGGCGTTTTTCTATCTGGGCGAATTGATTGAGGTAGCGCCGGCAGCGCAGCTATTCACCGCGCCCAAGCACCCGAAGACGCAAGAATACATCACCGGCCGGTTTGGCTGAACCAGGCAGGAGCAACGCAGATGCCCACAGAACATATCGTCCGCAGCTATGATGAGGATTTGCGCAAGCTGCGTGACATGATCGCGCGCATGGGTGGCCTTGTGGAACGCCAGGTCGCCGATGCCACCCGCGCCCTGGTCCGCCGGGACAGTGACCTGGCTGGCGAGGTTGTGCAGCGCGACGTGCAGATTGACCAGCTTGAAAGAGAAATCGAGGCGTTTTGCGTACGCCTGCTGGCGCTGCGCCAACCCATGGCCGCAGACTTACGCTTGATCATTGCCGGCATGAAGGTTTCCAATGATCTGGAACGCATTGGCGATTACGCGGCCAATGCGGCGAAGCGGTCCATTGTGCTTGCTTCACTCCCCGGGCTTGGCAGCATGAATGGTTTTGAACGCATGGCGCATCTGGTGCAGGAAAACCTGAAGGCCGCGATGGATGCGTTGGTACAGAGCGATGCCGAAGCGGCGGAGCGCGTCTGGGGTGCCGATGAACCGGTGGATGAGATCTATAACGGCATTTTCCGCGAAATGCTGACACATATGATGGAAGACCCGCGCAATATCACCGCCGCGACCCACATGCTCTTCATCGCCAAGAATCTGGAACGCATCGGCGATCACACCACGAATATCGCGGAACGTATTCACTTCGCGGTCCGCGGCGAAAACCTGCCGGAGGATCGGCCGAAGGGCGATACCTCTGCCTTCGCTGTGGTCCGCGCGCCGGGCGATTAGGCATGGCGATGATGGCAGAAAACTACGCTAGCCTTGCCAAGCCCACGGTACTGATCGTGGAGGATGAGGCGCCGCTTTTGACCCTGCTGCGCTATAACCTCGAAAAGCAGGGCTTTCGCGTGGATGAAGCGGCAGATGGGCAGGAAGCGCTGCTGCGTGTGGCGGAAGCGCGGCCCGATATCATGCTGCTGGATTGGATGCTGCCGGCGCTTTCAGGCATTGAGGTCTGCCGCCAGCTTCGCCGCCGTGCCGAAACCCGCGACCTGCCCATCATCATGGTGACAGCACGGACCGAGGATCAAGACGCGGTGCGCGCGCTTGATATCGGCGCGGATGATTACATCGCCAAGCCCTTCGCCATCGAACATGTCATTGCGCGCATCCGCGCCTTGCTGCGCCGGTCCGGGCGCGTGGCGTCCAAGGGTACGCTGACCTATGCCGATCTCGCGATGGATCAGGATGCGCATCGCGTCACACGCGCCGGGCGGCCTTTGCATTTGGGGCCGACGGAATACCGCTTGCTGGAATTTTTCTTGCAGCATCCAGGCCGCGTTTTTGCGCGCGAACAATTGCTGGATGCGGTGTGGGGCCGCGATATTCATGTGGAACCGCGCACCGTGGATGTGCATATCCGCCGCCTGCGCAAGGCAATCAATCGCGATGATGAGATGGACCTGATCCGCACCGTGCGCTCCGCCGGTTATGCCTTGGATTCTGACCCGGACAGGCTTGGCTAGCCGGCACCTTGGCGCCGTGCCGCGCAAGGCGTAATCAACGCCCCGCGAACTGATGGGCGAGGGGTGCGATGCGCGTTCTGGTGGTGGGCGGCGGTGGCCGCGAACATGCGCTCTGCTGGGCCTTGGCGGCTTCGCCTTTGCTGACCAAGCTGTTTTGCGCGCCGGGCAATGCCGGCATTGCTGAAGTCGCGGAATGTGTGGCGATTGGCGCCGAGGATATCTCTGGCCTTGTCGCCTTCGCCAAGGACAATTCCATTGATCTGGTCGTGGTCGGACCAGAAGCGCCGCTGACGCTTGGCCTGGCCGATGCCTGCGCTGCCGCTGGCCTGAAATGCTTCGGGCCTTCCGCCGCCGCCGCACGCCTGGAAGGCAGCAAGACCTTCACCAAGGAAGTGGCGGATGCCGCTGGCGCGCCCACCGCCGCCTGGGCGCGCTTCACCGATGCTGCTGCTGCGCGCGCCTATATCCGCGAAAAAGGCGCGCCGATTGTGGTGAAGGCGGATGGCCTCGCGGCCGGCAAGGGCGTGGTGGTGGCCGCGACAATTGTCGAAGCCGAAGCCGCCATCACCGATATCATGGAAGACCGTGTCCATGGCACCGCAGGCGCTTCCGTGGTGATTGAAGAATGCCTGGTGGGCGAGGAAATCAGCTTCTTCGCGCTGTGCGATGGCACCACCGCCTTGCCGCTCGGTGCCGCGCAGGATCACAAGCGCGTCGGTGATGGCGATACCGGCCCCAATACCGGCGGCATGGGTGCCTATTCCCCGCCACCGATTTTCGCCGAGGCGCTGCAAGAAACTGTCATGGCGCGCATCATCCGTCCGGTGCTGGCCGAAATGGCGCAGCGCGGTGCGCCCTTCAAAGGTGTGCTGTTCGCGGGGCTGATGATCACCGCGGATGGCCCGAAGCTCATTGAATTCAATGTGCGTTTTGGCGACCCGGAATGTCAGGTTCTGATGCTGCGGCTGAAATCTGATTTGCTGCCTGCCTTGCTCGCGGCCTGTGATGGCGAATTGGCGCGGTTTGATCTGCGCTGGGAAGCCTTGCATGCCATGGTGGTGGTGATGGCGGCGCAGGGCTACCCCGGCAGCTATGCCAAAGGCAGCGAAATCCGCGGTCTGGAAGCGGCGGGGCAAGTGCCGGGTGTGCAGGTGTTTCAGGCCGGCACCGTGCGGCGCGAAGATGGCGCGCTGATCGCAACCGGTGGCCGCGTGCTGGGTATTTCGGCCACAGGCAAAACGCTACGCGAAGCGCGCGCTGCCGCTTATGCCGCGGTGGACCGGCTTGATTGGCCGGGCGGGTTTTGCCGGCGGGATATTGGTTGGCGGGCTTTAAAATAAGGCCCTCTTGCCGACTCGGGGCGGTTCCGGCCATGGAAGCCTTGTGTTGAACCTCATCAAACTCTCGGTCGGTCCCAAGGATGTCGCGGCGCTTGCGGCCTTGCAGGCGCTCCGCCTCAAGGAAGACCCGCCGCTCCGCGCCTGGACGCGCATGTTCCCCAAGCGCGTGGAGGAACTCTGCAATGGCGGTTCCATCTATTGGGTGATTGGCGGCTTTGTGCGCGTTCGTCAGCGCATTCTGGAAATCCGTGAGGAGGAATGGGACGACCAAACCCCCTGCGCGGCGCTGGTGCTGGATCCGCCTTTGGTGATGGTGGAAGCGCGCCCCGTAAAGCCCTTCCAGGGCTGGCGCTATTTGAAGCCGGAAGAAGCGCCGGCGGATGTGAACCAGGCTCGCCCGCCAACACGCGGCCTGGATGCCTTGCCGCCCAAGCTCCGGCGCGATTTGGCCGAGCTGTGCCTGATCTGAATCGGCCCCGCCATTCTTGATAAAAATTAAGCTTCCGCTCACGGCAGGGAGAGGTGCCGGGTGCGACATTGCCCATGTCGCGCGGCTCATTCCCGGCATGCCGCGCCGCAACTGGTCCGTCTTCGGGCGGGTCTTTGGGCTGGCTGGTTTGATCCGGCCGGCCCTATTTTTTTGCCGATTCCGCTTCCAGCAGGGCAAGCAGCCCTTCCAGCAATTGCGCCGGCGTTGGCGGGCAGCCGGGGATCAGCAAATCCACCGGCAGCACGGCGGCGATGCCGTTTTCGACCGCATAGGAACCCTTGAAGACGCCACCATCCACGGCGCAATCACCCACCGCCACCACCCAGCGCGGTTCCGGCGTGCTGGCCAGCGCGCGTTCCAAGGCTTCGCGCATGTTCAGGCAGGCGGGACCAGTCACCAGCAGCACATCGGCGTGTTTGGGGGAGGCGACAAAGCGCAGCCCGAAACGTTCCAAATCATAGGCGACATTCTGCAACGCATTCACTTCCAACTCACAGCCATTGCAGGAACCGCTATCCACTTCACGGATCGCAAGGCTACGGCCAAGCCGTGCACGGCTGGTGACGGCCAGCCTTTCGCCGAGCGCCTGAATGGTCTCACGCGGCACCAGCGGCGCCTGATCGGTAAGCGGCTTTGCGAATAGCGCGCGGGCGAGCTTCGGCCAGAGCATCACAAATCCACCCCGCTATAGGAACAATTGAAGGATTTATTGCACAGCGGAAAATCGGCGACGATATTGTCTTCAATCGCTGCTTCCAGAAGTGGCCATTGCAGCCAGGAAGGATCGCGCGGGAATAGCGCGCGTATCAGCCCGCCATCATCCAGCGCAATCCAATGCAGGCATTCGCCGCGAAAGCCTTCAATCATCGCCATGCCTTCACCGGCGCGCACGGGTAGCGGCGCCATCAAGTCCCCTGCCGGCAGGCTGGCCAAGATTTGCCGGACAAGCGCAATGGATTGGCTGAGTTCCAAAACGCGAATGCGTACCCGGGCATCCACATCGCCCGCTTCCAGCACAGGCACATCGAAGGCGAGCGTTGGATAGGGAAGGTTCTCTGGCAGGCGGCGCGCATCGAAGGCGCGCCCGGAAGCGCGGCCCACATGCCCGCCGGCGGCGAAAGCGCGCGCCAGATCGGGGCGCAAATATCCTGTTGTCACCACCCGATCCTGCAAACTAGCATGCGCCTCATAAATTTGCATCAGCGCGGGGATTTCGGCTTCCACGGCTGCCAGCGCGGCCAGAATCGCCTCGGTGCCACGCGGCGCGATATCGGGCGCGATACCGCCTGGCAAAACGCGGTCCATCATCAGCCGATGGCCGAAAGCGGCGGCGATGGCGCGCAGCAC
>JADCEX010000050.1 GCA_020249825.1 Roseomonas sp.
CACCCGTGCCGCAGCCAATATCAAGCAAGCGCCCCAACCGGCCCGAAGGCAGGGCTTGCAGCAGGGCGGTTTCAAGCGCCTCGGCCGGCAAGCCAAGGGCGCGGGTTTCATCCCAATCAGCGCCATGGCTGCGGAAACTATCGGATGCAATGCGCGCACGTTCCGCCGCGAGACGCGCCGCGGCGCGACGATCCGCAGCCAGCAAAGGGTCCGATTCCGGCAGGCGCGCCAGAATATGTCGGGCCAGATCAGCCTCCGGCGCCATTTGGAACCAGGCATTGGCGCCTTCCGGCGTGCGGGTCAGCAGGCCGGCTTCGACCAGAAGCTTCAAATGGCGGGAAAGCCGGGGCTGGGATTGGCCGAGAATCGCCACCAATTCCGTGACGCACCAGGCGCCGCGGGCGCATAACGCCAGCAGCCTCAGGCGCGTTGGCTCCGCTGCGCCGCGCAATTGGGACAGAACATCCGGCATGGGCTTTACATAGACATAAACATATTCTTATGTCTAGTGCCCGATGCGCGTTGGTCGAACCACCGAGGCGCTGAATGGGCCACTTAGTTAGGCTGCTATCATGGCTTGGTCACTCGATGCCCGCATACCCGTCCACCTGCTAACGCCGGGTGAAACCCCAGCGTCGGGGATGGCTTTGCTTGCCGAGGCGCCGGCCGAGGTCTCAGCACCCGCCATGGCGGTCTTCACCCTTGAAGGCGCCCATGCGCCGGCCTGCGCCTGTTGCGGCACGCGCGGGCCGGTGGCGGAAGCGCTGGACCGGCTATTTCTTGGCCGGGTGCGGGGCGAATTCCCCTGGTTCACTGCCATCGCCGCCCTGCCCCTCAGCGCTGAGGGTGCGGAGGCGATCAGGCGCACGCTGCGCGAAGACCAAGCCAGCAGCGCGCGGTTTCGGCTGGTGATTTAGGGAGCGAGCATGTTGAAGTACGAACCTCTCCCTCAATCCGCCGGCAGCGTCTTCTCACCCTCACCCAGGCTGCGCTGCATCGTCACCACATCCACCCAGCGGCCGAATTTCATGCCCACCGCGCGCATGGTGCCGATATGGCGAAAGCCAAGCGAAACATGCAGCCCGATGGACCCGACATTTTCCGAATCGCCAATCACCGCCAGCATTTGCCGGAAGCCTGCCGCTTCCGCGCGCGCGATCAATTCCGCAACCAGCGCCTTGCCGACACCCTGGCCGCGCACATCATCACGCACATAAATCGAATTCTCGACCGTGAAGCGATAGGCGGAACGCTCCCGGAAGGCGCTGTAATAGGCGTAAGCCAGAATCTCCCCCGCCTCACCTTCCGCGACCAGCCAGACATTGCCCGGCCCAGCCAGAACTTTCTTCATGCGCTGAGCCATATCGGCCTCATCAGGCGGCACTTCTTCAAAAGTGCCAGCGCCATGCAGCACGTGATGCGCATAAATCGCCGTGATGGCGGGTAGGTCAGCCGGGGTGGCCTCGCGGATCAGCATTGGCTCAGCCCCCAATGCCCAGCGACGCCGCCAGCGCCTCCGCCGCCGCCAGCACGGCGCGGTCCCGACCCGGTGCGCCCACCAGCGAAAGCCCAACCGGCGCGCCCGCCACCTTGCCCGCAGGGATGCTCACCTCCGGCAGGCCGCAAAAGCCGGCGATGGCCGTAACCCCCATGGTGCGTTCGCGCACCTTGTTTTGGTCGGCGAGCGATGAAGCCAAAAGCGGCGCCGGTGCCGGGGAAGTCGGGTAGATCATCACCGCCCCGCCGCCCAGCAGCGCATGGAACCGCGCCTGCGCCACACGGCGGAAGGCGCGGCCGGCGGCGGATTTCGAGGGCTCCATGGCGGCGGCGGCGTCGAAGCGTTCCTTCACGCCGGGGCCGAATTTCGGGTTGGTCGCGGCGATCCAGGGGCCGAGTGCGGTCCAGGCCTGTTCGGCCTGGGCGCAGCGGAAATGTTCGTAGAATGCATCAAGGCCCTCAGGCGCCACATGCGTCACCAGCGCGGGGCCAAACAGCGATTCGGCCGCCTTCAAGGCGGGCGTCAGCGCGGCGACGGTTTCAGCGTCGGCATTCGCCCAGGCTTCGGCCACCGAAATCAAAGGGCCAACAGCGCCAGCATCGCCCGGCGGCAACAACACATCACCCACACGGCGCAGCATGGCGGCGTTGCGGGCAAACCAACCCGGCGTGTCGTAATCCGGCCCCAGCGGGCAGGCGCCGGTCAGGCTGATGGCGCCCCAGCTCGGGCGGATGCCGAATACGCCGCAATAGGAAGCGGGGATGCGCACGGAACCGCCCGTATCCGACCCCAGGGCGAAATCTACCAGGCCCGCCGCAGCGGCGGCAGCCGAACCGCAGGAAGACCCGCCGGGGAAACGATCCGGCGCGGCGGGGTTTTTTGGCGTGCCCTGCCAGACATTCTCGCCGGTCAGGCCATAGGCCAGTTCAACCGTCTTGGTCTTGCCGGTGAGTGTGGCGCCGGCTTGCAAAAGCTGCGTGATCACCACCGCGTCACGAATTGCCGGCGCATGGGTCGCCGCCCAATCGGGATTGCCATAGCCGGTGACGCTGCCGGCCACATCGAACAAATCCTTGGCAGCAAAGCTGAGACCCGCGAGCGGGCCAGAGGCCGCGCCGGCGCGCATGGTACGCTCCCCCGGAATGAAGGCGCCAACGCTATCTTCGGTCATGCCAAGCTTCCCTTTTCGAATATCGGCCGCAAACTGCGACGGGGGCATGGCAGAGGCAAGAGCAAAAAAAAGCGGGACACGGGGGCAGGCCGGTCCCGACACATTAGGCTGTAAAACCAGCTCCTAGCCTCCTGTTCGGAGGTCCGGCGCCTTATTGATCAGGTAAGGTCGAGCAAAGCCGCCTTCACGGTCAGCGCCGCAATGCCGGCCGCCACAAAGGCCGCGGGTTCGCCAAAGCGCTTCGCCACGAAATAGGCGACGCCCGCGAAAATCAGTGCCCAGCAGCCAATCTCGCCAAGGCTAGGGGTGATGGTCATGGATAGCCCTCCCAAAAACTTGGGAAAGTCTAACACCCAGGTCATGAAAGTCCAGTCATTCTTTGGCCACCGCAGGACAGCTTTCAGAGGGAATCCCCCCGAAAACTGGCCAAGGACCGGCGCGGGCTGCCATCCGGGCCAAAATTCGCAGCGTCCAGCCAGGCGGCGATGGCATCGCGCTGCTCCGGCCATTCTTCCGCAATCATCGAAAACCACGCCGTATCCCGCCGCCTGCCCTTCACCACCAAATGCGCGCGATGGGTGCCTTCATAGGTAAAGCCAAGCCGGGCAGCGGCGCGGCGCGATGGCATATTCAGCGCATTGCATTTCCAAACTAGCCGCCGATAGCCCAGATCATCCATGGCATGGCGCATCAGCAGGAACATCGCCTCCGTCGCCGCGCGCGTGCGCTGCATCCGGGGTGAGAACCAGATATTGCCAATTTCGATATCCGCATGCGCGGGGGCGATCTGCATCAGCGTCAGCCAGCCATCCACCGTGCCAGTCCGATGCGGGCGAATGGCCCAGGCGATCGGGTCATGGGTTGCGGCAAAGCCCGCGACATGGGCGCGCATGGCCGCCGCATCGCGAAACGGCCCATAACCCATATAGGCCCAAGTCTCTCCGCCCGTGTCGCGTTCCGCCGCGCGCCACAAATCCTCGGCATGACGGATATGGAGCGGTTCCAGATCCACCGATTGCCCCTTATGCGGAATGCGCGCCGGCAGGGGCCGCGGGGTCGCATCCACCAGCGGGCCGAGCGGGGGATTGGTGGCGGGGTCCCTGGGGACGCCTTCGGGCAGGTTTTCCATAGCCACAGAAGAAACGCCCGGCACGCAGGATGCAAGCCATGATTGCCGGTTGCGCGCGGCGCCGCGCCGCCGCAAAACTGCGCGCATGAACACGGCCCCTTCCCCCGCCCCCGCCATCCCCGCCGCCTATTTCGGGGAACGAGTGACGCATGTGCATCATTGGACGGATCGGCTGTTTTCCTTTCGCTGCACACGCGACACGGCGCTTCGCTTCCGCGCCGGCGAATTCGCCATGATCGGGCTGATGGTGGAAGGCAAGCCGCTGGTGCGCGCCTATTCGATGGCCAGCCCCACCTGGGATGAGGAATTGGAGTTTCTCTCCATCAAGGTGCAGAACGGGCCGCTCACATCACGCCTGCAACATATCAAGCCCGGCGATACGGTGCTGATTGGCCGCAAGCCCACCGGCACGCTGGTCACGGATAACCTGCTGCCAGGCCGCAGCCTTTGGATGCTCGCCACCGGCAC
>JADCEX010000051.1 GCA_020249825.1 Roseomonas sp.
AGGCTGAAGAAAGATCCGCCAGCGCGATATTCACCAGGCCGCAGATAACCCGCAGCGGATGGTCAGGACGCGCCCGCTTTTCAAGATCAACATAGCTGAACAAGGAACCAGCCACCGCGTCATTGCCACGCATTGCAACCTCAATCAAATGCGAGGGCAGTGAATCATAAGTGCGGAGATTGAGCTACGAATTTCAGTAGCCTGTTAGTGGTGCGAATCATGCTGACCTTTCCCGATGCAAAACTGCTTCCGCGCACCACTAGCCCTGTGTTTGGTGGGCCGATTCACGGTCTAAGTCGCGCTGGCTCTTGGTGGACTACATTGTCGAGTATCCAATGTAGGCGATGTCGACGCCCCGATGGCGCCGCACAGCGGCGGCGAAGGTCTTGGCCGCGCGCTTTGCGGGGAAAATGAACAGCGGGCAGCGGGGGTGACACCATGAGGCCGGGCAATGGCCAAAACCACTATGTCTGGAAATATTGGCCTGCTCGACCAGCCGCACTTTTTTCCTGCAGGACAGTTGAACCGTGGCCAACGCCTTCTCAGGCCAACACCCTCTACACAAACACCCGCGCCCAATCTTCCCGCATGGACACCACCTGCCAGCCACGCGCCGGCGCCGCATCCAAAGCGCGCGCGAGGCGCCCGATATGGCTTTCCCGGTCATAGGCGAATTCGCGTTCAGCATCATCATGGCGAATGATCATGCCGAAGCGCTGGCCTGATCCTTCCGTGGTGTAGCGCAGCATTTCAAAATCGCCATCGGAATTACCAAAGGCTGCAATCGGGCGCCGGCCGATATGGCGCGCAATGCCAATCGGCTTGCCAGGACCATCATCAATGAAATCCACGCGCGGTTCGCGCAGCAGGGTCAGGCGCCCGGCATCTTCCGTCACTTTCAACTCAAAGCTTGACCCCACAACATGCTGCGGCGGAATGCCGTAGGTTTCCTCAGAAAAGGCGCGCACGAATTCAACGCCACCGCCCGAGACAATGAAAATCGTGAAGCCCGATGCGCGCAGAAAGCGCAGCACTTCCAGCATGGGCTGATAGGCCAGCGCGGTATAGGCGCGGTTCCATCTTGGGTGCCGTGCGGTCTTCAGCCAATCAGCGGCGATTCGCTGGAATGCTTCTGGCGTATTGCCGGCCATGGCAGCGCCAGCCAGCCGCATCAGCCCTTCATTGCCGCCCGCCATGGCGCCATGCAGATCACCCGCAATGGCAGCACGAAACACCGCATCCTGCTGCCAGGCGGGGTTTTGTGGCGCCAGGCTGCGGATACGATCCAGGATGAAGATCAGCTGCGGATAGGCCGGCTGTTCCACCCAAAGCGTGCCGTCATTGTCGAACACCGCAATACGCTCGGCGGGCGGGACAAATCCCGCGCTGCCTTCACGCGTGACGGTAGCAACAAAATCCAGCAGCGCGCGCTTGCGCGGGCCGTCGCGCCATGAAGGCAGCGGATCACCGCCTTGCGCCTGTGCTGCAACCGGCAGCGCCAAAAGAAGCGCTGCCAGGGAGCGTCTTTCAATCACGCCGCTTGGCCTAATTCGCCGAACCGCGCCGGAGGCGCTCCATCGCATCGCCCAGGCTGAAACTACCCGGCCGTTGACGCGGCGGGAAATCCTTGAAGCTTTCAAGGAATCGTCCGACATAGGCCTGCGCTGGCACAAGGGCAAAAATCCGCTCCATGCGCCAATGATCATAGCTGACCGATTCAGTGGCGCGTTCAAACGGGTCGGCACGCAAATTGAACAGCATCGGCACGCGGAGCGTTGTGAAGTTTCTTTCCCACACTTTGAAGCCATGATTCTCCTGAATCATGAAGTGCAGCTTCCAATCATCGTAGCGTAGCGCGGCAAGATCGCCATCATCGGTGAAGTAGAACATCTCCCGCCGCGCGCCGGGGCCGGTGCCGGTCAACAGCGGCAATTGGTTATAGCCATCCAGATGCACCTTGTAGTCGCGCCGGCCAGCCCGGTGACCCGCCAGTAGCTTTTCCTTAATCTGCGGCTCACCCGCAGCGGCCAGAAGTGTGGGCAACCAATCCTGATGAGAGAAGATATCATTCAATACCTGCCCAGGCTGAATGCGCCCCGGCCAACGGATCATGCTGGGCACGCGGAAGCCACCCTCCCAAGCGGTGGCTTTCTCCCCACGGAAGGGTGTAGCGCCGCCATCGGGCCAGGTCATCACTTCGGCGCCATTATCGGTGCTGTAGATCACGATGGTGTTTTGCGTAATGCCGAGATCATCAAGCTTCTTCAGCAATTGCCCGACATGACCATCATGTTCCACCATGCCATCAGGATAAACGCCAAGCCCGGTCTTGCCCTTGCTTTCCGCCTTCAGCCGCGTCCAGATATGCATGCGCGTGGAATTGAACCAGGTGAAGAAGGGTTTGCCCGCGCGATGTTGACGATCAATGAAATCCAGTGACGCAGCCAGGAATTCCTCATCTACCGTTTCCATGCGCCTCATGGTCAGCGGGCCGGTGTTTTCGATCCGCTGCGTGCCATCCGCATTGGCCCAGGTCTTCAACACACCACGTGGCGCGAAGCGATCACGAAAGCGCGGGTCACGCGGGTAGTCTGGATTTTCCGGCTCATCTTCCGCATTCAGGTGATAGAGAGAGCCAAAGAATTCATCGAAGCCGTGCATGGTGGGCAAATGCTCATCACGATCGCCCAGATGGTTCTTGCCGAATTGGCCGGTGGCGTAGCCCATGGCTTTCAGCAGCATGGCAATGGTCGGGTCTTCCGGGCGCATGCCTTCCGGCGCGCCTGGCAGGCCCACCTTGGAAAGGCCGGTGCGCAAAGGGCTTTGCCCGGTGATGAAGGCAGAACGCCCGGCAGTGCAGGAATTCTCGCCATAGGCATCCGTGAAGATCGCGCCTTCACGCGCGATGCGGTCAATATTGGGCGTGCGATAGCCCATCATGCCCATGTTGTAGGCCGAGATATTGGACCAGCCGATATCATCGCCGAAAATCACCAGAATATTCGGCTGGCCTTGTGCGGCAGTAGGGCGCGTAGGCGCGGCGGGTTGCTGGGCTTGCGCCATCTGCACACCACCCAGCGTGCCTGCGGCCAGCCCTGCGGCACCGCCCAGCAGCATGTCGCGGCGTGATGGGCGTTGATGATCTTGGCTCATGTGATTTTTCCTTTTGATTGGATCATGGGCGGCGGATGCAGCGAAAGCCGATATGGCTCATGCCTGTGTCCACCATTTGGGCGTGACGCGCGGCGGGCCGATACCGCCGGCAATAGGATGGCGCGCAAAGGAAGGAACCGCCCTTCACGACCTTGCGCGGAATGCGAATGGCAGGCTGCAAAGGATCGAAAGATCCTGCCATATCTGCGCCGCGCGGATTTTCAGCCACGCAACAGGGGCTTTCAGGATCGGCGGCGTGTTTGGCGCCCCACCAATCCACGGTCCATTCCCAGACATTGCCGCACACTTCAAACAGGCCATAGCCATTGGGCGGGAAGCTTTTGATCGGGCAGGTGCCGGCAAAGCCATCGGTTTCGAAATTGCGCCAAGGGAAGGGGCCTTGCCAGGTATTGGCCAGATGCACGTCATTCGGCGCCAATTCTTCGCCCCAGGCGAATTCAGCGCCATCAAGCCCACCACGGGCGGCAAATTCCCACTCCGCTTCCGTGGGGAGCGCCTTGCCCGCCCAGGCGGCATAGGCGACCGCGTCTTCAAAGGCGACATGCACCACCGGGTGATCTTCCCGGCCTGCGATGTCACTGCCCGGCCCTTCCGGCGCGCGCCAATGGGCGCCCTTGGTCCAATGCCACCAGTTGCGAATGTCGCGTGTATCCACCGGGCCGGCAGTCATGCGGAACACCAGCGCGCCGGGGGCCAGCATATCGGGCGGCGCGCCGGGATAAAGCGCAGGATCAAGCGGGCGTTCGGCCACCGTCCTGTAGCCCGTAGCCGCGACAAAACGGGCAAAGTCCCGATTGGTCACCGCTGTCTGGTCCATCCAGAAACCCGCCACCTTCACGCCATGGCAGGGTCTTTCTTCGGGATAATGCCGATCCGAACCCATCAGGAAGGTGCCGCCTGGAATCCAGGCCATGGCTGCCTCTTCACCACCCTGATCGGGCCTGCTTGGCCCTTCCATCATCGTGAAACCATACCCTTGCAGCGTGAGCGTCTTTGCAGAGACTGCCATCTTTGCGACAAGTGGGGCCAATACCTTTTCGGCAATCTGTAATTCCACCGGTGGCATATGATCGAGGTTCGCGAGTTACGGCTGGTCAAGGCCATTGACGAAAACGGCAGCCTGGTGCGTGCCGCGCGGGTGCTCGGCATTGCCCAACCCGCGCTGACGCGGGCGCTGGCGCGGCTGGAGGCGAGGCTGCGGGGCAAGCTGTTTGAACGCAGCCGCCGTGGCGTGATTGCAACCGATCTGGGCCGCGCCATCATTGCCGAAGGCAGCGCCATTCTGGATAGTCTGGAACGGCTGGACCGGCATTTATCCGAAGCGCGCGGCACGCAGACCCATGATTTGAATGTGATCGCCGGCGCCTATATGGCCGAAACGCTTTGCCTGACCGCGGCGGCGGGCATGCTTGCGGCCTTCCCGACCACGCGGGTACGCCTGATTTCCGCCAATTGGACCGAGGTACCAGCGGCGATCCAGGAACGCGAAGCGCCAATCGGCATCATGGATTTGCGCGGCTTTGTCGCTGACCCTGGCCTGACGGTGGAAAAGCTGCGCCCTCAGCCCGCCATTTTCGTCGCGCGCGCCGGCCACCCGCTGGCTGGGCGAAATAGCGTGAGCCTGGCCGATATCATGGCCTATCCCTTGGCGTTTATCGGTAATGCGCCGCGAGAGGTACAGGCGCCCCATGTCGCAGCGCGGGAGGAAGCCCGCCGGCTTGGCCAGCTTCACCCGGCCTTCCCCGCCCTTGTGCATGAAAGCCCAACCGTGACGCTGAAGCTGCTGCCGCAATGTGATGCGGTGGCAGCGGTGAGTGTCACCATGGCGATGGAGGCACTCCGCCACGGCGATATCGTCGCACTCCCTTGGCAGCGCGCGCCTTGGGCTTCGATCCATCCCGGCATCATCACCTTGCGCAACCGCGCCCTTGGCGCGGCCGAGCAGGGGTTTTTGGACTTGATCCGCGCGGCGGATCAGAAGGCAGAAGAAGAAGCGCTTGCCTGGTGCCAGGCGCAGGGGGTGCCGAGCGGGTGCGGGTGATTGGGGGCGGATTCAGCTGCGTGGGTCACGACGTTTTTTCTGCCTATCGCTCTGAAAAGCAGATTAGTCTTTCCGCCTTGCATGAGGGCATAACATTCATGGCGATTCCCGCTTATCAGAGCTTGATGCTGCCGATCCTGAAGCTGGCCGCTCAGGGTGAGTTTTCGGTTCCGATGGCTGCGGTCGAGATTGCAAAGAGCCATGGTCTTTCTGACGCTGAAGCTGAGGAGATGCTGCCAAGCGGCAAGCAGCGCCTGCTGCATAATCGCATTCATTGGGCGAAATTTTATCTGACTAAGGCTGAATTGCTGGAGAGCCCGAAGCGCGGCCGTTTTACCGTGACTGAGATGGGCAAACAGCTCCTCAATAAGCCACCCGCTGTTCTCAATACCAAGTATCTTCTGACACTACCGGCCTTTAAGGAATTTTATGGAAAGTCGGAAGCCGCACAGCCTTCGGATGATGGCAGCGCCATAGAACCGCCAGCCGCGACCCCTGAGGAAATCATCAGCGAAGCTGAAAAAGCGTTCAACGCTGCGCTACGCGATGATCTACTGAGCCGCATTCTACAGAATTCTCCGCAATTCTTTGAACAGCTCATCGTGGAATTACTGGTGGCCATGGGCTATGGTGGTTCGCGTCTGAATGCAGCGGAGCAGCTTGGCAAGTCAGGCGATGGCGGCGTGGATGGCGTCATCAATGAAGACGCACTTGGCTTGGATCGCGTTTATGTGCAGGCGAAACGCTATGCGCCCGGGACTTCGGTTGGCCGGCCAGAGGTCCAAGCGTTCACTGGCAGCCTTGTTGGATTGGGTGCGACCAGGGGTGTTTTCGTTACCACGTCATCCTTCTCGGCGCAGGCGTCGGATTTTGCTTCACGTGTGCCGCAACGCATTATCCTGATTGATGGCAAGCGTCTGACGGAACTGATGGTTACCTACAATGTTGGCGTACGCTCAAATCGCATTGTCGAATTCAAGCGCCTGGACGAAGATTTCTTCACCGAAGAATAACCCACCGCATCCTTATCGGCGGGGTCCGGGGTAACAGTGTTTCCTTTTGCGCGCAGCCGCCACACCAACCCTGCGCGCGCCGCAGGTACGCACCCGCGGCTTACCCCGGCGGGGGTCAGGGGGCAGCGCCCCCGTTTAGCCCTCAATTATCCAAGAACGACCTTAGCTTCCGGCTCCGGCTTGGGTGTTTCAGCTTGCGGAGTGCCTTCGCTTCAATCTGGCGAATGCGTTCGCGGGTCACATTGAATTGCTGGCCCACTTCTTCCAGCGTGTGGTCCGTATTCATGCCGATGCCAAAGCGCATGCGCAGCACGCGTTCTTCGCGGGGCGTCAGGCTGGCCAGCACGCGCGTGGTCTGTTCGCGCAGATTTGATTGGATCGCGGCATCAATCGGGATGATCGCGTTCTTGTCTTCGATGAAATCGCCAAGGTGGCTGTCTTCCTCATCCCCGATCGGGGTTTCAAGGCTGATCGGTTCCTTGGCGATCTTCAGCACCTTGCGCACTTTCTCAAGCGGCATACCAAGCTTTTCGGCCAGTTCTTCCGGCTGAGGTTCCCGCCCGATTTCATGCAGCATCTGGCGCGATGTGCGCACCAGCTTGTTGATGGTTTCAATCATATGCACCGGAATGCGGATGGTGCGCGCCTGATCGGCGATGGAACGGGTAATCGCCTGCCGGATCCACCAGGTGGCATAGGTGCTGAACTTATAGCCACGGCGATATTCGAACTTATCCACTGCCTTCATCAGGCCGATATTGCCTTCCTGGATCAAATCCAGGAATTGCAGGCCGCGATTGGTGTATTTCTTGGCGATGGAGATAACAAGGCGCAGGTTCGCCTCAATCATTTCCTTCTTCGCCTGGGTCATGTCGCGTTCGCCGCGCGACACGGTCGCATAGACGCGCTTGAATTCCGCAACCGGCAGGCCGGTTTCATTGGCTACTTCGCTGATGCGCGTGCGGATTTGTTCAACCTCTGCGCCGTGCTTCGCCACAAAGGCCTTCCACCCCTTGCCCGGCAGATTGCCCACGCGCTCCAGCCAGGCGGGGTCCATTTCGCTGCCGCGCCATTGCGCCAGGAATTCGTCGCGCTTCACCTTCTGGCTATCGGCCAGGCGGAGTACCTGGCCTTCCATCTGGGTCATGCGGCGGTTCAGCGTTTTCAGCTGATCCACCAATTCTTCGATGCGGTTATTGTGCAACTGCACCTTTTCAACCAGCGTGATCAATTCGCTGCGCAGCTTTTCGTAATTCTTCTCCCCGCGCGTTGCCAATTCCTCGCCCGAGGTAAAGGCTTCCATGCGCTTGGAACTCAGCTTCGACAGCTTCGCGTAGATGGCTTCAATCTGCTCAAAATTCGCGAGCACTTCCGGCTTCAGTTTTTCTTCGAGTGCGGAAAGTGAAAGCCCAAGGCCTTCCCCTTCCTCACCTTCTTCAAATTCCTCAACCGCGGCGGCGGCGGCGGAAACCGCAGCGTCGGGATTGCCGGCGGATTGCGTTGCTTCCAGGTCAATAATGTCGCGCAGCAGCATGCGCGGCGGCGTTTGGCGCACCGCTTCATGCCAGCGCAAAATCGCCTTGAAGGTCAGCGGGCTTTCGCACAAGCCGCCAATCATCATGTCGCGCCCGGCTTCAATGCGCTTGGCGATGGCGATTTCACCTTCGCGCGAGAGCAATTCAACACTGCCCATTTCGCGGAGATACATACGGACAGGGTCATCGGTGCGCCCGACGCTTTCCTCATCCACATTGCCGCCGGCTTCTTCCTCATCCTCGCCATCCGCGCGCGTGACGGGCTTGATCAGCGCGCCTTCGCCTTCTTCGGCTTCTTCAGCTTCGGATACGGTGATACCGGCTTCGCTCAACATCGCCATGGTGTCTTCGATCATTTCCGAAGACACTTGTTCTGAGGGCAATACGGCGTTGATTTCGTCTACCGTGACATAGCCGCGTTCCTTGCCGCGGGCGATCAGCTTCTTCACCGCCGCGGACTGGATGTCGAGCATCATGCCCTCCACCTGTTCGTCGCGGGCTTCAACCGGTTCCGCCCCTGCCGCCGCTTTAGTCGCCATGCCGTGTCACTCCATCCAATTGCAACAGGCATCCGGCGCCCCGGATGCCCGCGCAAAACCCCCTACACTTATGGCGTTGCCGCCGCATCTTCGGCCATATCGGCCCCATCTTCCCCCCGACGCAAGGCGCCAAGGGCTTCGGTCAGGCGGATCAGCCTTTGCTGCGCCGCCGGGTCATTCGTGGCGGCAAACACTTCCCGCGCTGCCTTTTGGTCTTCAAGCAAAGCCGCTTCTCCGCGCAGCCTGAGGAAGAAATGCCAGAAGCCTTCCTCTACCTCCCGCGGCAGCGCATCGGGGCGCGCCGCTTGGGGCAGGGCCTCAGCGCCAAGCGCCCAGGCCGCAGCTTCTGCCATATCTTCTGAGGCGAGGTGGGATAGCAGAGCCTCAGAGTCAAGGCGCTGAGAGCCCATGGGCCAGGACAGAATAGCGCTTTGCAGGCTGCGCGCCGGGCCTTCGGGCAGATCGAGCAGGCCGAAGGCTTCTTCGATCTGCGGCAATAGCCAGGGGTGGCGGAGCAGAATGGCGATCAGGATGCGCGCCTGGGCAGAGCGGATGGCGGGCGCCACCAGGGCAGGGCGGGTGATGCGCTGCGCTGGCGCGGCGCGGCCAGGCTGGCGGCGCGTGGCGGCAAAGAAGCGATCCAGCAAAGCCTGGCGATATTCCCCGGCCAAAGCGCGGTCCGTGATGGTGGCGGCTGCGGCGACGAGGCGATGGCGCGCGGCGGCGCGCTGCTCCGGGCTCGCCATGGCTTGGCCTTCCAGCAGCAGTCCGTAAAGCGCCTCGGACAAGGGGCGCGCGCCATCCAGCACGGCCTGGAAGGCAGCCTTGCCGCCCTTGGCGATCAGGGTATCGGGGTCTTCCCCCGCCGGCAGCGTCGCCAGCTTCAGGCTGCGTTCGGCGCTTATCAGCGGCAGGGCGGCTTCCGCCACGCGGGCGGCGGCCCGGGCGCCGGCGGCATCGCCATCAAAACAGAGCACCGGTTCGGGCGACAGGCGCCATAATTCCTGCAACTGATCTTCCGTGAGCGCGGTGCCAAGCGGCGCCACCGCCCCGGTAAAGCCGGCCTGATGCAGCGCGATCACATCCATATAGCCTTCAACCGCGACTACCGAGGCGCCACGAAAAGCGCCTTCCCGCGCGCGGTCCAGCCCATAAAGCGCGTGGCGTTTGCGAAATAGCGGCGTTTCCGGGCTGTTGATGTATTTTGGCTGGCCGTCCCCCATGATGCGACCGCCAAAGGCAATCACCCGCCCGCGCCGATCCCTGATGGGGAACATCACGCGATTGAAGAAGAAATCACGCGGCGCTTCATCGCCTTCGGGCGCCTTCAGCAGCCCGGCTTCAATCAATTGGCTGGTTTCGAACGCATCCTGCTTCAAATCCGCCTGCAAGGCGCCGCGCCCCGCCCCAGCCCAGCCGAGGCCGAAGCCCTGGATGGTTTCCTCGGTCAGGCCGCGGCGGCGGAGGTATTCCAGCGCCGGGCGGCCTTCCGGTAGCCGGAGGCGACGTTGAAACGCCTCCATCGCTGCTTCCATGACCGTGTAGAGGTCCCGCGCCTGGCGGGCGCGTTCGGCATCACGCGGGGCGAGTTTCGGCACTTCCAGCCCCGCTTCGCCGGCCAGCCGTTCCACCGCTTCCATGAATTGCGCGCCTTCGGCCCGCATGACGAAGGTAACGGCATCCCCATGGGCGCCGCAGCCGAAGCAGTGGAAATGATCGTCATAAACATAAAAGGACGGCGTCTTTTCCCCATGAAAGGGGCAGCAGCCCTTCCAGTTCCGCCCGGATTTGAGCAGCCGCGTCTTCCGCCCGATCAGACCGGGCAGGGGCGTGCGGGCGCGAAGCTCATCAAGGAAACCGGGGGGCAGGGCCATGGCGAGGGGGTAGGATATACCTTTGGGGTGATGTTGAGCGAGGGCGGGGGCGCAAAAAAACACCCCCTATAATAAGGCGGAGGCCTTTGGTGCCTAAGTGAGCCATTACGGTTTATGGATTGATGTCTATACCCCAAGAAATCCTAGATGCTTAGGAATCGTCCCGAAAAAAGGTAAATTGGGTCGCGAAGAAAATTATGGTCACTAGCCAAAAGACAAAACCTGACTCGACCGACCACTTTCCACGGAAGTAGACATACATCGCTATGAGACAGAGGGTATTGATCACGAAGGTAGCCAGACCGACCATCAGGTATATTTCCCTCGTCCTGTACCACCATACTCCGAAAGGCCCCTCACATCCAAAACAATAGCCTTCGGTGTCTTGAAGGATTCCGACGAAAAAAAGATCGGTTCCGTATAAGAACGCAAACAGCCCGTGCAGCAGCAAGCAGGGAAAAAGTACAAGGACCTTCGGATCAGTTACGCTGATTGAGGCATGAGGCAAAGGGTGGCGGTTCATTGGGAATCCTTTGGCACAGCCTGATCGGCTGCAAAAGATTGAGTCTCGTGCGCCAAACGCGCTCGTCCAAGGCTGGTTGCTGATCGGTCGGCTGCTTGCGTTCTGCCCATTGGACAGAATAGAAATTTTCAGACCCCCTTATGGCAAGAAGCATTACGACTTCATTCGTCTCATATCCGGAGGCTCGATTCCTGCCGCAGCCGATGAGCGCAACATATGCATCGTTTTCGCCAATCTTTAGATTTCCGAGTCCTTTGGCCGCAAAGGTTTGGGGGCAGGTTTGGCGGAAACCAGTGGCGATCCGCTCCGCAAATTTCTGCGGCGTAAATTCGGCATTGGCGGCGAGGCCTCTGATGCCCATTATCGACACCATTTGTGACCATCGCTCCTTGCTCTCGGCCGATGGAACCATATCGAAGATATAGTTTTGGATTGCCGTTTGCTCATGGACAACCTTAAATCCCTCCGGGTGAGTAAGCAGTATGATCTGATTGAAAATGGGCATGGTGAGCATCGGGGGCCGAGACGGCGCACGCCGTTGCGCGGATGGTTCCGCAGCCAAGGCCGTTCCACTTTGGATGCAGACCAGTATCGCAAAAAATGCTCTAGCAGGCTGCTGAAATTCGTAGCCTGATTTCGCTATCTATGATTCACTGTCCTCGCATTTGGTCGAGGTTGCGATGCGTGGCAATGATGCAGTGGCTGGTTACTTGTTCAGCTATGTTGATCTTGAAAAGCGGGTGCGTCCTGACCATCCGCTGCGCGTTATTCGCGGCCTGGTGAACAGC
>JADCEX010000052.1 GCA_020249825.1 Roseomonas sp.
AGGTTCAGCACCGGAAGGTGGCGTGCTGCGGCGCGAATTGCCGGATTGGCTGAATGCGCCGGATATGCGGCGCCTATTGCTGGGGGCGGCGCATCCACACGCAGCGAATACCGGCGCGGTGCATCTGATGCTGCGTCGGCGCAAATGACCCCCTTCGGCGCCAGGCTGCGCGCTTTGCGCGCCGAACGCGGCGTTGCGCTGAAGGACCTTGCCGCTGCCTTGCAGGTTTCTGCCGCCTATCTCTCCGCGTTGGAACATGGGCGACGGGGCCAGCCCTCCGCCGGGCTTGTGCATCAGGTCAATGAATTCTTCGGCCTGATCTGGGATGAGGCGGAGGAATTGGCGCGGCTGGCGCGGCAATCCCATCCGCGCGTTGTCCTCGAAACCGGCGGGCTTTCGCCCGAAGCAACGGCGCTTGCCAATCGCCTCGCGCGGGATTTTCGCAGGCTGACACCGGATGCGATCACGGCGATTGAAGCCGCTCTGGACAAGCTACCAAAGGAAAGACGTTGATGCCGATGCAAGCGATATCGGCGGGGCTATTGGCGGGGGTGGTGGGTTTTGCCTCATCCTTTGCTGTGGTGCTGCAAGGTTTTGTGGCGATGGGTGCCACGCCATCCCAGGCAGCATCGGGCCTGATGGCGGTTTCCATCGCCATGGGGCTTTGCGGCATTTTGCTGTCACTCTGGAAGCGCATGCCAATCAGCTGCGCCTGGTCCACGCCGGGGGCAGCGCTGATGGCCGCTTCCGTCATGCCGACGGGTGGCTTTGCGGAAGCGGTTGGTGCTTTCATCATCTGCGCCTTGTTGTTGATCCTGGCAGGATTATGGAAGCCGCTGGGAAGGGCGGTTGCGGCGATTCCAGCCTCTCTTGCCAATGCCATGCTGGCGGGGATTCTGTTTGGCCTTTGTCTGGCGCCGGTGCGCGCGGTGGCGGAAGCGCCCATCGCCGCGCTTGCCATCATTGCAGCCTGGATCATCGCCGGGCGTTGGCACAAATTGGCAGCGGTGCCGGCGGCGGTGATTGTCGCTGGCGTGATCATTGCCTTTCAGGCGCCGATGCCGGCGGGCACTTGGGCACCAAGCCCGGAATGGGTGACGCCGGTATTTTCGCTGACGGCCATTACGGGGCTCGCGCTACCGCTATTCATCGTGACCATGGCATCGCAGAATATTCCAGGGATCGCGGTACTGAGCGCAAACAACTATCGCCCCAATCCGGGGCCGCTATTTTCCACCACCGGGGTTTTCAGTCTTTTCGCTGCACCTTTCGGGGGCCATGCGGTGAATCTTGCCGCCATTACAGCTGCGATGTGTGCCGGCGATGGCGCCGGGCCTGATCCCGCGCGGCGCTGGCCTGCTGCTGTGATGGCGGGCCTGGTTTACACGGCGTGCGGCCTGGCCGCCGGCATGGCGAGTGGCCTGGTCGCTGTCGCACCACCAATCCTGATCGAAGCCGTTGCTGGCCTTGCCTTGCTGGGTTCCTTCGCTGGCGCGCTGATGGGCGCGGTGCGGGAGGATAAGGATCGCGAAGCGGCAGTGATCTGCTTCCTGATCGCCGCGTCTGGCGTTGCCTTCCTTGGCATTGGTGGCGCGTTTTGGGGCTTGCTCGCCGGTGGCGGCATGCTCGCGCTATCGCGCTGGAAGCGTTAACGCGCAGGCATGACGCGCGCGAGGAATTCCGGCACGCGACGCAAGACATCTTCGCGTGCTGCGGGATGCGTGCCGATGGTAGCCGTGCCGCTGCTTGTGGCGCCAACGCCGCGCAGCACACGTTGCGGCGTATCGGGCGCGTCGAAATCATGATGCGCGCCGGGATAGGTGTGCGCTTCCAAACGCGCGCCCGTGCGTGCGGCGAGTGTCACGCAGGGTGGCGCGGGCGTCCAATCATCCGCCTCACCGACCAGCAACAGGATTGGTGCGACGGGTTGCCAGGGATCGCGCCGTTCTGACAGCGTCCGGCATCCGGGATAGAAGGCGATACCAGCAGCGAAGTCGTGCCGCAGCCCCGCAGGGCGCGCGCGATTGTCGCGCGACAAGGTCCACAGCACCGTACCGCCACCATTGGACCAGCCCATCAGCGCAATACGATCCGCCCGCACATCCGGGCGCGCTTGCAGAAAAAGCAGCGCGGCATAGGCATCGCGCGCGCGTTCCACACTCACGCGAATGCGGCGATCTCCACCTTGGCCGCATAGGCTGCCTTCATTGCGCGGCGTCAGGCTATCCACTTGCAAAATCACATAACCAAGCTGAGAGAGGCGCCGCGCCCAATCAGTATCACGCGCGAAGGGCTGACTCGCGCGTGTGGTCATGCCCGCGCAGCCATGCATCAGCACAATCGCGGCATGCGGACCGCGCCCGGCGGGCAGCCACAGCACCGCATTCAGCGCGGCTGGCCCATTCACCGCCTGTTCGCCGGGATGCGCAGGAATGGTGATGGCTTGCGGTTGCGCCAAGGCCGGCGCCGCAGCAAGCAAAAGCCATAGGATCAGAAGGCGCCACATGACAGCATCAAAGATGAAGAAGCGCGGCGCCGTCAATCCAGGGGTTTTGACGCTGCCCCTGACATAATGAGAGGATGCTTGGACACAGGCTTGATTGCCGTCATGCCCTCAGGAACCCCCTCCATGAAGCTCCGCGTTTTTCTCTCTCACACGCCGGAAATGTTCGAAGGCTACTATGGCCCGCGCGCCCTTGCAGCCTTGGCTGAACACGCCGAGGTCATTCGCAACCCCGGCACCAGCGTGCTGACCGGCGCTGCATTGGCGGAAGCGGCACGCGGCTGCCACGCCATTGTCGCGGATCGCGCAACACCTGGGCTTCCCGAAACCTTTGCTGCGATGCCGGGACTTTTGGCATTTCTCCGCGTGGCGGTAGATATCTCCACCATCAATGTGCCCGCTGCCAGCGCGGCGGGCGTATTGGTAACGCGCGCCACGCCGGGCTTCGTGGATGCGGTGGTGGAATTGGCGCTGGGCTTCATGGTAGATCTGGCGCGCGATGTCAGTGCCATGGCCAGCACCTATCGCGCTGGCGGTTTGCCGCAAGGGCGCATGGGCTTGCAGCTTTCTGCCGCACGGCTTGGCATCATTGGCTATGGGCGCATCGGTCAGCGCCTGGCTGAAGTTGCCCTTGCGCTTGGTATGCATGTGGCGGTGGCGGACCCCTTCGCGAAGGTGACCGATCCGCGCATCACCCAGGCGCCGTTTGCGGAAGTGCTGGCTGCATCGGATATTGTTGTGTGCCTTGCGATTTCTGACGCTTCCACCACGCATCTTTTCAATGCCGCTGCCTTTGCCGCCATGAAGCCAGGGGCGCGTTTCATCAATCTCTCGCGCGGGGAATTGGTGGATGAAGCGGCGCTGATGGCAGCGCTTGAATCCAGGCATCTGGCAGGTGCGGCCATGGATGTTGGTAGCGCGCCGGATCAAAGGCCCAATCCATTGTTGGCAGCCCGCGCCGATGTGGTGGCGACCCCGCATATTGGCGGCATGACGCCAGAGGCGATGGAACACCAAGCCATGGATACGGTGCGCCAGATCGCAGCCCTGGCGCGCGGGGAAATGCCGGAAGATGCGGTGAATGCCGATGCTGCCTTCAGGCTAAGGGCGTTTCTGGCGCGCGCCTGACAAGCCTTGGGGCATCACCCCTGCAACCGCATCTCAAAATCCGCCTTGCCTGCGGCGCAATCGGGGCAGGTCCAATCCTCCGGCACATCTGCCCAGCGCGTGCCGGGCGCCAGGCCTTCTTCCGGTGCGCCCTTCGCTTCATCATAAATGAAGCCGCATAGCGCGCATTCCCATATCTTAAAGGCAGTCTCGGTCATCGCGCGATCAATCCAGCTTCACATTATTCTCGCGCACGGCATTGCCCCATTTGACATATTCGCTGCGCATGAAAGCCAGGAAATCATCCGGCGTGCTGGTCATCACTTGCGCGCCCAGGCCCGAAAGCCTCTCTCGCGTTGCGGGTTCCGCCAGGATGCGGTGCAATTCGCGATTGAGCCTTTCAACAATCGGCCTTGGCGTGCCTGCCGGTGCAACAAGGCCAAGCCAGGCGGCGGCATCAAATCCCGCAAGTCCTGATTCCGCAAGGCTCGGCAAATTCGGCTGCAAGGCGGTGCGCTGCGCGGTGGTTACTGCCAAGGCGCGCACGCGGCCTTCGCGAATATGGGGCAGGGCGAAAAGCTCGGTATCAATCATGATGTCTATGCGCCCGGCCAGCAGATCGGTCAGCGCCGGCGCACCGCCACGATAGGGCACATGGGTCAACTCCAACCCGCCTGCCGCGCGCGCAAACATCATGGTAATCAGATGGGAAGTCGTGCCATTGCCCGAAGTTGCGTAAGTCAATTGCCCTGGGCGCGCCTTGGCCAGCGCAATCAGATCCGCGACGTTGCGCGCCGCAACATTGGGATTGACGAAGACCACAAAGGGCAGGTTGGCGACCAGGCTGATCGGCGCGAAATCCCGTCGCGGATCATAGCCGACATTGGCGTAAAGATTGGGGTTCGTCGCCAATGGTGCTGTCGCGCTCAACAGCAGCGTATGGCCATCGGGTGCTGATTGCGCGGCCTGCGCCGCGGCAAGGCTGCCGCCCTGGCCCGGGCGATTGTCAATCAACATGGACCAGCCAGGATTTTCCGTGAGGCGTTCGGCAAGCAGGCGAGCGATCACATCCGTCGCCTGGCCGGGCGGGAAGCCCACCAGAATGCGGATCGGCCGATTGGGCCATTCCTGCGCTTGCGCGGCCGGCAGCGGCGCTGCCAATCCCAGCAACATTGCTGACAGCGCGAAAAATACTCGGCGATGGTCCCGGAATGCCCGCATTTTCTTCCCTCCCAAGCGTGGCGCCTTGCTTAGTGGCACCTTTCAGATGCTAGAATATGGCGGCATTCCGCCGGCCTCCGCAACAGGCCGGGCAGGATTGGCAGGAAGCGGGAGTAGCGGCGGATGATTTACGCAAATGCCTTGGCCCTGGCGGCGCCCACACGTTTCGCGCGCAATGCGCCGGGCGGTGGGCGCATTTGGCGGACGGATTATTTCGGCCCGCCGCCATCGCCGAAAACCTCCAATTCCGTTGACCCGAATGCAATGAATGCCGAGGTCTTCATTCCGCCCGCCCCCGGTGAAATCAGGCCGCCGCAAGCTTTCCTCGTGGAACAGGAACCGAATGCCGTTGTGCATCCGCATTTCCATTTTGTGGATCAATTCCAGGTGGTGGTGGATGGTGGCGGGCGCATTGGCCGGCATGATGTTGGGCCGATCATGGCGCATTTCGCCGGCGCCTGCACGGGATACGGGCCGATCACGCCCGGTGATGGTGGGCTGAAATACTTCACGCTCCGCGCCAGCGCGGACAGCACCGGCGCGCATTTCCTGCCCGCCGCACGCGAACGC